>NZ_CP113061.1:2217500-2561666 GCF_026625745.1 Asticcacaulis sp. SL142 | reverse complement strand
GTCACAAAATCCTTAAGGCGCGTCAGTGGCCGGTCGATACCGGGCGACGACACTTCAAGAATATATTCGCCGGTGATCGGATCAGCTTCGTCCATATAGGCCGAAATGGCCCGCGACAGACGCGCGCACTGGGCGACATTGATGTCACCGTCCACTTTACGTTCCGCCATGACCTGCAACCGGCGCGCCCCGTCGGGCTTATTGGAGCCCATCAGGCGCACTCGCACGATATCAAGGCCCAAAGCCTCGGCAATCGGGTCGAATATCTCGATAAGCTTACGATCTTCGGTCGTTTTGGCGCGCACGCTAGGTACTGTCTCCGCGATATATAAGTCCGGCCTTGCTGTTGTTTAGGCAACAAAAAAGCGGCTGGCCTTTCTATGGGCCGCCGCCGATAGCCCGAAGGCATCCGGTCGATGTTGAAGCCTGTATAGAACCGGATTTCGCATTTGCCAAGTTCTTTCTTGAAGACACGTTTTCAAGCCGTCCCGCGATCATACTTGCAGCAGTAAAGCTTTTATGGTTTGGCTGAGCGCTCATTTTACGGACGCCACAACCTTGTCTCAGACCGAACTGCCTGCGGAATCCAAAGCCCCGAAATCGACCGGACTGGTCAAGTCGTCGATGATCTATTCGGGCTTTACCCTGATCAGCCGGTTCATGGGTCTGGCGCGGGATCTGGTGGTCACGGCCGCTTTGGGGGCTTCCGGCACGATCATGGCCGATGCCTATGCGACCGCCATCAGCTTTCCCAACCTGTTCCGCCGCATCTTTGCCGAAGGGGCCTTTACGGCTGCCTTTGTCCCGGCCTATTCGCAGGTGCTGGAGAAAGACGGTAAGGACGCCGCCGATAAGCTGGCCCGTGATGCGCTGGCGACGTTGAGCGCCTTTACGATTGTCCTGACCGTGATCATCCAACTGGCCATGCCGTGGCTGATGACGGTTTATTCGTCCGGCTATCTCGACAACCCTGAAAAGTTCAACTGGGCGGTGCTGCTGACCCAGATCACCATGCCCTATCTTCCGTGCATGGTCATTGTCGCTTTGCTGTCGGGGGTTCTAAACGCGCGCGGCCGGTTTATAGTCTCAGCCGTCGCCCCCACGGTTATGAACCTGTTCATGCTGCTGGCCGTTTTGCCGTTTCGTAATAATCCGCAAGATGCCGCCGTCGCCCTGTGCTGGGCCGCCGCCGCATCAGGCGTCGCTCAGGCTGGCCTGCTGGTGTGGGGATGTCGCAAAACGGGCGCCAAAATCGGTCTGGCCCGCCCGACCTTGAGCCCCGAAATCAAGGGCCTGATCGTACTGGCGGTGCCCGGAGCTTTGGCTGCCGCCGCCACCCAGATCAATATCTTCGTCTCGCAATGGTTTTCCGGCAATGTCGATGGGGCGCGCACCTGGATGAGCGTGGCCGACCGGCTCTATCAGTTGCCGCTAGGTCTGGTCGGCGTGGCCATCGGCGTGGCGTTACTGCCCACCCTGTCAAAAGCCGTGCAGGCGCAAGATCACGACCGCGCCCAGACGGCCATGGACGAGGCGATGGTGTTTTCCATGGCCCTGACCCTACCCGCTGCCGCCGCCCTTTTGTTCATGCCGTTCTTCCTGATCGACGGCCTGTTTTCACGCGGGCTGTTTACCGCCCATGACGCTATGGAAACCGGCAAGCTGCTGTTCCATTACGGCTGGGGCGTTCCGGCCTTCGTGCTGACCCGCGTGCTGACCCCGGCCTTTTTTGCGCGCCGGGATACCAAAGGTCCGATGAAGTTTGCGCTGGTATCCGTCGCCCTCAATGTCGCCCTGTGTGTTGCGCTTTATCCCATCATGGGCGTGCCGGGACTGGTGGTCGCCACCTCCGCCTCCGCCTGGTCGAACGTCATACTGATGGTCTTTACCCTAATGCGCCGAAACACCTGGTCACCGTCACTTAAGGCACAAGCCTCACTGCTGAAAATAATCATAGCGGGCCTCGGCATGGGTGCGTTTTGCGCCGCCGCCAGCTATTTCCGCACAGCAATTGAAAGCCCCCTGCCCGATGCCGCCTCTAAGGAAATCGCCATTTTAGGCGTTTGTTTCGCGGGCATTTTGGTTTATGGCGGTCTGCTGATCTTGACCGGCGCGGTTCGACCTGCCGATCTTAAACGCATAATGAAACGTCAAAAGTAATCATGGCCACGCAACGCATTCTGTCCGGCATTCAGGCGTCCGGTTCGCTTCACCTCGGCAACTATCTGGGCGCGCTCAAGAAATTCGCCGACATGCAGGCGCTTGACGCTGAGCGCTATTACATGATCGCCGATCTGCACGCCATTACGGTCTGGCAGGACCCGGCGCAGCTTTTGTCACAAACCCGCGAAATCGCCGCCTGTTACCTGGCCGCAGGCGTTGACCCGGCAAAATCGGTGATCTTCCCGCAATCGGCGGTGCCCGGTCATGTCGAACTCGGCTGGCTGTTCAACTGCGTGGCGCGTCTAGGCTGGCTCGACCGCATGACCCAGTTCAAGGACAAGGCCGGTAAGGACAAAGAGCGCGCCTCGATCGGGCTTTACACCTATCCGGTGCTTCAGGCCGCCGATATCCTGCTCTACAAGGCCACCCACGTTCCGGTCGGTGAAGACCAGCGTCAGCACCTTGAGCTGACGCGCGACGTCGCCAAGAAATTCAATCACGACTATAAGGTCGATTACTTCCCCCTGCCGGAAACCCTTTATCAGGGGCCGGGGGCGCGCATCATGTCGCTTCGGGACGGTACCGCCAAGATGTCGAAATCCGACCCATCGGACAATTCGCGCATCAACCTGACCGACGATGCCGATACCATCGCCTCCAAGATCAAAAAGGCCAAGTCCGACGCTGAGGTATTGCCGTCCGAAGAGGCCGGTCTTGAGGGCCGTGCGGAGGCCAAAAATCTGATCGGCATCTATGCGGCTTTGGCGGGCGTGACGGTAGCGGATGTACTGGCCGATTTCGGCGGTAAGGGCTTTGGCGCGTTCAAACCGGCCCTGGCCGAGGTGGTAGTGGACAAAATGTCGCCTATCTCTGAGCGTCTGCGCGGGCTATTAAACGATCCGGCTGAAATCGACCGCGTGCTCCGCGCCGGTGCCGATAAGGCCAATGAAGTTGCCGCGCCAGTGGTAGCCGAAACCAAAAAAATTATGGGCCTTTGGAATTAGGGATATAGCAATGAAAAAGTTTGCCGTCTTTGCTTTTGCTGCGTTAACCTTAATAGCTTGCGACAACAAACAGCAAGCCAGCGTAGTTGCAGAATATGGCACTGCTTTTTTAACAAAAACACACGTCAAGCTTATCTTGACCGATTTTGGTATGCGCACGCCTTTGGGGCAAAATCCAAATACCGGTGCCTATGTGACTATCGAGAATAAAGGGAATGCCAATGAGCGTCTAATCTCGGCATCCTGTACGTGTGCAGCCCGTACCGAACTCCACACTATGTCGATGGCCGACGGTCAGATGTCGATGGCGGCCGTCCCCGAAGGGTTTGAAATCAAGGCGGGCGAAACCTTGGTGCTCGCCCCCGGTGGCAATCACATCATGCTATTTGACCTGACCACCCGCCCAACCGAAGGCTCTACGCAAAAAGTCACCCTGGTATTTGATATGGTCGGTGAGGTAACGCTCGATATGCCGGTGTCCATGACCCCCGCCGCACCCGCCGAACACTAAATCCCTTTCAGGAAATCCACAAAGGCGGCGATGGTGTCTTTGGTGGCTTGCGCATGATGACGCATCGGCTGGTTCGGCGGCCAGTCGATCGCAAAACCCGGTTCATCATAGGCATGGGTCGCGTCGAAATTTCTGGTTTCCAGCGGCAGACCTTGCGCCTTCAGATCACCAAACACCGAATGGGTAAAGTCTTTGGCCGTAATATGATCCTGACCTGAAACGATCAGCATTGTCTTCGGCCACCACCGCCAGCCATGTGTCGGCGTGCGTGATTTTGGCCCGATATAGGGATAGACCAGAAACAACCCCGCAACTCCGTGCAGCAGATCCGAGGTCTCCGGCTCCAGCGTCATCAGGTCCATGATCGTCCAGCTCCCGTGGCTCCAGCCGGCCAGCACGATCGTGTTCGTATCAACATCAGGACGTTGCTTCACCCCCCATAAGGCCGCTCTGACATCGACCGTGCGTTCATGGCCATGAAATAAAATCAGTGTACTGACGAATATGAATGAAAACCAGCGCTTCCAGCCACGGTGGCCGTAGGAATCGACCACAAACGCCCGCCAACCTGCCTCCGCCGCCGCCTTCGCATAGTCATGCAGGTGCGACCTTATCCCGCCGGAGCCATGAAACAGCAGCACCGCCGGACGCGCCACATCATCGTCCGGCCCATAGACCGTTATGTGCGGCATCAGCTTTGCCCAGTGGCCGCCGATATCGAACCCCGTCGTCACAACTCAACGTCCGTAAATTCAAACACCCGGTCGATAAATGCCATCATGGCCTGCAAAGACGCTTCGGTTGCCGCCTGATCATATTTCATGATCGCATTGCCAAAGCTTTCTTCCTCAAAGGCATGGGTGGCCTTGAGCGTCAGGGTCTCAATCGGCACCCCATCATCCTTAAGGCGCTGATACACTTTTTGCGCCGCCTTCACCGCCGACAGGTGATCCTTATCGGCCATAACCGCGAAGGTTTCCGGCTTATAGTGCCAGTTCTTAGATATGCTACGCGCTGGAAACGACAGGTAACTATAGACCAAAAACAAGCCCGCCACGGATTTCAAAATCGAAGGATCGGGATCGGTAAGCCCGACTTCACCTTTGCGGGTCAGTTTATGGGTCATCAGATCCATGATCGACCAGCCGCCGTGGCTCCACCCCGCCAACATGACCTTATCGGCGATCACATCCGCCCGTCGCGCTACACCCCACAGGGCTGCCAGCACATCCCCGGCCCGCTCATCGCCCTGAAAGACCGCACCGGAGCAGACCATGCTGGTCGCAAACAAACGACCCCAACCGCGCGGGGCAAAGGAATCGACCACAAAGGCCCGAACCCCCGCCAGCACTGCCGTTTCCGCGTAAAGGTGAATATGCGGCCGCAAGCCCCCGCAGCCATGAAAAAGAATGATCGCCGGACGCGGCAAATCATCCTTCGGGCCCAAAACCTCTATATAGGGTTCCAGCTTATGATAACGTGCGCTAACCGTATCCAAAACGCCCCCATAAACTCAGCACAAACCGCCACATTCACGGTTGCAATTCAATCTATGTTGCCATCATAGTGCCTGCCTACCCATATCTGTCAATCGGACGCGCCTAAATGACCACACCCAGAACCCCCCAACACTCGATCCTGCCTATGTTCACTGAGCGTTGGTCGCCGCGTGCGTTTTCGGAAAAGGCCGTGACTGACTCTGATATTCTGACCCTGCTTGAGGCCGCGCGCTGGGCACCGTCAGCGTCAAACCTGCAACCATGGCGGTTTATCTATGCCCTCAAAGACACGCCGGAATTTGATCAGATGGTTGAACTTTTGGTGCCGTTCAATCAGGGCTGGGCCAAATCTGCCGCCGCTTTGATCTTTACCGCCGCCGTGACCACCTTTGACGGTGAACGCCCCGTCGCCACCCACGCCTTTGATGCCGGAGCGGCGTGGATGTCGCTGGCGCTTCAGGCCCACAGCATGGGCCTGATCACCCACGGTATGGGCGGGGTTGAGTTTGATAAGGCGACCACGGCCCTGAACCTGCCGGATAATCTCAAACTAATCATGGCCATTGCCGTCGGTTATCAGGGCGATCCGGCCACCCTGCCCGAAGGTTTGCAAGCACGGGAAGCCCCGTCCGGTCGCCAGCCACTTGAGGTTATGGCCTTCAAGGGCTCGTTCTCTGGTGAGATCAAAGCTCCGTAAAACGTAAAAGGGCGGGAATTAATCCCGCCCTTTCTATTTAATGTCTAAACACGCGGATGCCGGTAAAGGCCATGGTCAGGCCCGCATCATCGGCGGCGGCAATGACATCAGCATCCTTGATCGACCCACCCGGCTGAATAACCGCCGTGGCCCCTGCTGCTGCCGCCTCAAGCAAACCGTCCGGAAACGGAAAGAAGGCTTCCGACGCACAGGCCGAACCCTTAGCCAACGAGTCGGTCAAACCCAATCCCTCCGCCGCTTCTTTGGCGCGCAAGGAGGCAATGCGGGTGGAATCGCGCCGGTTCATCTGACCGGCACCTATCCCCGCCGTGCGACCATCCTTGGCAAAGACCACGGCATTGGATTTGACGTGCTTGGCGACGGTAAAGGCAAACAGCATGTCCTGAATTTCGGTCGGTGTCGGCTGGCGCTTGGTGACGATTTTCAGATCCGACGGGGTGATGCGGGCCGTGTCGCGCGACTGGATCAAAAGGCCACCAGCGACCGAGCGGAACACATTACCGCCCGCCAGCGGATCAGGCAACGAACCCGTGACCAGCAAACGCAGGTTTTTCTTAGCCGCAAACACTTCAATCACATCGTCATCAACTTCGGGGGCGACGACCACTTCGGTAAAGACCTCGACGATCTTTTCGGCGGTCTTGCGATCCAGGCGACGGCTGAGGGCCACAATCCCGCCAAAGGCCGACACCGGATCGCACTCCAGCGCGCGCTGATAGGCGCTGATCAGATCCTCACCGACCGCCACACCGCATGGATTGGCATGCTTGACGATGACGCAGGCGGCGTGTGTCGCCGGATCAAACTCAGCCACCAGTTCAATCGCCGCATCGGTATCCGCGACATTGTTGTAGCTCAGTTCTTTGCCCTGTAGCTGACGGGCCGTCGCCACACCCGGACGGTTCTCACCGGTCTTGTAAAAGGCCGCGCTCTGGTGTGGGTTTTCGCCGTAACGCATGGTCTGGATGCGCGCCGCCCCGATGGTCAGGCGCTCAGGGGCCGCATCGTTCAGTTGCGCCGCAAACCAGGTCGAGACCGCGCTGTCGTAAGCCGCGGTGCGGGCAAAGGCCTTGGCCGCCAGCGATTTGCGGAGCGCCAAGGTAGTGCCGCCGGTCTCAGCTATGGCGGCCAACACCTGATCAACGCCCGCCTTATCGACGCACACCGCCACATAACCATGGTTCTTGGCGGATGAGCGGATCATGGCCGGGCCGCCGATATCGATGTTTTCAATCGCCGCCTCGAACGCGCCACCGGCCGCGATGGTGGCTTCAAACGGATAAAGGTCGATCCAGACGATATCGATCGGCGCAATATCATGGTCGGTCAAGGCCTTGGCGTGTTCGGGTGCGTCACGGTAGGCCAGCAGCCCGCCGTGCACTTTCGGATGCAGGGTCTTAACGCGGCCATCCATCATTTCCGGAAATTGCGTCAGATCGGCCACGTCCTTGACCGGGACACCCGCCGCGCCAATCGCCGCCCGTGTCCCGCCGGTCGAGATGATCTCAACCCCCGCCGCATGCAGGGCCTTAGCCGCCTCAATCAGTCCGGTCTTATCGGACAGGGAAATCAGGGCGCGGACGGGTTTGGCGAAATCGGGTGCAGGGGGAAAATCAGGCGCGGCAGGCATGGGGCATCCATATGTGGGGGGAGGAATTGCGCGCGGTTTACAATACAAACACCCGGATGACAACAAGGGCCACAGGCCCTTGACCCGTTAGTTAGAGCTAAACCTTCACCTACCATTCAATCCGATTAAAGCGTTCCAGTGAGTCGAGAAGCCTTAGCGATCGAGAAACGCAGCGCAGCGTACTTAAGTACGTGAGCAGCGTATCGCAGATTGATGAGGTTTTCGCAGACCACTGCAACGCTTTAATCGGCGGGTGCTAGTTTCCAGCGAACGCGCGTCGGGCCGTCAAGTCTGCACACGCCCCTAAGCGCCACGGTCGAGGTTTTACGCAACTGGCCTTTTTCAAACAGGTTGCCATGCTCTATGGTAACCTCTTTGGCATCATGGCGCAGTGTCCAGCCGCGCCCACTTAAACCGCGCAACAAAACACTTTTACGGTCACGCGACAACGACACCTGCACATCAGGGTGCAGCAGGAACCGGATCGTGAAGGGTGCTGCCATGGGCAGGTCAGGCTTGGCCTCGACCGGCACCAAGCGGTCTTCGCCGCGCAATTCGTCCTTATGCGGATCAACAAACAGCCGTCGCTCATGTTTCAGGCCGTATTTCGGCCGCCAGCCTTCGTGTTCCATCTCAAGCAGGGCGCCGGACTCATCGGATTCCACCCGGCGACTGCGCACGCGGTAACGTAAGCCCTCCAGCGTAAAGCCCAGCAGTTCAGCAAACTTGCCGCTGATCGGATTGAGGATGGCGCTTTCGCCGATGGTGACCGTATTGGCAGCCCCCGCGACCCGAAATTCCTGGCGCTCAGACTGCGGCGGCGACCAGCCCGGCCCGATAATCAGCTTATCAAACCCGCCCGATACCTCGAACGTCAGCGGATGATCGCAGGCGCCATAGCCCAGCAGCCCCGACTTAGGCTCACCGGCATCAGCAAATACCAGCAAGGATCGCCCATTCAGCCGGTGATAACGGCCATGCTCAAGGAATGTGGCGACCCGCGCCTGCGCATTGGGGCGGTTATCCTCATGCACCAGAGCCGGTGTCACCTGCTCTGCGGGCAAGGACTCTGAGCCCTGAAACGCACACAGCGATCCGTCCGGGTGGGTAAGCGTGCGTACGGCCCGCGTCAGTTTTTCGATATAGTCGGCCAGGTACTCCGGCAGAGGCAGGCCGCGTTGCGACAGGGCATCTTCGAGCAGCAGCAGATCATAGAGCAGGTTTAAGCCCTGCTCCGGATTGCGCGACGCATGGCACCCATCCGGCAGGACGGTGCGCTTCAACGCCTTGGGCAGCAGCCGTAAGCCGGTCTTGCGCAGATTATCACCGGCCTTGCCGCCCAGCACGCAGCCAACCAGCACCAGCGCCACCGCCTTTTGCGCAAACCACGACAGGTTGCGCGGCAGCCGCAGCAGATGACGCGCCTGCTGCACCAGAGACTGAGCCATAACGCCAGCCTCTTCCTCGCTGGCAAAGGTCGCAATTTTACGCGCAAACACGCTGACATTAATCAGACGGCGCGCCAGAATTTCCTGACCCCACACAAATGGCGTCCAGGTGCGAAAGGTCTTATGCCACAGCATATAGAGCCGCAGCCCTTCCTTCGCCCCGGCGTCGCCCTGCGTCATCAGATGCATCAGCCACGAAAAGCGGTGCAGCTCCAGCGCAAAGCCGCGATTGGGGCTGGGCCGGTTCCAAGGATCGCCGGACCCCTGCACGCTCATGCGCGCGCCCGCAAAGGCATAGCGCCCGGATAGAATGGCTTTGCCGATCTGGCTTGAGGCCGGTCTCACCTCATGAGGAGCGGCCTGAAACCCGTCCACAGCGGCACCGCCCAGCGTAAAGCGATAGCCCGGCATACCAAACACTTCGGCGCCGATCTGCTTTAAGGCAAAGGCCTTGACCACGGCCAACCACGGCACGCGGGCACCGGATTGCTGGCTTACAGGGCTGGACGACTCGTAATTCAGCATAGGCGGCTTAAAGGCCTTTCAGGGTCTTGATGTTCGTGGCATACATCATTGGGCCGCCCTTAAATACAGCCGTACCCGCGACCATGGCTGTGGCCCCGGCGGCAATACATTTGTGGTAATTCTTATCGTTGACGCCGCCATCGACCTGCAGGATCGCCGGGTGGCCGACGCGGTCAAGCTTTGTGCGGATCGTCTCAATCTTACGCAATTGATCGTCGATAAAGCTCTGACCGCCAAAACCCGGATTGACGCTCATGACGAGGATAAGATCAAGGTCATCCATGATCCATTCCAGCCCCTCGATCGGGGTGGCCGGATTAAGCACGACACCGGCCTTGGCGCCCAAAGTGCGAATCTGGCGCAGGGTGCGGTGCAGGTGCGCGCCGGATTCCGGGTGCACGCTCATGATGTCGGCACCGGCGGCGCGAAAGGCCTCAAGATACGGATCGACCGGTGCGATCATCAGATGCACATCGAACGGCAGATGTGAGTGGGGACGCAGAGCCTTCACCACATCCGGCCCGATGGTGATATTGGGCACAAAATGGCCGTCCATGACATCGATATGCACCCAGTCCGCGCCCGCTTCGGTAATAGCGCGCACTTCTTCGCCCAGTTTGGCAAAATCAGACGCAAGGATCGACGGGCAAATGAGGGGTGTGGTCATGACGGTCTCAGATGGTATCAGGTTAAAGACAGTGGGCGGCAGATGGTAAATGAAAGACTAATAGTGCGGATATCATCACACTCTTTTCAGATGCGCGACAAAGAATCCGTCCTGCCCGCCTTTGCGATGATGGGGTAGCAACCGTAACCAGCCCTCCGGCGTCACATCGCGGGCATCTAAGCCCAATTGGTCCTGAGCAAAAGCGGTATCAACGGCGGCGGTAGTAAAGTCTTTGTGACGACGCAGGAAAGCCAGAATTTGAGTCTCCCCCTCTTCGCGTTCCAGCGAGCAGGTCGCATAGACCAGACTGCCGCCCGGTTTAACGCGCGTAGCCACCGCATCCAGCATCCGGTGCTGAACGTCAGCCAGCTTTGAGACTTCTGAGGGCTTGGCCGCCCATAGCACATCGGGCTGACGGCGGAACGTACCCGTGGCCGAACAGGGCGCATCCAGCAGCACCACATCGAATTGCCGATCATCGTCAAAGCTTTCCGCGTCGACGCAGTGGGTTTCAGCGCTGAACTTCAGGCGGGTCAGGTTTTCCTCAACGCGCTTCAGTCGGTTTTTGGAGCGATCCAGCGCCACGACCTGCGCCCCCTTGGCCAGCAGTTGCAGGGTCTTGCCGCCCGGTGCGGCGCAGATGTCGATGGCGGTTTTTCCGGTCAGATCACCCAGCAAGGCGACCGGGATCGCCGCCGCCGCATCCTGCACCCACCACACGCCGTCGTCATAACCCGACCAGGTGCGCACATCGCCACGCAGGTTGGAGCGCAGGGTCAGTCCGCCAATGGCTTCGCCCTCCAGCGCCTCCGTGTGGGCCTTAAGTGCGTCCACATCGCGGAAGGTCAGGTCGGTCGCCGGTTCTTCGGTCAGGGCCATAGCGATGCCGCCCGCAGATTCTTCGCCGTAGGTTGCCTTCCAGCGCTGCCACAGCCAGTCGGGCACCAGCCGTTGCGGATTGACATCCTTAAGGCCACCCTCACGGATCAGACCGCGCAGGATCGCGTTGATCAGGCCCTTAAACGGGCGGGTATTGTTATTGCGCTCGGCCAGTTTGACCGTGGTTGATACGGCGGCGAAATCCGGCACCTGCATGAAGAAAATCTGCGCCATGCCGATACGCAATAGGGCCTTGGGCGCATCGGGTGGCATTTTCTGGGTTTTCTTGGCAATAATAAAATCAAGCTGACCCAACCGGCGCAGTACCAGCAAGGCCAGAGCGCGGGCAAAGGCGCGCTCGGATTCGCTCAAAGCCATAAATTCTGCCGACGATCCGGCCTCATCAAACCCGTTGCGCTTGGTTTGTGCGGCCGCGATCAGGTCAAGAGCGGCAATCCGCGCCCGCAAACCGATATCGTTATCCAGCGTTTCAGCATCATCCGAAATACGGGGATTAGGTTTGCCACCCGATTTCGGGGCAGAACGCGGTTTTGACATAAAAGAAGATCCTGAGAATAATAAAGCCGTCCTTTACAGGAAAGGACGGCTCCACATCAACCTTGCAAAAACAATTAAACCGCCCGACTAAACCGTTGGCACGCTGGTATAGCCCTGCGGCTTACGGCTGGCCCCCATGCGACCGGCCAGTTCAAATAGCGCCTTGACCCGGTTATCGGTATTGGGGTGGGTCGAAAACAGATTGTCCATGCGCTGCCCCGACAGCGGGTTGATGATGAACATATGCGCCGAAGCTGGATTGTGCTCGGCCTGATGATTGACGATCCCGCGCGCATAGGCTTCGATTTTCTTCAAGGCCCGCGCCAGACTTTCCGGGTCACCGCAGATTTCGGCACCCATACGGTCGGCGTCATATTCACGCGTTCGCGAAATCGCCATCTGCACGATCATGGCCGCAATCGGCGCCAGAACCGCCATCAGCAGCACGACGACGATATTGGGGCGATCTTCGTCCTGACCACCGCCAAAGAACATAGCGAAATTGGCCAGCGATGAAATCGCACCGGCCAGGGTCGCGGTCACCGTCATGATCAGGGTGTCGCGGTTTTTAACGTGGGCCAGTTCGTGGGCCATCACACCGCGGATTTCATCGCGATCCAGAATTTGCAGCAGACCGGTCGTCGCCGCCACCGCCGCATTTTCAGGATTGCGACCCGTCGCAAAGGCATTAGGCTGATCGTTCTGGATGATGTAAACCTTGGGCATCGGCAGATTGGCCCGCTTAGCCAATTCCACAATATCGTCATAATAGTTGCGCACCAGCGATGACGGCGCATTCGGCCCGACCTCTTCGGCGCGGTAGGCCTTAAGCACCATCTTATCCGAATTCCAGTAGGCGAAAATGTTGAGCGCCAGCGCTAAGCCCAAAGCGATCAGCATCCCCGTAGGCCCCGCCAAGGTCAGGCCGATCACGCCGAACACGGCGGTCATCCCTGCCAGAAGCATAAAGGTCTTAAACGGGTTCATCGGGTGGTATCTCCTTGTGAGAATGGGGGTTCAGGTTTAGATATTGCGATGACCCCCCGCGATTTCAAGAGGATCACGCCCTATGGCCAGCGATAAACCTGACACCGCATCCGAAACGCCGGAACCTTTGCCCGCTAAGGCTTTAACGCCACAAGCGCAGCGCGCTCTGGCCGAGGCCGCTGAGCGCCGCGCACAGGCTGATGCCGCCGAACAGGCCCGGCAAAAAGCGATCGAAGAGGGCGGCCCCGCAGGCTTAGAACCCACCCGCTACGGCGACTGGGAACGCAAAGGCATAGTCACGGATTTTTAGCAGGGTCACAGACCCTGCACTTGGAGCGAACCCGTCATTAGTTTTGAGTATCGGGGTGCAGGGGACAAGTCCCCTGCGAAATCCCTCATAATTACTTAGCCGCCGGACGTACAATACGCGGTTCAAGGTTTTGCTTCACTTCGCGGGCATCAAAGGCCATGGCGTCATTGGCGGGCTTCGGACCCTTACCGAAGATAACCTCGGCATTGGCTTCGTAGCGGCGGAATTCCTGGGTATCGACCTCATCAAAGGCGCTGTAGCCAAAGCCCCAACGGCTCCAGCGGTTGCGCTGATAATAGCGCCACGACAAAGATCCATAAAACGGGCTGTAGAACGGATCGCGGCTGACCGTGGTGCGATAGGTCTTGTTCTCTTCGGTATTGCGGTGGGCCAGCGTAAACCAGTCATAGCCGTTTTCCAGCGTCAGCTCCGCCGCGCGGAACAGCATATAGTCTTCAACCGTCTCACGCGGGGTTGAGGTATTGCCGGAGAAGCTCAGGCGGTAACGATTGCTCTCAATCCGCTGCTCCTGATAGCCACGGGCAAAGCTGGCCGACGATTTCGGGTCGGCTGGCTGATAAGGTGTCGGCGTCGCACAGGCCGCGAGCGTCAGGGCCGCAACACTTGTAAGAGCCAGTAAAATTTTACGCATTGGTTTCATGTCAAATTCCCCCGCTGTATGCGGTTATACTATCTCCCCCAAAGCTTATACGTCAATGTGGCTTTAATAGGTCACTTATAAAGGCCGCATCATCAGTAGCTCGTGAGCCGCATGGTAAAAGATCATGGCGGCAATCCCCATCAGCAGCACGCCGACCAGCAGATCGAACTTTTGCTTATTGTGCGGATCATTGAGCACTTTCGCCAGCCCCACCGCCCCAAGGCCATAGGCGGTCATGGAAATCATATCCATGCCGATGGTCGTGGCGGCAAAAACACTCATCTGGGCAGGCATGGGCCGGGTGATATCGACAAACGGCGGCAAGACGGCGCTGAAAAACAGGGTAACTTTTGGATTGAGTATCTGCACCCCAAAGCCGCGTTTAAACGTCAGCCACAGGCTATCTGAGGCAACGGCTGTGGGCAGAGCCACCGTTTCCCCGGCCAGATTGAGCCCGCCTTTGAAGGTATTAAACCCGATCCAGCCGAGATAGAGCGCACCCAGAACCGCGATGACCTGAAACACCATCGGCACGGCGAGTATCAGCAGATGAAGCCCAAAGGCCGCGGCGATAAACCAGATCAGGGTGGCGGCATTCAATCCGGCTATGGCGGAAAAGACGTGGGCGGGCTTACCTGACCGACCGGTAGCTATGGCAAACAGGTTAGCGGGGCCAGGCGCGATCGCCATCACGAACATGGCGACCAGAAAGGCAGAAAACTTGGACGGATCGACGGGCAGGGTCATGAGGGCGCTGAGTTTATGGGGCGCGGGGTCTGAGACCCCGCAGTTACTGTTCAATAGAAAAGCCCGACCTCATGGCCGGGCTTTTCTATTGAAGGATAAAGGCTGGGGCCACAAGCCCCAGACCCCCAAACTTATCCCCTCTGGTCGCGCTTAGCCGCCACCCGCAGACGCAGCGCATTAAGCTTGATAAAGCCTGCCGCGTCACGGTGATCATAGGCAACCTTGCCCTCTTCGAAGGTGACCAAATCCTGATCGTAGAGGCTGTAAGGGCTTTCGCGGCCGGTGATCGTGACATTGCCCTTATAGAGCTTGACCGTCACGCGACCGGTTACCTTGGCCTGAGAGTAGTCAATCGCGGCCTGCAGCATTTCACGCTCCGGCGAGAACCAGAAGCCGTTATAGATGATGCTGGCATATTTCGGCATCAGCTCGTCTTTCAGGTGCATAGCCCCGCGATCGAGCGTGATCGACTCGATCCCGCGGTGCGCGGCCAGCAGGATCGTACCGCCCGGAGTCTCATAGACGCCGCGCGACTTCATGCCCACAAAGCGGTTTTCGACCAGATCAAGACGACCGACGCCATTGTCGTGGCCGAGTTGATTGAGCTTGGTCAAAAGGGCTGCGGGCGACAAAGCCACACCATCAACGGCCACCGGATCACCGCGCTCAAAGTCGATAGTGAAGACGGTCGGGGTGTCGGGCGCGGCTTCCGGCGAAATGGTGCGCTGATAGACAAATTCGGGGGCTTCGACCGCCGGGTCTTCCAGCACCTTGCCCTCGGATGACGAGTGCAGCAGGTTGGCGTCGACCGAGAACGGCGCATCACCGCGCTTATCCTTGGCGATGGGGATCTGGTGCTGTTCGGCAAAAGCCAGCAGGGATTCGCGTGATGCAAACTCCCACTCACGCCAGGGCGCAATCACATTGATGTCCGGCTCAAGGCCATAATAGCCGAGTTCAAACCGCACCTGATCGTTGCCTTTGCCGGTCGCGCCATGACAGACGGCATCCGCGCCAACCTTGCGAGCGATTTCGATCTGCTTCTTGGCAATCAGAGGACGGGCGATCGAGGTACCGAGTAGGTACTGGCCTTCATAGACCGTGTTGGCGCGGAACATCGGGAAGACGTAATCGCGCACAAATTCTTCGCGCAGGTCTTCGATATAGATGTTTTCCGGCTTGATGCCGAGCAGTTCGGCCTTTTTGCGGGCGGGCTCCAGCTCTTCGCCCTGCCCCAGATCGGCGGTAAAGGTCACGACCTCAGCACCATATTCGGTTTGCAGCCACTTCAGAATGATCGAGGTATCCAGACCGCCGGAATAGGCAAGGACGACTTTTTTCACTGAGGGTTTATGGGCCGAGGTCATGGGGCAAAACCGCCTTAACAAGAGGGGACAAACTATGTCCGCGCGTTTAAGGCCACAGGGGTCGCGATGCAAGGATTAATGCAGACGCATCCGCTAAAGATCATCGTCACTAGTTGCAATAATCGACCCCGGTCACGTCGACAATTACGCTTTGCGCATTTTGCGAAACCCGGATTTTTCCAGAATAAAGCTCTTGACCATACTTATTCTTGCCGGTGGTGAGCACTATGGGCTCAAGACGAGTTTTGGTTCTTGCATCCTCATAGACATACCAGCCCGTAGCGGTCTTGGTTTCTGTTCGATTTAAAATCACAGCCTTACCATTAAGACGCAGCGTCGCTTTGCTGGTGAACTCAACAAGTGTGGGTTTGAATCCCTCTTTGTCCGCCTTATCCGATGCGCGTGACAGGCCGACAAAACAGTCACATTCACAACTGTCCTCAGTTGTGATCGGCTCCAGTTTAAGGCTGGCGCTTTGCGCCTCTGAGACAGCGAAAAAGCTCAACAACAAACCAGTAATATAACGCATCATTTGCCCCCCCGAAGTTGTTGAGACTTAAGGTATCAAACAATCGCCTTCATAAAAACTGAAAAACACCCGTTGGGCCGCCCCAAGGGTGTTTTTCACAGTATTGACCCGCTCAAAAGTACACTGAGCGTAGCGAAGGACTTTTGTGCGATCAAACCGTCACTTGCGTTCCAAGCTCGACCACCCGTCCCGGCGGAATATGGAAATATTCGGTCGGATTGGCGGCGTTTTTCATCAGGAAGATATAGAGCTTATCCTGCCACAGCGGCATACCGGAATTGGCCGAAGGCACCACCGAGCGGCGTCCTAAGAAGAACGAGGTCGACATGATGTCGAACTTCAGACCCTGTTTGCGGCACAAACCCAGCGCCTTGGGCAGGTTCGGGCTTTCCATAAAGCCGTAGGCAATCACCACTTTTTTGAAATCGGCATTGATGATTTCAATCGTCACCCGGTCTTCGGGGGCGACGCGCGGGGTGTTGGCGGTCTTGACGGTCAGGATGACGTTTTTCTCATGCAGAACCTTATTGTGCTTAAGATTGTGCATCAGGGCGACCGGCGCCACATCAGGGTCTGAAGTCAGGAAAATCGCCGTGCCTGATGCCCGGTGAGGCGGGCGGGCCTGCATCATGTCGACCAGATCATTGAGACCCACACTATCGCGGCGGGTCTTTTCGGTCAGGATCTGAGTACCGCGCACCCAGGTTGCCATGACAATAAACAGGGCCGTAGCAATCAGGATCGGCAGCCAGCCGCCGGTAAAGAAGCGCAAGGCATTGGCCGTCAGGAACGCCAGATCAAGGATCATGAAAGGAATGACAAAGGCCAGCACCTGCGCCCAGCGCCACTTCCACATCTGACGCATCACAATGGCTGCCATAGCGGTGGTGACCACCATAGTCCCGGTCACCGCCAAGCCGTAGGCATGGGCCAGAGCCGAAGAGGTCTGAAAGCTCAGCATGACCACCAACACCCCGATCAGCAGCATGGAATTGATCTGCGGCACGAAAATCTGACCCGATTGGGTCTCCGACGTGCGCAGGACATCCAGACGCGGCAGGAGACCAAGCTGGATCGCCTGCTGCGTCAGGGAAAACGCGCCGGTAATCACCGCCTGAGAGGCAATAAAGGTCGCCGCCCCGGCCAGCAGCACCAGCGGCAACCTGAGCGCCAGCGGGGCCATCTCAAAGAACCAGTTCAGCTCCTGAAACGGTGCGCCACTTTCGATCGATAGATCGAGCATCGACAGCGCCAAAGCGCCTTGGCCCAGATAGTTGATCGCCAGACACGGCAGCACAAAAAACAGCCACGCCGCCTGAATGGGCCAGCGTCCGAAATGGCCCATATCGGCCGTCAGGGCCTCGGCCCCCGTCACGGTCAGGAACACCGCCCCCAGCACAATAAAGCCCGCCAGACCGTGCTCAGCCAGAAATGTCACAGCATAATGGGGGCTGATCGCCAGCATAATATCGGGATGGGTAATGAGCTGACCGACACCGAGTGCGGCCATGACCGCAAACCAGACCATACAGATCGGCCCAAAGAACCGCCCGACTTTTTCCGTGCCGTGGCTCTGGATAAAGAACAGCCCCAGCAGCATGATAATAGCAATCAGCATCACCATCTGGGTGCTGATTGAGTCTTCAAGGCCCGGAATGGTGCGCAAGCCTTCAACCGCCGACAGAACCGAAATGGCGGGCGTAATGACCGCATCGCCGTAAAATAGCGCCGCCCCGATCACCCCCAACACAAAGATAAACGGCGTGCGCTTACCCATCGCGCGCATGGCCAGCGCCATCAGCGACAACACCCCGCCCTCGCCCTTGTTGTCGGCGCGCATGATGAAAAAGACGTACTTGACGGTCACGACAAGGATTAGCGCCCACAAGGCCAGCGACACCACGCCTAAAATCTCAGAACGGGTTACCCCGTCATGGGACGCCGCATGAAGCGCTTCCTTGAAGGCATAGAGCGGCGACGTACCGATATCACCGAACACAACCCCGACCGAGCCAATGGCAAGCGCCAGAAATCCGGCACCTTTGGCAGCCCCGTGGCCACCACCATGCCCGCCATTATGGCCAGAGGCAGCGGACTCGCCCGCAGGGGTGCCATCGCCGCAATCTGTTTTTGCAGCCGCCTCTTTATTCGAGGCCGCAGCATCCTTAGATATAGCGGTGTGAGGAGCGGTTTCGCCCGAAGTAGCTCCGGGTGTTGGCGACGCGGAGGAGGCGGCGTCGTCTTTTGGGGTATCCCCGATCATATGGTGTACTCTCCTGAGGGCGGAAACTACGTTACGCACACACGCACTACGTAAATACCCTCGTTTGAACGGCGGGCCTATTACGCCCTTTTTAAGATGGTTTCAATCGTTCTCCCTGCTTTTCACTATGAACCGGCCCAAAATTATCGTAACAATGTTTTGATCATGTCTGACAGTCAAAGATTTCCCGTAGCCGCCCATACGCTGGCTTATCTGGCTCACAGAGGCGCCTATTCACGCGAACAGGCGGTGTCATCGTCTGTGCTGGCCGCCTCCATTCCGACCAATCCGGTGGTCATCCGCCGCATGACGACCCAGCTTTCCAAGGCCGGTCTGGTTGCGACCTGTTCAGGGGTCTCCGGCGGGGCATGGCTATTGAAAAAAGCCGATGCCATTCATCTGGATGAAGTTCTGTCCGCCGTGCATGGCTGCGCGCATCTGGGCAGCGCCCCTCCCGGCGCCAAGGGCTGCCCCGTCGGGCAAGCCATCCCCAAGGCGGTCAATGAGGCCATGAAGGTCGCCAATAGTGCGGCGTCCGGGGCTTTGGCCAAAATCACCGTGGCCGATCTGATTGATAATATCTGAGGTATCCGTGTCACGACGTCTGGTTTTAATCACAGGGGCTTCCGCCGGTATCGGCCTGGCGTTCGCCCGCGTCTACGCCTCACACGGTTGGGACGTCGTGGTCACCGGCAGGCGGGCTGACCGGCTGGAAAAGCTGGTCGAAGAGATTAAGCTGCGCTTTGGCGTCGAAGCCTTTGCCGTGCCGGGCGACCTGTCCGATCCGGCCACCCCTGAAAAGCTGATGGCCGCCGTAACCGCCCTTGGCCGTCAGGTCGATGGTCTGGTCAATAATGCGGGCTATAGCGTCCCTGAAGGCTTTGTCGGCAATGTCTGGGACAGCCACCGCCATTTTCTTCAGGTTCTGCTGCACGCGCCAACCGAACTGGCCCACCGCGTCCTGCCCGGTATGATCGAGCGCAAGTTTGGTAGGATCATCAATGTCGCGTCTCTGGCAGCCTATCTGCCCGGATCGCCGGGCGATACGCTGTACGGGCCGGTCAAATCCTATCTGCTGAAGTTTTCGCAAGGCCTGCATCTGGAAACCCGCGACCACGGCGTCCATGTCTCGGCCCTGTGTCCCGGCTGGACTTACTCCGAGTTCCATGACGTCAACGGCACGCGCTCAAAACTGTCGCAGTCATTTCCGGAATGGGTATGGATGGGGGCCGACGAGGTTGCGCGCGAAGGCTATCTGGCGGCTGAGGCCAATCGTGCGGCGTGCGTGCCCGGTGCCCCTAATAAGGTTGCCGCGGCGGTGCTCAAGGTTCTGCCCGATGACTGGACGCTGGAGTTGGCCTCCGAGCGCCTGCGTAAGATCAACCGCTAAAGGTTTCTGAATTTACGCCCCATGCGCCGTCGCATAAGGGTGGGCAGCGGCGGGCGTGATGATGTCCTGCGTAATGACGCTTAAGGACGAGATAATGATCTGGATCGCCAGCGCACACAGGATCAGCCCCAGCACACGAATCACCACCACCATGCCAACCCGGCCCAGCAGTTTTGAGATCGTACCTGTAAAAAAGAACGTCAAAAAGATCGCCACAGCCGTCGACAAAATTGCCCCCAGACCGACCAACATCCCGGCCCAGCCATATTTTTGAGCTTCCCCGGCCTGAATGATAACGGTCGAAATGGCTCCCGGCCCGATCAGCAGGGGTATTGCAAACGGCACCACCAGCTTTTCAAAGCTGATATTGGCCGACGCCCGCCCGGTCAGGATTTTGACCTGCTTGTCTGCGTCCGGCTTTTCATTGACGTGCTCGACCTCTTCGAACATGGCCAAAAAGTCGCCGCGCGTCATATCAAGGCCCAACAGGAACAGCAAAATGCCGCCCGCGATGCGGAAGGCATCCATAGAAATGCCGAAAAATTGCAGCAGTTTCAGGCCTGTAAAGAAAAAGAAGCTTAAAAACAGCGCCGAAAATATCGCGATATAAAAGGTCAGCCACTTGCGCGTCGATTTTGAGTGCGACCGCGTCGCCGCCGCGAAAATCGGCACATTGCCAATCGGGTCAAGCAGGGCGAACAGGGTGATAAAAAAGTTGACGTAAAACTCAACCAGGTTCATGGGTGACCCGAATTTTGATAAGGCGAAGCAGGGATTTCGCGACCCTATCAAATCCCACCGTTCGGTTACAGCAGAAACTTTGAGGATTCCCCCATGATCAAGGCTGATCCGCGTCTTATCGTCGCTCTCGATGAACCGACCCTTGATGGTGCCCGCGATCTGGCCAAACGGTTGGGCGATCAGGTAAGCTTTTTCAAGATCGGCCTGACCCTGATGGCGCAGGGCGGTCTGAAACTGGCCTACGAACTGCGCGATCAGGGCAAGATGGTGTTTCAGGACTGGAAACTGCACGATATCGGCGCTCAGGTCGAAGGGGCGGCGCGCGCCGCCTCACTGGGGGCCTGTGATTTCCTGACCGTTCATGCCGAGCCGCAAGTGATGCGTGCCGCCGTCAAAGGGCGCGGGTCGTCCAAGACCAAGCTTTTAGGCGTCACCGTCATGACCACCCTAACCGATGCCGATCTTAAGGAAATGGGGTATACGGACAAAGCGCTCGATCTGGTGCTGAAACGTGTCGATCAGGCGCTGGAGTGCGGCATGGACGGCGTGGTCGCCTCGCCCTTGGAAGCCAAAATCATCCGCGCGCGCGTGCCCGCAGATTTTCTGATTGTGACCCCCGGTGTGCGCCCGATCTGGGCCGCTGCCAACGACCAGCAGCGCATCGCCACGCCGGAACAGGCGCTAGGCGACGGCGCGTCTCACCTTGTGGTCGGCCGCCCGATCACCGCAGCCGCTGATCCGATTGAGGCGGCACAAAAGATTTTAGCGGCGATTGCTTAAATCTCCTCCCTGCTTTGCGGGGAGGTGGCACGGAGCGAAAGCGACGTGACGGAGGGGTACGCTCGGCTTACCTATACCCCTCCGCCTCGTAAACTCGGCACCTCCCCACTGCGTAGGGAGGAGGAATTGAGATCATATCCACGAACCACTAACAGCCATTGCTGATAGCAAACACATAAACATAGTAAAAGCCGTTACCGCTATTCCTGACATAGCTGTAAATGCGCGCATTCCTTTGGTGTAGTAAGCCACTATAATTGTAAGAATTATACTTACAATCGGTAGAACGATTAAAATATCTGACATCCACTGAGAATTTGTAAGCGTCCCTGGCTCCACTCCAAATAGACGCCCCCAAAGAAAAGCTAAAAACGGAGCTATAAGCAAAAGAAGTAATTTCGGAAGGCCGATACGCGCTTCTTTATTTTTCCAAGGAAAGAAAATGAGTGCGCCAACAATACCAAAAACAAAAGCAGTCGGCGTGACTATAAAAAGCATTTTCAACGCTTTCTATTAATTGGCCGCGGGGCTTCAATCGCTGATTTCAAGCGGCGACGCACCATATGCTCTGCCGGTGCATCAGCGTCTTCGACCGGAATTTCGCCCTTAAAGTAAAAGCGCTGCCAGGCCTGTTTCATCGTCTCCGGATCGCGTTCTTCCAGCTTGGCATTAAACTCGGTGCGCTTTTCGGTCCAGACCTGATATTGCTTGAGCAGCTCCGGATCGGCATCCAGATATTTCAGCACCGGCTGCACCGTGTCCATTTTTTGATGCTCAACCAGATTGATAAAGCAAAACGGCTCGCCCTTATTGAAATAGACCCGACCCGGCCGCGTCATGATCCAGTTCATCGTAAACGGAAACGGCAACCAGTCGGTCTCGATCAGGCCTTCCAGCGCCTGAACCCCGTCCTTGACATGGTTGGGTGCGCCTGAACACCACACGGCCCAACCCGGCGGCGTGCGAAACAAATAGCCCGTGTGCATGGTCAAAATACCGTGCGTAAAATGCGACTGCACGAAATGGCCAAGGCTGTCGGTGGGATCGAGCGGGGTCAGTTTCAGGTCTTCGTTGCGCGGACCACCGTTCCATTCGGCCATGAAATCAACCGGACACAGGATTTCCCAGCCCGTCGTATTGGCCATGGTCAGCGGCAGGCAGCGGTAAGGAAAGCGCGATTGAAAGCTATCCATCCAGGCGCGGTCGGGCCGTCCGGGCACGATTTCCGGCGCGGGATCCTGCATCCTGAAGCACTCTAATTCCATTGGCCAATTCCCTAATGCGGTACACTCATGTAATGACCTTTCAAACCATTACCCTTAGCGAAAATCAACCTGCGAAAATGCCACATACCCAAGACAGCCTTTTGAAAATCCTTGATGATCTCGGTTTGGATACCACAACCCTCGAACACGAAGCCGTTTTCAAGGTCGGCGAAGGCGATGACATCAAGGCCGCCCTGCGCGGTGCGCACACCAAGAACCTGTTTTTAAAGGACGATAAGGGCAAACTGTGGCTGATCAGCGCTGAACAATCGACCCAGATTAACCTCAAGGCCCTGCCAAAATATATCGGCTCAGGGCGGCTGTCGTTCGGGTCAGAAGACCGGCTTTATGACGCGCTGGGCGTCAGGCCGGGATCGGTGACGGCGCTCGGCCTTATCAACGATCCCGACCACCGTGTGCAGTTTATTCTGGATAAACATCTGGCGGACGCCGATCACGTCAACTTTCATCCGCTGGTCAATACCGCCACCACCACCTTATCTCAGGCCGATTTCCGTACATTTATTGCCCATCTGGGGCCGGATCTGGTGGTCTTTGATTTTGATCAGGTTGAAGCCCGTCCGATTAGCTAAGGCCACCACTTAAACCCTTGCACCGGTTGCGGCCGCACCCCATCTTGATGTAAACAAGCTTTCCAATTCACAGGTATCCCAATGGCCGACAGCGACCTTATTATCGACGGCTCCGACGCCAATTTTCTGGCCGACGTCATCGAAGAATCCAAAATCCGTCCGGTAATCGTCGATTTCTGGGCGACCTGGTGCGGGCCGTGTCGGCAATTGACGCCCGCGCTCGAAAAGGTCGTCAGGGACGCCAAGGGTGCCGTTAAGCTGGTCAAGATCGACGTCGATAAAAACCCGATGATCGCCGGTCAGTTGCGCGTGCAATCCATCCCTACCGTCTATGCTTTTGTGGACGGTAAGCCGATGGACGGCTTTTTAGGCGCAAAGTCCGAATCCGAACTGCGCACCTTTATTGAACGCCTTGGTGTCGGCGGTGCAGGTGATGGCCCGACCATTGATGACGCGCTCGAACTGGCCGCGCAATCGGCCACCCAAGGCGATGTCACCAGCGCTATGGAAGCCTTCAGTTTCGTGCTGGAGCAAGACCCGCAAAACCTGAAAGCCATAGCGGGCGTTGCGCGCCTCTACCTCAAGGTCGGTGAACCGGAACAGGCCAAGGGCTTCCTCGATATGGCCCCCGCTGATACCAAGGACAGCGATATTTTGAGCCTGCGCGCCGCGCTTGAGCTGGCCGAAGATGCACCCGCCGATCTGTCGCCGCTCTATGATGCCATAAGTGCTGATCCGGCCAACCATCAGGCCCGCTTTGATCTGGCCAGGGGCCTCGCGGCCCACGGCGATATGGAAAAGGCTGTCGATGAACTGCTGACCATCATCAAGGCGTCGCCTGACTGGAACGACAGCGCCGCCCGCGATTATCTGGTCAAGATTTTCTTTGCCATCGGTCAGATGTCGGAACTGGCCAAATCCGGCCGCCGCCGCCTGTCCTCCATCCTATTTAGCTGAGTAGCTGCATGACCGATACGACCGAAAAACCGAATATCGAGATCGATCCGCGCCTGTTGGAGGTACTGGTCTGCCCGGTCACACGCCGTCCGCTGACCTATGATCGAACAGCGCAGGAACTGATCAGCCCAACCACCGGTCTGGCCTTCCCGATCCGCTCCGGCGTGCCGATCATGCTGGTCGATCAGGCCCGTAAGTTCGAGCCTCTAAAAGGGTAATGAAACTCCGTCAAAAGTCCTTCGGCTGCGCCTCAGTGTACTTTTGACGGTAAGCGCTAAAGTTCTTGGCCTTGTAGCAATCGCGGCAAATCGCCCGTTGCACCCCCGGCATCTTCCATAAAGAACCGCCGGAACACCCCGATCTGGTTGACCATGCCCATGCCTAAGCCCCGCAAAGGTCGCAGGATGGGGTTATTGTTGGAAAACAGATGCACAAACCCGTCGGTGGCCAGTGAGGTCGTCACATTGTCGAACCGCCGCCATTTGGCATAGCGTTCCAGCACCAGTTCCGATCCGATATCTTCACCCAGACGCGCCGCCTCAATCACCACTTCGGCCAAGACGGCCACATCTTTCAGACCCAGATTCAACCCCTGCCCCGCAATCGGATGAATACCGTGGGCGGAATCCCCTAAAAGCGCCAAACGCCATTTGTACATATCTTCGGCCAGACTTAAACCGAGCGGATAGATGAATTTCGGCCCGACCAGCTCGATCTCACCCAGAAACTCCCCGAACCGTTCCTGAAAATGGGCGAAAAACAGCTCATCACGCACGCCCATCAGGGCCTTGGCCTTATCATGGCTTTCCGACCAGACGATGCAGGCGCGATTATCGGTCAGCGGCAAAATCGCAAACGGGCCGGAGGTGAGGAAATACTCATAGGCGACGTGGTTATGGGGATGCTGCATCTTCACCGTCACCACCACAGCACTTTGGCCGTAGTCCCAGGCGATATTGCGGATACCGGCCCAGTCTCTGAGTTTCGATTGCCGCCCCTCGGCCCCGACCAGCAGCGGCGCACTTAAAACATCGCCGGTGTTCAACGTCACCGAAATGCGCGATGGGTTTTCTTCAATGGTTTCAATGGTCGCGGGGGCGATGACCTCAATCCCCGACGCCTTAATTTCGTTATAGAGCGCCGTGCGGATATGGCGGTTTTCGACCATATAGCCCAGCGGTTCATCGCCGGAGCGGTCTGAGATTTCCTGCGCGCGGAAATGCAGATAAAATGGCAAAGGCGCTTTGGTCGCCGCGCCCGGCAGATGGCCATCCGTGACCATGATCTCATCCATCCGGCACGACAGCGGGGCCAGCTTTTCCCCGACCCCCAACACATTCCATTGCCGGAAACAGCTATAGGCAATGGCCGAGGCCCGCCCGTCATAGCCCGCATCAAGCTGATCCGTTACCGGCTGCCGCTCGATCAACACAGGCTTAAGGCCATTTTTCGCAAGCGCCAGCGCCAAGGTCATGCCCGCCATGCCGGCACCGGAAATGATTACGTCACAGGTTTTTTCCATAGCGGTTTGATACCACTTTCAGCCGATGAAAACAGGTCAAAAAACCATAGGCTTTTTTTGATTTCGTAAACAGCTCTTAACCATATCCGTGGCAATTAGTCCCATTGTATCCGTTTAAAACCTTCGACTGAACCTATGGCCAGCCTGACCGCGACGATTATCACTCAACTGGAAACCCATGCCCGCCTGATCTGGCGCTCTGTGCCTATGGCGCGTCTGCGCGGCGCGTTTGTCATGTTGCTCGGTCTGGCCTGCCTGTTTGCGTTCGTAAGCTTTGATGCCAATGACCCCAGCCTGAACACGACCTCATCGCAGTCACCGCACAATATCCTGGGCGGATTTGGCGCGATTATCGCCGATCTGGGCCTGCAATCGCTGGGGGTCGCCGCCTGGCCGATGGCGCTGTTCATGGCCTATTTCGGCTTTCTGCGCATGATGGAAACCGACCCCGACGCCACCCGTAATTTCCTGCGCCGCCATAGTTTCTGGTCATTCCTGTTTGGTCTGGCCCTGGCCGCGACGCTGGCGCCCATCCATACCGGCAACCCCGATCCGGTGCTGGCCCAAAGCTGGGGTGGGTTCTGGGGCGAAGGTCTTCATGGTCTGCTGGCCAGCCTGTTCCATTTCATGAAGCTGCCCTATGGCGACATCATCGCGGCCATCATCTTTGCCGGTCTGGGCCTGTGGTGCTTTAACAATGCCCTGCGCCTGCGCGGCGACACCTACATGAAGATCGGCTCAAAGATCGCCTTTGGCATCCAGAATTTTGCCGCCACCATCGGCGTCAAAGCCCATGATCCGGACGCCGATTTTGATGAGCCGGTACGCAAAAAACCCAAAGCCAAGGCGACCAAGACCTTCATCGATGATACCCCGCCATTTGATGTGGCGCCTCAAACCGAACCGATGGTCGCCAGCCGCGAAGCCGCCCCGTTTGACGACGACGATGCGGATATGCCGTCTTATGACGACGACTACGCACCGGCGCCCAAAACGTCCCATGAGCCCAAGCTCGCCATCAAAATGCCCAAGGCCCCAAAGCCGGTGGTCGATGAGCGCCAGTCCAGCTTTGAGTTCTTAAAACCCGGCAATTTCCGTCTGCCGGAATTGAATATTCTGTCAAAACCCAAGCCCCGCGCCACCAGCTTTGACGAAGATGCTCTGCGCCAAAACGCCCGTATGCTGGAAAGCGTGCTGGCTGAATTTGGCGTCAAGGGCGTGATCGATCAGATCCGGCCCGGCCCGGTCGTCACCCTTTACGAACTGGCCCCGGCCGCGGGTGTCAAAGGTGCGCGCGTCGTGGCTCTGGCCGATGATATCGCCCGTAACATGTCCGCCCGCTCCTGCCGTGTTTCGATCGTTCAGGGCCGTAACGCCATCGGGATCGAACTGCCCAACGCCGTGCGCGAAACCGTTTACCTGCGCGACATGCTGGCCTCCGCCGAGTTTGAAAAGGCCGGTCACATCCTGCCGATGGTTTTGGGTGAAAATATCGGCGGTGAGCCCTATGTCACTGATCTGGCCAAAATGCCCCACCTGCTGATCGCCGGGACCACCGGTTCGGGCAAGTCGGTCGGGGTCAATGCCATGATCCTGTCGATCCTGTACCGCCTCGATCCGGAGCAGTGCAAGTTCATTATGATCGACCCCAAGATGCTGGAATTGTCGGTCTATGACGGCATCCCGCACCTGATCGCGCCCGTGGTGACCGACCCGAAAAAGGCCGTAGTCGCGCTCAAATGGACGGTCAAGGAGATGGAAGACCGCTACCGCCGCATGTCCAAGATCGGCGTGCGCAACGTGGCGTCCTTCAATGAACGCGCCAAAGCGACCGCCGCTGAGGGCAAGAACTTTATCCGTAAAGTCCAGACCGGCTTTGATGAAACCGGCCAGCCGATCTTCGAGACCGAGGAAATGGTGCCTGAGCCCATGCCCTACATCGTCGTGATCATCGACGAAGTGGCCGACCTGATGATGGTGGCCGGTAAGGACATCGAAGGCGCCGTTCAGCGTCTGGCTCAGATGGCCCGCGCCGCCGGTATTCACCTGATTATGGCCACGCAGCGCCCGTCGGTAGACGTTATCACCGGCACCATTAAGGCCAACTTCCCGACCCGCATTTCGTTCCAGGTGACCTCAAAAATCGACTCCCGCACCATTCTGGGGGAACAGGGTGCTGAGCAACTGCTGGGGCAGGGCGATATGCTTTATATGGCTGGCGGTGGCCGCATCACCCGTCTGCACGGCCCGTTTGTCGGCGATAATGAAGTCGAAGCCGTGGCCGAATATCTGCGCTCGCAAGGCTCGCCGCAGTACCTCGAAGACATCACTGCTGGCGGCGATGATGACGGTGAGGGCAGCGGCGATGGCGGCATGGGCGAAGGTGGCGGCTCCGGCGACGACCTGTACGATAAGGCCGTCTACTACGTCACCTTCGACCGCAAAGCCTCGACCTCCTACATCCAGAGAAAACTGCAAATCGGCTATAACCGTGCCGCCTCCCTGATGGAAAAGATGGAACTGGAAGGCGTCGTCGGCCCCGCCAACCATGTCGGCAAACGCGATATCCTCGTCGGCCCACCCCCAGGCCACTAGGGGCAAGCCCCTAGAACCGGAACTTAAGAACCTCCCCTGATTTCAGGGGAGGGTGGCTGCAAGCGCAGCGAAGCAGACGGGTGGGGTTAAATGTCAGGCTGTAACTGCGCCGGTATATCCATTTGCTGATGCAGAACCCGAATTACATCTATGTAGTCGGCCTGACTGATGTAAAAAACGACATAGGGAAATCGCGTTAATAAGCGATGGCGCAGTTCCGGTATATCAAGCTGCTCACCATAATGATTTGATCCAGCGTCCGGGTACTGCTCAATATGTCTGAACAGCGCATCGACGGCTTCAACAAAATCAGAAGCTACAGCGCCTCCCGCCTCGCGCAAATAATATGAAAATGCCGCTTCAATATCTGTGTCGACAAGCCTGCGGGTAATAACGGGCTTCATTCAGGAGGGTTTTTAGCGCGCTTTAGGAGTTCAGTCTTCGTTTCCGCCCAAGGACGCCCCAAAGGCGAATTCAGCCCGTCAATGATAAGGCCGCGCATTTTTTCTTTGTCGGCTTCGATAGCATCTTTGCGCACCAAATCACGCAGATACTCACTATGTGAACCATAACCACGCGCTTTGACACGCTCATCAATGAACGATTTCAACGTGTCTGGCAGAGAGATATTCATGGTGGTCATGTGGGGAGATTAACATCAATGGCAAAATTTGCCAACCTAACTATATGCCCACCCGATTATTCATGCCCCATTCAGGCGTAAACCGCTAAATCCATAATCAAGCGCAATCCAAAAAGTGGTTCCGGTTTTTGGAATAAATTGCGCGACTAAGGTTAAAGCCGAAAAAATGCCGCGCTCGGCACATAAAGCATTCGATAATTATGATTTTGGATTTATGGGTAAGCTTATGACGCACTACACCAAACGCGCTTTCATCGCAGGACTGGCAGCCCTTGCCGCCACGCCTGCGCTCGCCCAGAACAAGACCACCGGCACGACGTTCGTGCGTGTGCCAACCTTTGCGGCTGAGGATCAGGCCCGCATCAAACGCGCCACCGCCTATCTGCAAGCCTTAAGCGCCGCCTCCGGCCGGTTCGAGCAGACCGATTTCCGGGGTCGCGTGACCTCCGGTCAGTGGTGGCTGCAAAGGCCGGGTAAGATCCGCTTTGAATATGACGCCCCCTATTCCGTGCTGGTCGTGGCCGATGGCAAGAACGTCAATATGTGGGACCCGCGCCTGAAATCGTTTGATCAGTACCCGCTGTCGTTCACGCCGTTGTCGCTGTTTTTGTCGAAGCAAATTCGCCTCGATCAGGGCGTGATCGTCACCGAAGTCACCCGCACCACCGACGGTTTCCGCCTGAAAGCCCGCGATCGCCGCAAAGACGTCGAGGGCGCCATCACCATGACCTTCCGCGATCAGGCCGGTAAGCTAACCCTTGGCGACTGGACGGTGGTAGATGCGCAGGGCAAATCGACCCGCGTAAATTTGCTGACGCTCAATACCGCCGCGTCCCTGAAACCGTCGCTGTTTGTGCTCAATAAGTCGTCGGTCTCCAAAAACTGATACGCCAATTAAGCGAATTTAGCGCTTGCGGAAATATGTAACGGTGTTACGGTTTCGTCATGTGCTGAGAGCGACCTGTTGAGGTTAGCGGCTTTACAGACCCTCACGCACCTCTCTTGTGTGCATTTCCTTACGCTTTCGTGTTAAATGCCAATCCTTGAGCCCGCCCTGTTTGCAGAGCGGGCTTTTTTCTTTATATGCGCTCAGGAGCCGCGCAGGCTCGCCGCATTAGCGGCGGCGCACGGTCGTGCTTGCCAAGCCTCAAGACGAGGCTTGGAGGTGGTCTGTTAGGAATTATTTTATGCGATTGTCAGTGGTGTCATGGAACGTCAATTCGGTGCGTCTGCGCATGGAGCAGATCGCCAAATTCCTGAACGCCATTGATGTCGACGTCATCTGCCTGCAGGAAATCAAGTGCCAGGAACATGAATTTCCGCGTCAGGCCTTTGCCGACATAGGTTTCCCGCACATTCACATCGCCGGTCAAAAAGGCTGGCATGGTGTCGCCATCGCCTCACGCTATCCGTTTGAAGCCAATGAGCTTTTGCCGTTCTGCCGCCGGGGCGAAGCGCGCGTTCAGGCGATTGTCATAAATGGCGTCGAAATCTGGAACTTCTATATTCCGGCGGGCGGCGATGTGCCTGACCGCACCGCCAATGACAAGTTCGACCATAAATTGGAGTTCTATGAGCGGGTCAGCGCCCATCTGAAAACCCGCAATAAAGACCATCCGCTGCTGATCTGCGGCGACCTTAACATCGCCCCCGGTGAGTTTGATGTCTGGAGCCACCGCCAGATGCTCAAAATCGTCAGCCACACGCCGCAGGAGATCGAGGCGTTTGGTGAGTTTATAACTTCCGGCGACCTGTATGATCCGTTCCGCGACGCCTATCCGCTGCCTGAGAAAATTTTTACCTGGTGGAGCTACCGCTCTGCCGATTTCCGTAAATCAAATCGCGGCCTGAGGCTCGACCACATCCTGCTTAATCAGGCACTCAAAGCCCGCGCCACCGGCGACATTACCGCCAAAATCCACGACTGGGTGCGCGAATGGGAACGCCCCTCTGACCATGCCCCCATACAGGTAGAGTTTACGATTTAACTTTTAAGAACTCCCCCTGATGCAGGGGGAGCTGTCTGTGAGCGAAGCGAGCGACAGAGGGGGTTATTAACCCCACCCGTCATCCGATCCCAAGGGATCGTCTGCCACCCTCCCCTGTAATCAGGGGAGGTTCTAATTGAAGGCCACACAATGACTGATACCCCTCTAGAAGCCCAATTGCCCGCCCATATCTTAGCCAAGGCTGATGTTCAGCACGGCGAATATGCATGGCGGGTCAAAGACATCCCCCAAGTCGTCAAGGCGGCGGCGGACATGAACCTGCTGAACTTAGGCGGGCAGCTTCAAGTGCGCATTCCCGGCTGTATCGGTGAATGTGACTGGGTGGATGCCGACCCGGCAGCCATGGTGCCGCCCGATTTACCGTGGGAAGTGCGCGTGCGCATGGCGGCTGAGCTGTCCCATCAGGAAATGGCCGACCTGCAACAGCACTTTGATTTTCATCAGCAAATCCGCGAAGCCTTCCCCGCCCACGTTGAGCCCTATCTGGCCAGCGGCGGCAAAATCGAAGACGCCACCTGGTTTGTCTGGTACGTCATGGACGAAGCGGGCGATGCAGAGCATCAGGCGTCCCTTACAGAAGAATAGCTACAAAAAATCCCGCAGGCTTAACCTGCGGGACCATATTGATACCGTTAAAAGTACACTGAGCGAAGCGAGAGACTTTTAACGGAGTAACTAAAACTGCAACCGGTACCCGCCTGCATCGGTCATCAGCAGCCGCGCATTGGCCGGATCGGGTTCGATCTTCTGACGTAGACGATATACGTGGGTTTCCAGCGTGTGGGTGGTGACGCCGGCATTATAGCCCCAGACCTCGGTCAGCAGTTCTTCGCGCGTGATCGGCTTACCGCCCGCCCGATAGAGATATTTGAGGATATTAGTTTCTTTCTCGGTCAGGCGGACTTTTTTCTGAGCCTGATCGATCAGCAGCTTAAGCGCCGGTTTGAACTCATACGGCCCGATGCGGAAGGTGGCGTCTTCACTCGTCTCATGAGAGCGCACCTGAGCGCGGATACGCGCCAGCAGGACGGCAAAGCGGAAGGGCTTTGTGACATAATCATTGGCGCCCGCGTCCAGCCCCAGAATCTGATCGGAGTCGGTCGATTGCCCGGTCAGCATGATCACAGGCGTGGTCAGGCCCGATTTGCGCAGCAGGCGACACGCTTCACGCCCGTCCATGTCCGGCAGATCAACGTCCAGCAAAATGATATCGGCATTGATCGTCTTACCCAGCCGAATGCCTTCGGTGCCGTTATTGGCCTGGGTCACTTTGAACTCTTCGTGCAGCTCAAGCTGTTCAGCCAGAGCTTCGCGCAGTTCATCGTCGTCATCAACTATAAGCAGGGTTTTTTGTTGCACCATATTCCTGTAACTTATTTTTCTTTGAGTTTTGCCAACAATAGTGACGAAATGGTCAAGATTTTTACCGCAACCGCCCATGATATACCAGAGCAAAACCGCGGCGAGGTCGTTCTAAACCAACATAGGGTGCGTTGCGCGCTGGGGAAAGAGGGCGTTATTGCCGCCGAGGATAAAAGAGAAGGCGATTTGCGCTCTCCGCTGGGGGTGTGGCCGATCCGCTTTGTCTATTACCGGCCTGACCGTACCCCCGCCCCCAAGACCGTGCTGCCGCTTGTGGCGCTTACGCCCGATGACGGATGGTGCGACGATCCGGCCGATGAGGCCTACAATCAGCCGGTCAAACTGCCCTATAAGGGCCGCACGGAAAGCCTTTGGCGCGAAGACCATGTCTATGATGTCATTATTGTGCTGGGTTATAATGACGATCCGGTCGTGGCGGGGCATGGTTCCGCGATCTTTGCCCACGTCGCGCGTGAGGGATATGTCGGCACTGAGGGCTGTGTGGCGATGAAAATCGAGGATGTTCTGATGCTGCTGGAGCTGGCCGAACCGGACAGTGCGATTGAGATCAAATCTGCGTGAAGGTTGGTCAGTCTGTTCAGCGGCTACCAAATATTGCCGTACCGACACGAATTTCGTTCGATCCAAACCGTAAGGCGACCTCGAAATCGTCGCTCATGCCATAGGACAGGTGCGTGATCCCGTTTCGCGCGGCGATCTTTTGCATCAGGGCATAATAGGGGCCTTTGGGGCCATCGACCGGCGGGATGCACATCAGCCCTTCGATAGTCAGGCCATAGTCACGCACAGTTTTTTGCAAAAATGTATCTGCCTCGTTCGGTAAAATCCCTGCTTTTTGAACCTCTTCGCCAATATTGACCTGTGCAAACAGGCGCGGACAGCGGCCCTTTTTTTGCGCCGCATCAGCAATGGCGCGGGCGATTTTATCGCGATCAACCGTTTCAATCACATCGAAAAACCCAACCGCTTCTTCAGCCTTATTCGACTGCAATGGCCCGATCAGGCGCAGATCGAGACCGCTATAGACATCATCCCGCGCCGGCTCCCAGCGCTCGATCGCCTCCTGCACACGGTTCTCGCCAAAGGTGCGGTGTCCGGCCAATAGTACCGGCTCAATCACCTCCCAGGGCTGGTTTTTGGACACGGCGGTCAAGCGCGCAGCATCCGACGGCCGACCAGCAAGCTTTAAGGCCTTCGACATTTGCGCTACAATGCGCGCGTAAGCGACGGCCGATGCCGCCGGTTGGGTACTGATGACCATGACCTACAAAACCCGTTTTGCGTATATGATGAACAAGGCCAAAGACATAGCCCGAAGCGCGCGTATGTCCAGCCCCTTGATACATCTCAATGGCCACGCCCCAAAGACTCAGGGTCATGAACCGGCAACCGATCTGCCGCCCTTGTTTTTCTTTACCGACCCTGAGCGCACCCCGCATCCGGAAGATGTCGCCAGCCTCCTGCCCGCAGATTGCGGCATCATCTATCGCAGCTTTGGTGACAAACACGCCCCCGCCCATGCTCGCGTGCTCAAAGGCATAGCCGAGCAACGCGGGCTTAAGCTGTTGATCGGTAACGATGTCGATCTGGCGCTGGAGGTCGGTGCCGACGGCGTCCATTTGCCGGAACGTAATCTGGAGGCGGCCACAGACATACGCCGCCAGTATCCGCAGCTTTACATCACCGCCGCCTGTCATAGCCTGAAAACCCTGAACAGCGGCGGGATCAATGCGCTCGATGCCGTGTTTATCTCCCCGGTGTTTGCGTCAAACAGCCCGTCCGCCAATGGGATTGAACCTTTGGGCGCCAAAGGGGTTAAGGCCTTTTGCGAGCTGTCGCCTGTGCCGGTTTATGGTCTGGGCGGTATCAGTGTGGATACGGTCGACGCGTTAATGGGCACGGGCTTACGCGGTCTGGGCGCTGTCGATGCCTTCATGATCCAAGATGAGATGAGGGTTTAAGCGTGAAATGGCTTAAAATCGCCGCTTAAAACTTAAAGCGGGTTTCCAGACGAACGCGCGGCTTATCCTCGGCGTCCTGCTGTTGCTTGGTGACCGGCTTCAAAGCATTGGTCTTTTCGCCAAAACCGACCGAACCGCCGACGCGCAGCTTTGGGTTCACCTTATAAAAGGCCCCGGCTTCGACATCGTTCCAGCCCGAAGGCCGAACGGGCTGTTCGCTGACATCGACCTGCACGCCCCAGCGGCCACGGCCGTTGAGCTGGATCGACTTGGATTGCGGCTTGTTGAAGTTCGACGCCGGACTGGCCGCGGGCTCAGTCGTCACATTGGACGCCAGCGCCAGAGTGGCCTCAGACAGGCCTGAAACCTGAGTAGATGCGGACGGTTTAACTGATTTGCCTTGAGCAAGCGCAGGCATGGCCGAACCGGCTAATGCCAGTACCGCAACTCCCGCCAATATTTGCCCGAACCATTTCATCTTTTTATACTCGTTAAACGCGCTACACGACCTGAATATCGTCAGTATCTGCACCTAAAAATAACGGGTGTCACCCTTAGTCAGATTTTGCGACGGATATATGTCAAAAATCAATTAAGTCTGATCATATCAGTGGTCAAGCCAATCACGAAGAGTCAAACCGGGTTGCCCGGATTCCCTTGGACATTGTGTCACTTTAGCAACGCCTTATGGCTAACCTGCGCTTAACACCGCTTAACCGCGCCGTTCTGCGCTTAAGTTCACGAAACGCTTGTCAGACCCCCGCATCGCCATGCTATAGAACCGCAAACGGCGGCTAAACAGGGTTTGGCGGCTGTTTCAAAGCGGCTTATAATCATGACACACTTAAGTCCAGTTTCGCGACGATAAGGGTGATCATCCTAAAAGACTAATGCGGAGTGATCCTTCAGATGACCATTATTCGTAGCGCTGTGTTTGGTTTTACCGCGTTATCACTGCTTTCTTTAAGCGCCTGCGCCATGATTGGCAAAAAAGACGACACCGGCCCCGTCGCCGTATCGTCTGAAAACAAAGGTTTTTTAGGAATGTTCAAAGGCAGCCAGCCGGTTGCTAACACGACCGAAGCCGGTATCGGGGTCAATGCCTATCTGTGGCGCGCCTCGCTTGACACCATCTCCTTTATGCCGCTGACCTCGGCTGACCCCTGGGGCGGCGTGATCATTTCTGACTGGTACGCCAACCCGGAAAAGCCGGATGAGCGTTTCAAGACCACGGTCTATATTCTGGACTCGCGTCTGCGCGCCGATGCCCTCAACGTCACGGTCAATAAGCAGGTCATGCAAAATGGCGGCTGGATTGACTCGGCGGTATCGGCTCAGACCGAAATCGACGTGGAAAACGCCATCCTGACCCGTGCCCGTCAGTTGCGCCTGTCCAACGTCAATAAGTAAAACCAGACCGCCTTTAAAGCCTTAACTTCCCAAAACCCACCGGTTTAATGTCACGTTATAATCCCAAAGAGTCCGAACCCCGTCAGCGTCAAAGATGGGATGATAAAGGCGTGTTCCTGACACGCACCCCCGAAGAGGCAGAAGCTAAGGATAAGTACTATGTCCTTGAAATGTTTCCCTATCCTTCGGGCCGGATTCACATGGGCCATGTGCGTAACTACGCGATGGGGGACCTTGTCGCCCGTTATAAGCGCGCGCGCGGCTTTAACGTGCTTCACCCGATGGGCTGGGATGCGTTCGGTATGCCAGCGGAAAACGCGGCTATGGAGCGTGGCATCCATCCTAAGGGCTGGACCTACGACAATATTGCCGCCATGCGCGCGCAACTTCAGCGCTTAGGCCTGTCGATTGACTGGACGCGCGAATTTGCAACCTGTGATGCCGCCTATTACGGTAAGCAGCAAAAGTGGTTCCTTGACCTGCTGAAGCACGAACTGGTCTACCGCAAGGAAAGCGTCGTCAACTGGGACCCGGTCGACAACACGGTTCTGGCTAATGAGCAGGTTATCGACGGTAAGGGCTGGCGCTCAGGTGCCGTGGTCGAGAAGAAAAAACTGACCCAGTGGTTTTTGAAAATCACTCAGTATGCCGATGATCTGACCGAAGGTTTGGAGACGCTCGACCGCTGGCCGGACAAGGTACGCCTGATGCAGGCCAACTGGATCGGCCGCTCTAAGGGTTTGCGCTTTAAGTTCCAGTTTTCTGAACCGCGCACCGACCTGTTCGAAACAGGCCTGGAAGTTTATACCACCCGTCCGGATACGCTCTATGGTGCTGGCTTTGTCGCGGTGGCCGCTGATCACCCACTGGTCAAGACCCTCCCGCAAACCACTGAATTAACAGCGTTTCTTGAGACGGTTAAACGCGGCGGTACCACTCAGGAAGAGATCGACACCGGTGAAAAGCTGGGGTTCAATACCGGCCTTAAGGTCGCGCATCCGTTCGATGCCCACAAAACGCTCGATATCTGGATCGCCAATTTCGTCCTGATGGACTATGGCACCGGCGCCATTTTCGGCTGTCCGGCCCATGATCAGCGCGATCTTGATTTCGCCCGCAAATATGACCTGCCGGTTATTGAGGTCGTCCTGCCGCACGGTGAAAACCCGGATACCTTCAAAGTCGGTGATGAGGCCTATACGGGCCCCGGCAGCATCTTTAATTCCGGCTTCCTCGACGGGCTTGATATTGAAACCGCCAAGGAAACGGCGATTGCCACCATTGAGGCCAAGCATCTGGGCCGCGGCGCCACGGTCTACCGTCTGCGTGACTGGGGCGTATCGCGTCAGCGCTATTGGGGTTGCCCGATTCCGGTCATCCACTGCGAAGACTGCGGCGTCGTGCCCGTGCCGGACGATCAGTTGCCAGTGGTTCTGCCCGAAGACGTGACCTTTGATGTGCCCGGCAATCCGCTCGATCGCCACCTGACCTGGAAGCACGTCAAATGCCCGCACTGCCAAAAGGACGCGCGCCGCGAAACCGACACGCTGGACACCTTTGTCGACTCGTCGTGGTATTTCGCCCGCTTTACCGACCCGAAGGCGGATGCCCCGATTGATAAGGCCGCGGCCGATTACTGGCTGCCGGTCGATCAGTATATCGGCGGCATCGAGCACGCCATCCTGCACCTGCTCTATTCGCGCTTCATCACTCGTGCCCTCAATACCTGCGGCTATCTGGATGTGAAGGAGCCGTTTGCCGGTTTGTTCACTCAAGGCATGCTGACCCATGAGACCTATAAGACCGCCGCTGGCGATTGGGTCGAACCGGCTGATGTCGAACTTACCGCTGAGGGTAACAAACGCACGGCTGTCAAGCTTTCGACCGGCGAGGCTTTGAAAATCGGCGACATTGAAAAAATGTCGAAGTCAAAAAAGAACGTCGTCGCCCCTGAAGACATTTTTGATACCTACGGCGTCGATGCAGCCCGCCTGTTTGTATTGTCGGACTCGCCGCCTGAGCGCGACGTGCAATGGACGGCCTCCGGCGTTGAAGGGTCATGGCGCTTTACCTCCCGCGTTTGGGATCAGGTTGACAGTTTTCCGTCGGAACATATTACCGCAAAAAACGACGCTGCCGCGCAGGAAATTCGCAAGGCCGCCCATAAGGCCGCCAAATTCGTGACAGACGGTTTCGAGTCCTTCCGCTTTAACTCGGCCATCGCAAAACTATATGAATTCGTTAATGTTTTGCGCAATTCCGACGTCAATGAAACTGGCTCTGAAGCCCGCCGTGAAGCCCTCACGATCCTCGCCGGACTGATTGCACCCGTCACGCCACACCTGGCCGAAGAGTGCTGGACGCGTTTGGGTCATGACGGCTTGATCGTGGATGCCGACTGGCCGAAGTTTGATCCGGCTCTGGCCCAGGACGATGTCTACACCCTGCCCGTTCAGGTCAATGGCAAGAAACGCGGTGAGCTTCTGGTCAGACTTGGGGCGACCGAAGAGGAAATCCGCACATTGGCGCTTGAAGACGAAGCCGTTAAGCGACATCTTGAAGGCGTTACGATCCGTAAGGTCGTGGTGGTGCCGAACCGCATCCTGAACTTTGTCGTAGGATAACAGGTCATGATAAAGCCCGCAAAACTGGTTGTGGCGACCCTGATGGGGCTCAGCCTCTTAGGCGTGAGTGCCTGCGGGTTTCAGCCACTCTATGCTGACCGTGGTCTGGTCACGTCTCTGTCGCAAGTGGATATCGTGGTGCCCGATACCCGCACCGGCTACTTCCTGAAACAGGATCTGTCTAAGGGCCTGCTTGAGGATTCCAAGGCCGCCAAGCGCTATAAACTCGATATCACCCTGACCGAGCGTCGCTTTGGTGTGGGTCTGGGGCTGGATGACACGGCGTCACGCTATGAAATATCCAATAGCGTGGCCTATAGCCTGACCGATCTTTCAACCCGGCAAGTGGTCTATAAGTCCAATTTTGTTGATGCCACCACCTATGACGCCGCCGAAAGCCCGTATGCGTCTATGGCCTCGCAACAGGACGGGCAAGAGCGCGCCGCCGTCGGTATTTCCCAGAAAATTCAGGCCGATCTGGCTTTGTACTTTCATAATAAGAAATGAAGCTGGTCAAACGGCCTGAGATCGAGGCTTTTCTGGCCAAGCCGCAAGCGCCGATCAATGCCTGTCTGATCTACGGTAAGGATCGTGGGCAGGTTTTAGAGCGCGCCAATCTGCTGGCCTCCAAGATCGTCGCCGATCCGAAAGACCCGTTCAACGTCTCCATTCTGACCGACAGCGATATTGACCATGATCCGGCTAAGCTCGATGACGAGCTGACCGCGCAGTCGCTGATGGGCGGGCGGCGGCTGGTGCGTATCAAATTCAGTTCCGAAAAAGCCACGCTCGATAAGGCTATCGCCGCCAGCCTCAAGGCCCATGCCGCCGGTGAGTTCAACCCGGACGCCTTTTTCCTGATCGAGGCCGGGGGCTTAGGCACGGACTCAGCCCTGCGCCGACAGGCCGATAACGACAAGAATGTTGCTTCCATCGCCTGTTACGAAGACGAAGCCGGGGACGTGGCGCGCATGACCCGTGAAACCCTGCAGCAAAACGAGGTTAGCCTTAGCCCCGAAGCGCTCGATATCTTTGTCGCTCGTCTGCCGCGCGAACGCGGTGTGGCCCGTCAGGAGATTGAGCGCCTGTGCCTGTTCATCGGACCGGGTTCCAAACGCACGCTGGATGCCAAAACTTTAGAGGATTTCTTAGGGGTCGAGCCCGAAGCGTCTTTGTTTCAGGCCGCTCAGGATGCCTTTGGCGGCAAGATGAAACCTGCGCAAGCCGCCCTGCGCCGGGCCTTTGCCGAAGGCGAGGCCGGGACCGATGCGGTACGCGCCCTCAGCGGCCATTTCGCTAAAATCCGTCTGATCCAGACCCTGATTGGGCAAGGCATCGGCGCCAAGGAAGCCGCTAAATCGGCGGGAGTTTTTTGGAAACAGGAGGCTGAATTTTTGCGTCAGGTCAGATCGTGGCGGGAAGATGTGCTTGATCCGATTGCCCGCGAACTGATTGAAACCGATAAGGCCTGCAAATCGACCGGTATGCCCGACCTGCTGATCTCTGAGCGGCTCTATATGAGTATTGCCGGCCGCGCCAAGCGGCTTGGACTTTAATAAGCCGCGCCAAGCGGGGCCTCTGACTAAGACATCTTCATCAGGCGGCGGCAGACCTCATCAAGTTGTTCCAGGGACGCATAGCTCAGACGCAGTTCGCCCTTGCCGCCCTTGTCGTCCAGCCGCACCTTAAGGCCCAGCACATCCTGCAAATCCTGTTGCAGGGCCTTGGTGTCCGGGTCATCCCAATGACGAGGTTTAGAGGTCTTGGACGTTGTGCCCTGCCCTTCCTGACGGGCCAGCACCTCAGCCTGACGCACCGACAGACCTTTTTCAATAATCAGTTCGGCCAAGGCTGCCGGATCAGACGCCGTGGCAATGGCGCGCGCATGACCTGCCGACAAACGCCCTTCAAGTACATGATCCTGCACACTTTCGGGCAGGTTCAGCAGACGCAGCATATTGGCAATGTGTGAGCGGCTCTTGGACACGACCTGCGCCACCGCATCCTGGGTGCGCCCAAAGCGCTCCATCAACACCTTATAGGCCTTGGCCTCTTCGATCGCGTTGAGATCTTCACGTTGAACATTCTCAATAATGCCGATTTCCAGCACCTCAAGATCATCCAGATCGCGCACCAGCACCGGCACATTGCGCAGACCGGCTTTTTGCGCGGCCCGCCAGCGGCGTTCCCCGGCAATGATTTGAAATTCGTTCGTGCCGGCAATCGCGCGCACCAGAATGGGCTGGAGCACCCCTTTTTCCTTGATAGATGCCGCCAGACTGTCAATTTCAGCCTCACTGAAAACCTTACGCGGCTGATCGGGATTGCGTTTCAGCAACTCAATCGGCTGTTCCAGGCTCATCGATACCGGCCCTACCGGTGCATCCGCCGATTTAGTTTCAGCCTGCGGCGGTGTGACCGGCACGGGTGTTGCGGCTTCCCCCAACAGCGCTGACAAACCCCGGCCTAAACCCCTGTGTTTTTCTGACATATCAAATTCCATTAGATTTAGGGTTAAGCGGCCAGTTGGCGCTTACGGCGTTTTTCACGTGTGACCACTTCCTTGGCCAGCTTCAAATAGGCCTGACTGCCCGAACATTTAAGGTCGTAAATCAGCGCGGGCTTGCCAAAGGATGGCGCCTCGGACACGCGCACATTACGCGGTATCACCGTCTCATAGACCTTTTCACCGAAGTGACCGCGTACATCCTGCGCCACCTGGCCGGACAGAGCATTACGGCGATCATACATGGTCAGCACAATCCCTTGTATCTCAAGCTTCGGATTAAGGCTGCCACGTACCAGATCTATGGTGCGCATCAATTGCGTCAAACCTTCGAGCGCGAAAAATTCACATTGCAGCGGCACTAAAACCGCATCCGCCGCCGACATGGCATTGACGGTCAACAGGTTCAGAGACGGTGGACAATCAATCAGCACATAGGAATAGAGCATCTCAAATTCCGCCATCCGGTCCAGCGCATCGCGCAGCCGGTAAGAGCGGCGCTCGGCCTGCCCCAGTTCGATTTCAACGCCCGACAGATCGGGGTCAGACGGCAGGATATAAAGCCCCGGTACCAGGGTTTTGATGGCCATATCGCCGATCGGTTGCTGATCAACAATGACGTCATAGATGGTGGTGGTACGGGCAGACCGGGGCACACCGAGGCCGGTCGAGGCATTACCTTGCGGGTCGAGGTCGATCAGCAGCACGCGCTCACCGACTGCGGCCAAAGCCGTACCCAAATTAATCGCGGTCGTAGTTTTGCCGACGCCGCCTTTTTGGTTGGCAATCGCCAGCACGCGGGGTTTTTGGATGGCCTTATCTGACATTTTTCAAACTCCGGATATGCACCACACGCCCGCGCGGGTCGCTTAGAGATGAATACTTGTTTGAGGCGAATTGCCAAGCCTTTTCGGCTTCCTCAAGCTCGCTATCCACATTTTCACCTTTTAGAAACCATCCCTCAGCACCACGTGAAAAGAAACCATCGGCAAAGCCCAGCAGTTTTGGCAAAGGCGCCATGGCGCGGGCCGTCACCACATCGACTTTGAGCTTAACATTTTCAGCCCGGTCGTTGATAACGGTGGCGGGCAGATCAAGCGATTTTACGACTTCACTCAGAAACAGACAGCGCTTGGTCAGGCTATCGATCAGATAGACATGGGGTTTGGTTCCCGACGGTTCGGCGTGCTTCAAAAGTATGGCCAGCACCACACCGGGGAACCCTGCCCCTGCGCCCAGATCAGCCCAGGTTTTAGCGTCGGATGCGTGGTTGAGAAGCTGGGCAGAATCGAGCACATGCCGCGACCAATAGTGCGGCACAGTCGCCGGCCCGACCAGATTCATGACCTCATTTTTATCGGTTAGAATTTGCTGAAAGCGGGTGAGGTCTACGATCGCCTCGTGTTTCACGTGAAACACCAGATGCGACGCCATCTGTACAGGCGTCATAGGTACACTGTCACTCATCAGGCGACACGGGCTTTCAGGCCGCGCACATGGAACAAAAGTGCCGTCAATGCCCCCGGCGTCATGCCTTCGATACGACCGGCCTGGCCGACAGTTTTCGGACGGATGCGGTTAAGCTTTTCGCAGGCCTCGTTCGACAAAGCTCCGATGGCATTGTAGTCGAGATCGTCCGGCAGTTCGAGATTTTCATCCTTACGGAAGGCATTAATCTCGGCTTCCTGACGGCCCAGGTAGCCGGCATAGAGCGCGTCGATTTCGACCTGTTCAAACAGGTGATCGGCCCAGTCGCGAATTTCCGGCCAGATGGCTTCCAGCTTTGCACGGTCGCAGGTGTCATAGGCCAAAAGCTGCATGACATTACGTTTCTGACCGTCGCTGTTGACCTGAATACCGTGAGTGCGAGCCTCGTTTGGCGTTAGTTTCAGCTCTGCCGCACGGGCGCGCACCGTCTCAAGATTAACCTTTTTCGAGAGCCAGTGAGCTTTACGCGCCTCACCCATCACGCCAATGTTCAGGGCGATATCCGACAAACGCTGATCAGCATTATCGGCCCGTAATTTCAGACGGAACTCAGCCCGGCTGGTGAACACACGGTAAGGCTCGGTCACGCCCTTGGTGACCAAATCATCAATCATGACGCCGATATAGGCCTGATCACGGCCAAGGATGAGCGGGCTCTTGCCACCGGCCTGAGCGGCGGCATTGATCCCGGCCATAAGCCCCTGCGCCCCGGCCTCTTCATAGCCGGTCGTGCCGTTGATCTGTCCCGCCAGAAACAGGCCCGGCAGTTTTTTCAATTGCAGGGTCGGATACAGTTCGCGCGGGTCAACATAGTCATATTCAATCGCATAGGCGTAGCGTTTGATGACCACATTTTCCAGCCCTACGATCGTGCGCAAAAAGGCTTCCTGAGTGGCCTCAGATACCGAGGTCGAAATGCCGTTGGGATAGACGGTATCGTCGTCATAGCCTTCGGGTTCCAGGAAAATCTGATGGCTGGTCTTATCGGCAAAGCGCACCACCTTGTCCTCGATCGACGGGCAATAGCGCGGACCCCGACCCGACAGATAGCCACCGTAGACCGCCGATTCATATAGATGATCTTCGATGATCTTATGCGTTTGCGCATTAGTATAGGTAATGCCGCAGGTGATTTGCGGGCGGTCTATGCTGTCCGTCATCATGGAAAACGGCTGTATCTGAGCGTCACCTTCCTGTTTTTCAAGGATATCCCAGTTGATGGTTGTGCCGTCCAGACGCGCCGGCGTGCCGGTTTTCAGGCGGCCCATATCCAGTTTGAGATCATAGAGCCGCTGTCCCAGACCATTAGCGGGTTGATCCCCAAACCGTCCGGCCGAAGTGCGCTTATCACCGATATGGATGATCCCGCGCAAAAAGGTGCCTGTCGTCAGTACGACCGCCTTCGCGCGATACTCAACCTCTTCGGCATCAATCACCCCCACGACCTGATCGCCGTCCAGGATCAGGTCTTCGACGGCGGCGGCGATGATCTCAAGATTTTCGGTCGTAAACAGTTCGGCCTGCATGGCCTCGCGGTAAAGTTTGCGGTCGATCTGGGCGCGCGGACCGCGCACGGCAGGCCCCTTTGATCGATTGAGCACTTTGAACTGAATACCGGCCTTATCGGCCATCCTCCCCATGACGCCGTCCATGGCATCAATCTCACGCACCAAGTGGCCTTTGCCCAACCCGCCAATCGCTGGGTTACACGACATCTCACCGATGGTTTCCAGGCGATGGGTCAACAGCAGGGTCTTGGCACCCATGCGCGCCGACGCGGCCGCAGCTTCGCAGCCGGCGTGGCCCGCGCCAACGACAATAACATCCCAAAAGCGCAAGTGCGATTGCGACATATTCGGTCAAACTTTCAAACGGTATGAAGGAACGCTGCCTATATCAGATAGGAACGGGTGCGTCGAATCTTCAGAGGTTAAGGCGGCAATAATCTTCATTAACGAAGTGTTTCACGTGAAACACAGCGGTGTTTGCGCCTCATCTTTATCCAAAAACCGCAAACACTTTTTGGGATGAGGCGGGTTTACTTACCAATGCAAAAACTTGAGAAAATATGGTCGAGAACCTGCTCTACATCGGTGCGGCCATAAAGCGCATCAAAGCCGCTCATAGCCTGACGGATATCTTCGGCCATCAGTTCAGGCACGTTGAACCCGATGCCTAAAGACCGTTCCAGACTAAGGTCGATATCCCGAAGACGTTCAAAATGGCGTTCGCGTGTGGCGGAGGGAAATGTCGATAGGGAGAGTGCTTGCTCCAGATGGCTTTGCAGGGCCGATCTAACGGTTGCAACGCCCCGCTCGGTCGTCAGATCCGTTTCAAATATCTTCAGACCCAAACCAGAAAGTTCTCGTTTGACAGCACCGCGTACATCCACTGAAGACTGATCGATCTTGTTTAGGATAAGATAATCCCCCGTCTGAACCTGCGGCCAGCCAGAACTTAGGGCCTGTGAACTATCCACCACCCAGATGCGCAGATCGGCCTGCTCGCCCCGCACCCGCGCCCGACGGATACCCTCAAATTCCACCACATCATCGGTCTCACGCAAACCGGCGGTGTCATAGATCAGCGCGCTATAGGCCCCGATATGGATCGGCGCTTCGATCACATCGCGGGTCGTCCCGGCTATGGGGGCGACGATCGCCGCATCCGTTTGCAATAGCGCGTTGAACAGGCTCGACTTACCGGCATTAGGTTGACCCAGGATGGCAATCCGAAAACCTTCCCGAATTTGCCGGCCTTTTTTGGAGTCACTGATCGCCTGACCCAGTTCCGATTTCAGGCGGATAATATCGCCTATGACCTGATCAGCCAGTGCTTGCGGAATATCTTCGTCTGGAAAATCTATCAAAGCCTCAATATGAGCCAGAATTTTCAGCAGATCGCCATGCCATGTCTGGTACTGGACTTTCAAACCGCCGTCCAATTGGGTCAGAGCTTGACGCCGCTGAGCCTCAGACTCGGCATCGACCAGATCAGCAATCGCCTCGGCCTGGGTCAGGTCGAGCTTATTGTTTTCAAAGGCGCGCCGGGAAAACTCACCGGCCTCCGCATGACGCAACCCCATCTCGTTGAATATATGATAGAGCCGATCCAGAACGGCTCGCGAACCATGAACATGAAATTCGGCGCAGTCCTCGCCCGTAAAGCTATTCGGGCCTTTAAAGATCAGCACCAGCGCTTTGTCGACTACATCACCTTGCCAGGCCAGTTCGCCATAACTGGCAAATCGCGGCTTCGGCAATCGGCCAAGTAAGGCCGTGACAACCTCAAACGCCTGCGGGCCAGAGATGCGGATAACCGACACGCCCGCCCGGCCCTGTGCGCTGGCCAGAGCGAAAATCGTATGTTTCACGTGAAACACCTACTTTTTGGGAAACCCGCTCATGCCTGCGGACGCTGACATCTGGAACAGTTTCAGGAAATTATCCTGCATCTGAACGCCCAGACCTGACCAGGTCTTGAGCAGTTCTTCGGGCTGCATCTGGTGGATGTTCTTCTCAAAGCTGGCGCGGGTTTGTTCGACCAGAAATTCATTCAGCGGTGCGACGTCCGGCAGACCCAAAAAGGCGCGGGCTTCTTCAGGGGTACATTCGCAGTTTACGGTGACTTTCATCTCTATCTCCCAACAAGGCAAAACATAATTTCCTGATCACAATGATAGTCTTATTGTGATCAGGCAAGGGCGCCATATTGCCAACTTGGGCCGTCGCTGCTTAATGCAGCGAGCCTGCGCGGCCTCTGAGCGCATAAACAACCTGATGCATATGCATCAGGTATTCATGCTTTGGAAGAATTCGCCATTGGTTTTTGTCTGGCGCAGCTTATCGATCAGGAATTCGATCGCATCCTGAGGTCCCATCGGGTTGAGGATACGGCGTAGGACATAGGTCTTTTGCAGCACATCCTTCGGCGTGAGCAGGTCTTCTTTACGCGTACCGGACTTGAGGATATCCATCGCCGGGAAGACGCGCTTATCGGCAACCTTACGATCCAGCACGATTTCCGAGTTACCGGTGCCCTTGAATTCTTCGAAGATAACTTCGTCCATACGTGAGCCGGTATCGATCAGGGCGGTGGCGATAATGGTCAGCGAGCCGCCTTCTTCGATATTACGCGCGGCCCCAAAGAAACGCTTCGGACGTTGCAGAGCATTGGCATCCACACCACCGGTCAGCACCTTACCTGATGACGGCACAACGGTATTATAGGCACGGCCCAGACGGGTGATGGAATCGAGCAGAATGACCACATCGCGCTTATGTTCGACCAGACGCTTGGCCTTTTCGATGACCATTTCCGCGACCTGAACGTGGCGGGTGGCGGGTTCATCGAAGGTTGAGGCAATGACTTCGCCGCGCACAGTGCGCTGCATGTCGGTCACTTCTTCCGGGCGCTCATCGATCAGCAGCACGATCAGGTAACACTCAGGATGGTTGGCGGCGATAGATTTCGCGATGTTTTGCAGCATCATAGTCTTACCCACCCGCGGCGGCGCCACAATCAAGCAGCGCTGACCTTTACCCAAGGGTGCGACGATATCAATGATCCGGCCGGAACGATCGCGAATGGTCGGATCTTCCATTTCCATCGTCATGCGCTCATCAGGGTAGAGCGGCGTCAGGTTATCGAAATGAACCTTGTGACGGGTGGCTTCAGGGTCTTCAAAATTGATGGTCGCGACTTTGAGCAGGGCGAAATAGCGCTCACCCTCACGCGGGCTGCGGATCTGGCCCTCAATCGTGTCACCGGTGCGCAGACCGTAGCGGCGGATTTGCTGAGGGCTGACATAGATGTCATCGGGGCCCGGCAGATAGTTGGCTTCGGGCGAGCGCAGAAAGCCGAACCCGTCCTGGAGCACTTCGATCACGCCCGAACCTGAGATTTCGACACCCTCTTCGGCCAGAACCTTGAGGATCGCAAACATCATGTCCTGTTTGCGCATATTGTTGGCGTTTTCCACGCCGAGCGTTTCCGCGAACGCCAGCAGGTCCGCCGGGGACTTTTCCTTCAGTTCCTGAAGCGACATGGACTGCGGGTTGGCAATTTCTTCGGCGCCGTCCCCAGACTCATCACCCTCAGACTCATCACCGTTCAGGTCAAGTTCTGTCTCTTCAACCTCTTGCTCTGGCGTCGGTTCAAATTCGTTTTCGTCTTGCATAGACCTGGTCTCACGATGGCGGCGTCCGCGATGAATCACAGACGGTTTGTCTGCGATGCGCGAACCCATAAGGTTTAAATAGGACGCCAATAGCGAAGCGTCTTGAATGAATTTTTCTTGAAAAGGCCGTCCAGCAGAACCGTGGCGCCTGTCTTAAGATTTGAGGATCAGATCTAAACCCGATACATACCCAATTTAAGCGAAACCCTTACACCACGCTAAATTTGGGTCAAGTCAATTTTAAAGGAAGGATCAGGCCCCAAACTCCAGCGTCACGGCCAGAACCATGATGATGGCGATGACAAACGGCACTTCGTTGACGATACGCCAGTATTTTTCGGAGCCGATATCCTCACCGCGATCGAGCTTTTTAAAGGTCGCCGTCAGGTAATGATGCCAGCCGGTGATGGCGATAATCCCGGCGATCTTAGTCAGAAACCACGCTTGGGTAAGGAACCCTGCCCCACGCGCCTTATAATCGATATAGATCAGGCCGCACCCGAATATCCACGCCGCGATTATGGCCGGGTTCATAATCAGCTTGATTAGCTTGCGCTCCATCACCCGAAAGACGGAAACAACCTCAGCCTTATCGCGGTTCTGAATATGATAAATGAAAATCCGCGGCAGATATAACAACCCCGCCATCCACGCGATCACCGACAGAATATGCAGGGCGCGAAACAGATCGTAGTTCATTTTAAGCCGCCTTTAGCTTAGGGCAGTGGCTGTGGCAAGCCGCACAGGCATGGTCGCTAATGACCGCTTCGGTGGTCGCCAGCGCTTTCAGCACCTGATCCCCCAAGGCGCGGATATAGTCAGGGTTCGTGCCAACCGCCGGCACGCGAATATAGTCCTTCACCCCGGCTTCATCGGCCAGATGCTTATATTCGATATCCAGTTCCACCAGCGTTTCGATATGTTCCGACACAAAGGCAATCGGCACCAGGACGATGTTCTTACCCATTTGACCTGTTTTTGTGATGGTGCCATCGGTCGCCGGTCCAATCCATTTCAGCGGCCCTACCCGGCTCTGGTAACAGATCACATGATCGATGTCGGTGTTAAGTTCGGTCATGACCTTAGCCACGGTCGCTTCAACCTGCGCCTGATACGGGTCGCCTTCCTGAATGACTTTTTCCGGCAGACCATGCGCCGAAAACAGAATCCGGTAACCTTCCGGATTTTTGATATCCTTGATCGCCGCGCGGATCAGATCAACCTGCGCCTTAATGAAAAAGTCATTTTCCGGATAGCAGCACACCGCCGTCACCTTAGCGCGACCCTTATAGGCTTTCTTAAACGCCGACAGCGACGACAGGGTCGTGGTCTTGGAAAACTGCGGATAGAGCGGCAGAAGCACAATCTCATCCGGCCCCCACGCTTCGATCTCTTTGACCGTATCCTCAACAAACGGATGCCAGTAGCGCATACCGATAAAGGTCTTAACCTCAGCGCCAGTGATGGTTTTTTGACAGTGCGCCGCCAGAGCTTCACTTTGCGCCTGGGTTTGCGCCAATATAGGTGAGCCGCCGCCCATGAAATTGTAATTGGCCTGAGCCGATTTTTCGCGCGTCGCCGATATCAGCCGGGCCACAAAATGGCGCAGGCCAAACGGCAGGCTGATGATATATTTATCTTTGAACAGATTATAGAGAAACGGTTTGACGTCCTTGGATTCCAAAGGCCCGCCCAGATTGAACAATAAAACCGCAACTTTTTTCATCAGCCTCTGATCCGTTTCAGTGCATTTTCGACATGGGCGATCGGCGTATCGAGAAAAATACCATGGCCGAGATTAAAGATGTACGACCCCTGCCCCCAAGCCTCAAGCAACCGGTCAATGGCGGCCTCAAGGGCCACACCGCCCGATCTTAACACTACGGGATCAAGGGCGCCCTGGATTGGTTTTATCTTTTGTAACTCACGACCCAGTTTCAGAGGCGTGGCCGTCCCTAACGCCAGAGCCTCGACATTCACGGCCGCAAGGTAATCAAACAGCCGCACCTCAGACCCACGCGGAAAGCCGATGATCGGGAGGGTCACACCCAGTTCCCTCACCCGTGCGATCAGCTTTTTGTGCGGCTCAATGATCAGTTGGTCAAAGTAAGGATCGGGCAACCCTTCCGCCCAGCTTTCAAAGATTTTAAGCACTTGCGCCCCGGAATCGGCCTGCATCTTCAGGTAATGGGCCGACGCTTCGATAACAATATCCATAAGTTGCTCGACATAGACCGGATTGTCATAGACAAAGGCGCGGATCAGGGTGCGATCCTGGGCTTTGCGACCGTTGAGCATATAGGTCATGACCGTCCATGGCCCGCCGCAAAACCCGATCAGCGTCGTTTTATCCGGATCAATTGCGGCCCGCACCCGCATCAGGGTTTCACCGACGTTTTTAAGGTGCACGCCCGCCTGCCCCGCCAGATCGCGCATGGACTCTAATGACGGTAGTTCTCCTAAGACCGGCCCCTCACCGGCTTCAAAGGCGACGTTCTGACCCAAGGCCTGTGGGATCACCAGTATGTCTGAAAACAGGATCGCCGCATCGAATCCAAAGCGCCTTATCGGCTGCAAAGTGGCCTCAGCCGCCTTCTCCGGATTGAGGCAGAACGAGATAAATTCAGGTGTGGTGGCGCGTAAAGCCCTGTATTCCGGTAGGTAGCGTCCGGCCTGACGCATGAACCATACCGGGGGTATGGCTTGGGTCTGCCCACTTAAAGCCTTAAGGATCGGGGCCATAAGCACTGAGGAAGGTTCAATCGTCATATCTGCCACAACTATCTGGGTCAAGCCTGCCGTATTATCCGGATATGGGCTCCAATGACATAATAAAATAATAAAAGGAAGCAGTGGTAGTAGGTGGCTTAATGAACGGGACAATTTGGCGCACGCGGACGCTTATCACGGGTTTTTCACAGATCGGAATTAATGAAAAATTAACTTTTAACAGCCTGTGAAAAGTCGGGATAATTAACCAAATATTAGGAATCCTTAAAAATTTCTTAATGCTTAACGAGAGGTAAATATACAGGGTTAATGAAAGATTAACTTACCCACAACGGGCCCGATATAAAACCCCCAACGCGCCGGATTGGGGAAAATCACGGGGCGCTTGCAGGATATCTTAACCCTTTTCCCCAATCACAGGGGCAGGGCACAGAGCTTGACTTGACGGGGGAATTACGCACGAACTTATACGCGGGTTTTCCCCAAATTCGATACACAGATATATTTTTGAAAGTCTGATTTTATGACCTCGGACAGCCTGAAAACCTTATCCTCTAAGATCGGCACCTATTTTCATGTCCATCTGGTCTCGGATTCGACTGGTGAGACCCTTAATGCTCTGGCCAAGGCCGCCGCGGCCCGCTTTGAGGGCATTTTGCCGATTGAGCATATCTATGTGCTGATCCGCTCGCCTAAGCAGCTAGAGCGGGCACTGGTGGAGATCGAAAGCTTTCCCGGCATTGTGTTGCATACGATTGTCGATTCTGAACTGCGCACCAATCTGGAAATCCGTTGCCGGGAACTGGATATCCCCTCGATCGGTGTGCTTGACCCTATGGTGGTGGCGTTTTCGCGTTATCTTGGGGCGGCGGTCTCTAAGCGCATCGGCGCCCAGCACAATCTTGATAATGAATATTTCGAGCGCATCGAAGCGCTGAATTACGCCATTGCCCACGATGACGGCGCACTCGCCGACCGTCTGGCCCAGGCCGAGGTCATTCTGGTTGGTGTATCGCGTACCTCAAAGACACCGACCTGCATCTATCTGGCTCACCGCGGCATCAAGGCCGCCAATATTCCGCTGGTGCCGGGCCGTCCGCTGCCCGAAGAAATCGATAATCTGACCGAGCCTTTGATTGTCGGCCTGATTGCCTCACCGGAGCGGCTGATTTCTATTCGCAAAAACCGTCTGCTGTCGCTCAATAATGACGACCGGCCCTCGACCTATACCGATACCGAGGCCGTCCGCAACGAGATCATCGCCGCCCGCCGGTTTTTTGAGCGTAAAGAGTGGCCTGTGATCGATGTCACCCGCCGCAGTATCGAAGAAACCTCAGCCGCGATCATCAGCTTACTTAATGAAAAGCGGACAGGCAGGTTAGGCGGGATTTAAGTATCGCAGGGGACTTGTCCCCTGCACCCCGAAACTATAGTCAGGGCTAATCCGGTTAGCCGATACAACACCAAGTTATGGGTGCAGGGGGCTAGCCCCCTGCAAAAGGCCTTTACTTCATGACCTTAATCCTTGCCTCCGGCTCCAAAATCCGCGCCACCTTGCTGACCAATGCGGGTTTAGGCTTTGACATCATTCCCGCCCAGATCGACGAAGAGGCCATTAAGGATGAGTATCTTGCCCGCGCCCATAGCCCCAAATCGGTGGCCCTGAAACTGGCGCAGGAAAAGGCGCTCCACATATCCCTGCGGCACGACGGTCTGGTGATCGGGGCGGATTCGGTGGTTGAAATCGAGCGCGACCTGATCAGCAAATCAGACACCTTCGAGGCGGCCAGAGCCCTGCTTAAGCGCTTCAGCGGCCAAACCCATTATCTTCATTCCGCGGTGGCGCTGGCGCAAGGTGGGCAGATCATCTGGTCCCATGTCGGCACGGCTGAACTGAGCGTGCGCCGTCTGAATGATGCCTTTATCGACAGCTATCTGGCGCAGGCTGGCGAAGAGGTGCTGAAAAGCGTAGGCTGTTACCAACTCGAAGGGCTGGGCCTGCAACTGTTTGATGACATTCGCGGCGATTATTTTACCATTCTGGGCTTACCCATGCTGCCACTGCTGAACCAACTGCGTCATCTGGAGGTCATTGCATCATGATTGAGACCTTGCCCACAGGGGCGGCGAAAGTGGCTGGCGTGGTTGGCCAGCCGATCCATCAGTCGTTGAGCCCGTTTTTGCATAACGCCTGGTTGCGCGAATTGCGCCTCAATGGGGTCTATGTGCCGTTTTCGCCAAAAGATGAGCACGGCTTTGAACGGCTGATCCTGTCGTGCCGCACCAATGGCATCAAAGGATTGAACGTCACCGCACCGTTTAAGGAAATTGCCCTTAAACTGGCCGACAGCTATTCGGACATCGCACTTTCCTGCGGTTCGGCCAATCTGCTGACCTTTGATGACGAAGGCCATGTCCATGCGGATTCGACGGACGGGTTCGGTTTGATCCGGGCCTTTGAGCTACAGTCACCAGACTGCGACCTGACAAAGCCGGTGGCGATCATGGGGGCAGGGGGTGCGGCCCGCGCCGTGATCGCGGCCCTGCTGGCCAGGGGTTGCACGGATGTGCGCATTGTCAACCGTACCATCGCCCGTGCCGAAGAGTTGGTGTTTGTGTTTAAGGACGGCGTATCGGCATACGATGTTACCCAGATTGAGCGTGCCTTTGATGGGGTGACGGCCATCGTCAATGCCGCGTCCGGCGGGCCTTTGCCGCTGTTTGACCATGCGCCGGATCAGGCCACGGCGATGGATATGACCTATCGGCCACTCAAAACCGCGTGGTTACAGGCGGCGGAGGCGAGGGGGCTTAAGTTGGTCGATGGCCTGAACATGCTGATCGAGCAGGCGCGGCCATCGTTTGAAGCCTTTTATGGCGAAGCGCCGTCTGCTGAGTTTGATATCCGTGATCTGGCTCTGCGCTATCTTGGGGAAAGCCTGTGATTAAGCTGGGCCTGACCGGCTCAATCGGTATGGGCAAATCGACGGTCGCGAAGATGTTCGCGCATCTGGGCGTACCGGTCTGGGATGCTGATGAGGTCGTCCATCGGCTCTATGCGACCTCACAACCTCTGAAGGATAAGCTATGTGCGGCGTTCGGGGTGATCTTAAAAGACAACAGCATCGACCGCGCCCGTTTGTCGGAAATCCTGAAAGCTGATCTGTCGAAGTTTGCGGTGCTGGACGCTATTGTCCATCCCCTGGTGCGCGAAGACCGCGCGGTATTTATGGAAAGGCACGGGGACTCACCGCTGGTTCTGGCTGATATCCCACTGCTGTATGAGACCGGGTCTGAGAAAAACCTCGACTATGTTGTGGTGGTTAGTGCGCCGGCTGAGGTGCAAAAAGCCCGTGTCATGGCCCGCCCCGGCATGACTGAGGCCAAGTTTAATGACATCTTATCGCGTCAGATCAGCGATACTGAAAAACGTCAGCGGGCGGACTTTCTGATCCTGACCGATCAGCCGCTTGAGGCCACCCGCGCCGAGGTGGCGGCTCTCCACAAGAAATTACTATCTGGCGATCTGGACAAGCCCCAGCGAAGCAACCCATAAACTTTTTTAGTCGCTCTTTCTTATCCAATAAGTGGGGGCCACTTATTGGGAAAACGCTTAAGTATGGCCAGAGAAATTGTCTTCGATACCGAAACCACCGGCATTGACCCCAGGGCGGGGCACCGCTTGATTGAAATCGGCTGTGTCGAGCTTGAGGATCTTCTGCCGACGGGGCGCAGTCTGCACCGCTATATGGACCCTGAGCGCATTATCGAGGCCGATGCCACGCGCATCCACGGCATCACCAATGAGATGGTGGCCGGTAAACCAAAATTTGCCGATCTGGCCGAAGAATTCCTCAACTTTGTCGGGGATAGCCGCATCATCGCCCATAATGCCAGCTTTGACCGTGGCTTCATCAATATGGAACTGGAGCGCCTAGGCCGTGTGCCGCTGCCGGAAACCCAGTGGCTCGATACGCTTGAGATTGCGCGCAATGTCTTTCCGGGTATGGCCAATTCGCTGGATGCTCTGTGCCGGCGCTATAATATTTCGCTGGCCGAGCGCGATAAGCACGGCGCGCTTCTCGATGCGCGGCTGCTGGCCGATGTCTATCTGGAACTGATGGGCGGCAAGGAGCGCGGCCTCGATCTGGCTATGGCCAGTGACTTTGGCGAGGATGGACTGGCCTATAAGGCCAAACCCTATGGCTTGCGCCCGAAACCTTTGCCATCGCAAATTCATCCGGAGGAGGCGCAGGCTCACAAAGCCTTTATCGCCAAGTATCTGAAAGACAAGGCCCTTTGGCCTGCCGATACAAATTACCAATAAAAAAGCCGCCCCTGATCGAAGAACAGCTTCGAGATCAGAGGCGACCATTTAAATCCACTTAAAAGTACCCGAAAGGCGACTTTTTATCGCAGTCGGTTATGCCTGGCCGGCGGTTTCACCGATAGTCCCCGCAGACTTTTGCGACATGTAAAGCGCCGCGAAATCGATTGGCTCAACCATGAACGGCGGGAAGAAGCCGCCGTCAGCGGTGACATCCGCGATAATGCGACGGGCAAACGGGAACAGGTAGCGCGGACATTCGACCAGCAGAGTCGGCTCGACCATATGTTGCGGGACATTCGCCAGTTGGAACAGGCCGCCGTAAACCAGCTCGATATTGAATACCGGACCTTCAGGATTAGTGGCCTTAACCGACAGCTTAAGATCAACCTCAAACAGGCCATCCGGGCGGCCCTTGGCGTTCATTTCGACGCCCATATCGACTTCGGGGCGGACATCCATGCGCAGCGACTGAGGGGCGCGCGGGTTTTCAAACGAAAAATCGCGGATAAACTGGGCCAGAACCTGCATATTGGCGGGCAGGGCGGTGAGGCCATCGGTCTGGGCCCCGTTTTGGGTGTTGGCTTCAGGAGCCACGGTATCAGTCATAACAAAACAACTCCGGCTATGGGCGCAAGGGTGCTGCGACCCGCGCTTTTTAGTGTAAAAACGCTGCTATCACGCAAGAAAACAATAAGCAATCGAACTGAACGGTTCCGTTTCCTTAAACTTTCCCTATATAGATAGTAAATCAAACACGCAAAGTAAGAGAGTTTAAAGGGATGTCGGTCGAACTGGTTATATTTGCGGTCATTGCCGTAGTGGTTTTGTTCCAGCTTTATAATGTCTTAGGCCGTCGCGTGGGCTTTAAGGTCGAGGACAAGCCGACTCCCCGGATAAGCGAGGATGGTGACGGGCCGGTGCGCATCGAAAAAAAGCCCGAAGCGCCGAAGTTTCCCAACCTCGAAGCGCTCAAGGCTCGCGACCCGCAATTCAATGAAATCAACTTCATTGAAAAGGCGCGCGAAACCTATGAAGGCGTGGTCGTGGCCTTCACCAAGGGCGATGTCGATCCGGTCAAGGATCGTTTGGCCGACAATGTTTATAATGTGTTCTCAAAAGCTGTGCAAAACCGCGATCCGTCAGCGCCCAAAGAAACGGTCACCTTTGTCGATGGCCCCAAGGTCGATATGGAATTGATCGATTTCAAGGATGACTTTGCCCATATTCGTGTGCGTTTCCTGTCAGAATTGCTCTATCAGACCGAGGCCGCAAAGCCTGCGGAGCAGGCCGTGCCGGAAACCGATGTCCTGCCGGTGCCTGCTGAGGCGAAGAAAACCCATAAGCGCACCGCCGAATACTGGACGTTCCATAAGAACCTGAAATCCGGCAATAATCCGTGGCTGCTGGCCAAGGTCGAGGCGGCCAAAGCGTGAGGCTAAAGCTATTAGCGGGCCTTGCGCTGTCGGCAATGTTAGCCGCGTGCGCGCAAACCCCTAAACCTGTAACGCCGACCCCGCTGCCGCCGGCAATACCGAAGCCTGCGCCGGTTCCCGAACCGTCTTCGTCCCTCAAGCCCCTGGCCAGTTTGCCTGGATGGGGTCTGTCGGATTCTTTTGTGGCGTTTGAAGCCTTGCGCGGGACCTGCGCCTATAAAAAAGGCCGACAGTATCAGCGCGTGTGCGAAAAACTTAGCCACACCGATTTTGCCGATCCTGATGACATAAAGGCCTTTTTCGAGGCCAATTTTGCGGTCGAGGGTCTGGACGGTGAGGGGCTGCTGACGGCCTATTTCGTGCCGGAATATGAGGCTGTCAGTACACCCGATGCCGAATTTTCGCAACCTGTGCGGCTTAAACCTGCTGATCTGGTGATCGTGCGCGGCGATCAGATGTTCCCACCGCAAACAGCCACTAAGGTCGCGGCGCGCGTGGTTGATGGCCAGTATGTCCCCTATTACACCCGCGCCGAAATCGAAGCCCAGCCCGCCGAAACCCCGCTTTATATGCGACCGGAAGACTATTTCTTCATGCAGCTTCAGGGGTCGGGCTATCTGGAGTTGCCGGACGGTTCTAAGTTTCTGGCCGCCTATGCCGCCGATAATGGTCATCCTTTTGTGGGGATCGCAAAGCCCATGGTCGATCGCGGGATACTGGAAAAAGACAAATCTTCCGGCGACAATATCCGCGCCTGGCTGGCGGCCAATCGCGGCGACGTGGCGCGTGAGATGATGAATCTTAATCCGCGCTATGCCTTTTTCAAGATCGAAGATCCGCATGATCCCTTGGGTGCGGCGGGTGTGCCTTTGCCGGGCGGGTCAGCGATTGCGGTTGATCCGGCCCACCATCAGTACGGCGATCTCTATTGGATCGATGCCAATGCGGGCGCGTTAAAAGACGCCTTCCCGCAGTATCAGCGCATGGTTTCTGCGCTTGATACCGGAGGGGCCATTAAGGGTAAAATCCGCGCCGACCTCTATATGGGCCACGGCGCCCGCGCCGGCACCGAAGCGGGCAGGGTCAAGCATAAGCTCAAAATGTGGCGGATCGTGCCTAAACATTAAAGGCGGGCGTAACAAGCCTGAGTGTTAGCTCGCGGCAAGCGGTAACAAAATGTGTTAACCGCACGTTTCCAAATACTAACCATAATAAATGAGACAAGGCAGTAAAAGTGTAGATTCGGCGTGAACCTGTATGCGCACAGGCTTACGTCTTTAAAGCCTCTGCCATTCGGGAAACGCGTAACAGTATTAGGGCAACATAAATGGCAAGGTTTCTGACAGATCTTAAGGTTCTGAAAAAGATAGGGCTGGCTTTTGCCGCCATCGTTATAACCAGCCTGTGCGTCAGTGCGACGATCTGGATCGTGCAGGGTAAGCTGGCTAAATCGGCCCAGATGACCACCCACACCTATAATGTGCTCGATGAACTGACCGCCATTCAGTCCGCCCTGATCAATCAGGAGACGGGCTTGCGGGGATATCTGGTATCCGGCGATCAGGAATTTTTGGAACCGTTTCATGCCGGGGCAAAAGATTCAGTCACCGCCATAGCCAATGTTCGCAAATTAACGGCCGACAATCCTGAACAGCAGGCCCGGTTGGATGAGGTTGAAGCTTTGGTCAAAACCTGGAAGACGCAGGTTGCGGCCAAAGAACTGGAACTGATGGCCGATCCGGCTACGCAGGAGCAGGCCCGCAGTCTCGAAGGATCGGGTGCCGGTAAAGCTTCAATGGATGGGCTGCGCAAAAAAATTGGCGAAATGGCCGCTGAGGAAAAGACCTTGCTGTCTGAACGCACAATTGAGGCCCAGCACAGTCGCGACCTGATAAGCACGGTGACCGTTGCGGGCGGCCTTATCATACTGGCTATATCTGTCGGGGCTCTGGCGGGTCTTAACCAGGTGCTGGTCAAACCCCTGGTGGCGCTCACCAAAGCCATGCAGGACATATCCCGCGGCGTTGATAACATTCAGGTGCCCGGCACGGACCGCAAGGACGAACTGGGCGATATGTCCAAAGCCTTTGACGCCAATGCGCAGCGGATAGCTCGTATTGCCTCCGAGCAGGCCGAAACCGAAGCGCGTCAAATCATTGATCGGCGAAATGCCATACTGGAACTGGCTGACAGTTTTGAGCGCAATGTCGGCGGTATTGTCGAACTGGTCTCTGCGGCGGCCACGGAAATGCAGGCATCAGCCTCACAGCTTACAGCCACAGCACAGGAAACGTCGGCGCAGTCGGCGGCTGTTTCCGGTGCGGCCGAAGAAGCCGGGGCCAATGTCACTTCGGTTGCGTCTGCCGCTGAAGAATTGGGTGCGTCTGTCGGTGAAATCGGCCGTCAGGTGTCAACCTCATCCCAGATTTCCCATGATGCCGTGCGTCAGGCTGATGCGGCCGGCAGTGTCGTCAATGAACTTAATGAGGTCGCCGCCAGCATCGGCGGTGTGGTTGACCTGATCGCCGGTCTGGCCGGACAGACCAATCTGCTGGCGCTGAATGCCACGATTGAATCGGCGCGCGCCGGTGAAGCGGGTAGAGGGTTTGCGGTCGTAGCCTCAGAAGTTAAGGCGCTGGCGGCCCAGACGAGTAAGGCGACAGAGGAAATATCCAGGAAAATCAACCAAATTCAGGGCGCTACGGCCAAGGCCGCAGAGGCGTTCCAGAATATTACTGGCACGATTCAGAATATCAACAGCACCAATGCGGTCATTGCCTCAGCGGTCGAGCAACAGAGCGCGGCCACTCAGGAAATCATTGCCGCGGTTAATCAGGCCTCCATGGGCACTCAGGAAGTCACGCTCAACATTTCAGGTGTTGCCCAGGCGTCGGAACAAACGGGAGAAGCGGCCACCCAGGTCCTGGCCTCGTCCGGTGAATTGGCCCAGCAGGCCGAACGGCTACAGGCCGAAATGGATAAATTCCTGCAAACGGTGAGAGCGGCCTAAATAGTTATAAAGCTGGCCCGTGTGTCGTAAGCCATCGGGCCAGGCCTATACGTTCAAGGCGACCCTGATCGTCCGGATCAGCATATAGCCCAATATGCCGGTGGCGCACAAAAACACACAAAAGCGCAAAATGACGATGTTGTGCAGTGCTTGTATCAGCGAATGGACGATCCGGAGGCCCACATAGATCCACGCCAGCGTGATAAACAGTCGGTCGCCCCAACCGCTCAGATGAATGACGCTGCTTAAGGCATAAAACAGCACGGGCTGCTCCAGCAGGTTGGCGTAATTATCGGCCGGATTGTGGGCATAGGGCGGCAGTTGCGCCAGCATTCGCTTATCGGTCAGACGCTGTGGGTCGACCTTATGGGCAAACAAAGCTGTTATGCGGGCGGCATAAAGCCAAACCAGCATCAGCATCGTCCACGCAATCAGGGCCAGAACCGGGTGCAACATATCCGGTACTATAATCTGAAATTCCTAAGATAACGCCACCGCCCTCAAGAAGCGTAGCGTTAGGGCAACTAAAAGCACAAGGGGGCCGCGCTCAAGCAGCGAAGCGGTAGCGCGCCTAAAAAAATGCCCTCAAGCAGCGCAAGGGGGCAAGCCCCCTTGACCCGTAACGGGGAGCAAATCTCCTCCCTATTGAGCCTTTTGGCGAAGATGGGGAGGGGGACCGCGAAGCGGTGGAGGGGTATAACCCACAGAGTACCCCTCCGTATTTTGTCGCTACGCTCCCAAATCCACCTCCCCATGCCTATGGCATAGGGAGGAGAGTTTTTACCGCCGCTTGGTCGTTTTCTTCATCGAGCCCAGCAAGCCGCGCACCAGTTCGCGCCCAAGCGTGACGCCAATGGTGCGGATGACCGAAACTGCTACTGAGGTCACCGCTTTTTCGGTCGATGAGGCTTTGCGCGCCGGTTCCTTGACCGTGGTTTTGGTGATTTTCGCCTCTTCTTCTTCGACCACCTCGGCCTGTTTGCGTTTGGACAGGATTTCAAAGGCGGATTCACGGTCTTTGGCTTCATCGTAAACGCCACCAACGGGTGATTTGGCGAATACCGCCTGACGTTCCGCGTCGGTGGTTGCCCCCAGACGCGAGGCGGGCGGGCGGATCAGGGCGTGTGCGGTCACCGTCGGGCGGCCCTTTTCATCCAGCAGCGACACCAGCGCCTCACCGACGCCTAGGCCCTGAATGGCCTCGATGGTGTCAAACTCAGGATTGGCGCGGAACGAGTTGGCGGCGGCTTTCAGGCCCTTTTGTTCGGACGGTGTATAGGCGCGCAGGGCATGCTGGATGCGGTTGCCAAGCTGGGCCAGAACCGAGTCCGGCACATCGGCCGGATTTTGGGTGACGAAATAGATGCCGACCCCTTTGGAACGGATCAGACGCACGACCTGCTCGATCTTTTCCAGCAAGGATTTCGGCGCTTCGTTGAACAACAGATGGGCTTCGTCGAAGAAAAACACCATGCGCGGTTTTTCCGGATCGCCGATTTCCGGCAATTCCTCGAACAGTTCAGATAACAGCCATAGCAGAAACGTCGAATAGAGGCGGGGGCTGCCGATGAGTTTGTCCGCACACAGAATATTGATGTAGCCCTTACCCGACAAATCCGTGCGCATCAGGTCTTCGAGGCGCAGCGCCGGTTCGCCAAAGAACCTGGCGCCGCCCTGGGTTTCCAGCGTCAGCAACTGGCGCTGAATGGCACCGATTGAGGTCGTCGATACCTGACCATAGGTCGCCGAAATTTCCTTGGCATTCTCAGCCACATGGTTGAGCAGGGCGCGCAGATCGGCCAGATCCAGCAGCAGCAACCCTTCTTTGTCGGCCACATGGAAAGCGATGTTGAGCACACCTTCCTGCACGTCGTTCAGTTCAAACAGCCGCGATAGCAGCAGCGGCCCCATCTCAGAAATCGTCGCCCGGATCGGGTGGCCTTTTTCGCCAAAGATATCCCAGAAAATGACCGGCGCGGCCTTGGGCGCCAGATCAAGGTTCATGATCCTGGCGCGTTCGAGCAGTTTTTCATTTGGGCTGCCCGCCACCGCCACGCCCGACAGGTCGCCTTTGATATCGGCGGCAAACACCGGCACACCCGCATCGGAAAAGGCCTGCGCCAGGATTTGCAGGGTCACGGTCTTGCCCGTACCCGTGGCACCAGCCACAATACCGTGACGGTTCGCGCGGGTGAACAGCAGGGTCTGCGGGCCGCCAGAGGTCGGCGACTGCGAATATCCGACCAGAACGCCTGTTGTATCCGCCATGATCCTTAACCCTTCACGTTTTTGTGCAATATCGACCCCCAAAACCCTATGGCCTTAAGGGGGTGATATTCAAGATGTTTTTCGCGTAAACGGCGATTTGATCCGCGCGTGACTCACACAACTGTGATGCGAGCGCTTATGGTGCAATTCGCCTTTTGTGATAGTCTTTTATCATAAGCTTTTCATTGAGAAACGCTTTGATGGATTGTCCCAACGACTTCCCCCCTTAAGCTAGGACAGTCCCTATTTGAAGGCCCCTTTCCCCCATAGAGGCGCTTTCAAACAAGCCGTCAGCCCTGAATAAGGGCTGGCGGCTTTTCATTTGGACGCAAAGCGGCCGCTAAATAGTCACCCCATAGGTCACCGTGCCGGTATAGCCGTTTGTGGTGTCGCCGCTTAAGGCAATCGTCTGGGCGGCAAGCTGGGCCGCACTGTTGTCAGAGAAGACATTGTCGCTGGCAAAGGTAATGCGGCTCAGGTTGCTGACGCTGGCGCTATAGCCGCTGACATTGGCGTAGACGTATGCGCAGACATCGCGTGGCAGGGCAAACTGCGATGTCTTTAGCTTATTGGCGTAGGAGGTCGCCGCCGCCAGCGACGGATAAACCTCAACATGTAGGTGCGGCATCCGTCCGTCATAGCAGCCCGGGAATATGGTGGTAAAGGTCACCTGACCATTGGCGTCGGTCACCTGCACGCCGCGCAGATAGTTTTCGCCGGTCAGGGTATAGAGCGAATAAAGCCCGTCGCGGGTGCAATGCCACAGATAGATGACATATCCGGCCAGAGGCGCACAGCTATTACCCGAATTGACCAGAGTGATCGTAAGCGTCATCGGCAGGCCGGGAGCTGTACCGGACGCCGAACCGACCGAGGTGCGGATATCTGAGCGATTGATGCCGGATAAGGCCAGTACATTGATCACTGAGCCTGATGCCGTGTTGGAGCCATCACCGGGATAGGGACCGGCGGTTTCTTCGGCATAGGTGGTGCAGGTGCCGCTGGCGGTTGAGGATGACGAGGCCGAACTGGAAGTCGAACTGCTGGATGATGAACTTGACGAAGACGAGGCGCTGCTGCTGACCGTGGCGGTGGTTGTCCCGCCCCCTCCGCCGCCGCCACAGGCCGAGGCGAAGGTGGCCGTAAACAGCCCGCCGCCGATAATGGACAGGGAGCGCCTGCGCGAGGCGACGGATTTAATCAGATCCTGAAGGCTGCCTTCGTCCTTATGGAAAGGCTCATTGGGGGCGTGGGGGTGGGTCAAAGCTTTAAGTCCTTATTTTATGTGGGGACTTAAGGCTTACAAAGCCAATGCGGCAAATTCAGTAGCGCGGTTATGTCGGCTCTGTAACGATCAAACCGGACAGTAGATATCGCTGATGCCGCGTTCGCCGCCGGATTTCGACAGTTGCACCACCACATCAATCAGGCTGGACGCATAGGCCAGCGTCTCCTGGCGCGACAGGCTCATCCCGCCCTGCATGACCATCAGCGCCAGTTGTTCCAGCGCCCCTTGCGGTGAGTTGGCGTGGACAGTTGTGAACGATCCCGGATGGCCGGTATTGATGGCGCGTAAGAACGTGACCGCCTCAGCCCCCCGAATTTCGCCGACGATGATCCGGTCAGGCCGTAGCCGCAATGACGCTTGCAGCAGGTCATTGACCGTGACCTTGGCTTCGCCCAGTTCGCCCTTAACGGCCACAAGGCCGAGCGCGTTGGGTTGGTGAACGATGATTTCGGGCGTGTCTTCGACTAGAATAATGCGCTCAGACTCCGGCACGGTTTGCAGCATCGCGTTTAGAAACGTCGTCTTACCGGATGAGGTGCCGCCGGAAATCAGCACGGTCTTGCGCGCGAGCACGGCTTTTTTCAGGAAGCCGACCGGATCGCGGCGGGCGGCCACCTGATCCTGCTCACGAGTGGTATAGGTCGCGGCCTTGATCGGCCCGCGGTCATAGGCTTCAAGCGGGCGATTGACCATGACGTGGCGGCGGATCGCCAGAGCCCAGTTTTTACGCGTGGCGGGTGGGCCGATGACTTGCACCCGCTCACCGGTCGGCAGGGTCGCCCCCAGCAACGGGTTTTCGCGGTTAATGCCCTGATGGCTGATGCGGGCGATCTGGGCCGCCAGCCGACTGACCAGATGGTCATTGATGTCGGGCGCATCGAAACGCTGCATGTTCGGCTGACCGGAAATTTCCACCCACACTTCGCCGGGACGATTGACCATGACTTCGGTCACATCGGCGCGGTCCAGCCACTGACGAAAGGGCGCCAGATAGGTGCGGAGATAAACGCCTTCGGGGTGGAGCGGTTCAACGGCCATTAAAGCTGGCTTTCAATGGTAGCGGACGAATTCGTCCTGATAGGTTTCGGGTCAAGGGGGCTTGCCCCCTTGCTACTGGGTAAAATCGAGATCGCGGGAAGCAAACACCTGAATCGGTGTCCCTTGCGCGACCTTGATGGTGGGGGAGATCTTGGAGTCGGATTCGAGGGCTGCGGTCGCGGCATTGTTGGCGCCGCTGGCCGTGCCGATGACTACGGTGTTGGAGTTGTTGTCGTTGAGGGACGACGACAGGCCGCCGATGATCGACAACAACATGGCCGAGCCAAACCGCTTAAAGAAATGGCTGTCAACATCACCGGTGAGGCCCGCCTGACCCAAAGGATCGGTGGACGGATCAGCCAGTTGAATGGCCGTGCCATCAGGGCGGATCAGGCGCGTCCAGGTCACAAACAGGCGCTTTTGACCGCTCGACAGACCCGAACGATAGGCCCCGATCAGGCGCGAACCGCGCGGAATGATGACGCGACTGCCGTCAAAGCTTTTGATATCGCGCGACACCAGCGCCCGCGTATAGCCGGGCAGGTCGGAATTGAGCGCGGTTTCAAGCACCGCCGGGATCATGGTGCCCTGGGGGACCACAAAGCCCGGATTGTTGATCCGTGAGGCGCGGGCCTGAAAGGTGGCATCGACGCCGGTCAGGTCACCGACGCTGGGGCCACGGGCGGCCAGAACTGGCGATACCGGTGCTGAGCCGGGGGCGGCGGGCGCATTGGCACCGGGTTCAGGCGCGCTGACGTCATAGACCAGCGTATTGGCGCGGGGATTATTGTCAGGGCTCGCGGGCGGCGGTGCCCCATTTACCGGAACTGGCGGCTGCGGCTGCTCAATCGGGGGCACCGGCATGATCGGCCCCTCAGTCAGAGGTGTGGCCGGTTGATCCATAACCACCGATCCCGGCGGGGTCTGTGGCTCGGTTTGTGGCGGTGTTTGCGCGGCCGTTGGGTTTTGGCGATTATTGCTGAGTGTCACCAAGGTGACGGCCCCCAGAAACACCGCCCCCAATATGCCACCGGCCATGACCAGCGCGTCCTTGGCGTTTGATTTTTGCGCCACATCGGGCAGGGCGCGCGTCGAGGCGGCCTTAAGCTCAGACGAATCCATCTGGGTGCGCGGGTCTTTTTGCGGCTGAGGGGATGAGGACAGGTTATATTTCATTTTACTGGCCCTCCGACGGGGCGGCGGCATCGGTGTTGCAGCCGAACAGGCAGAATTTCTTCTTTTCCGGCTCCGGGCGCGGCTGAGGCGAATTGGCATCTAGCTGCGGCGGCGTGAAGCCTTCGTTATAAAGCACGGTACGGCCCTCACCTTTGCGCAGGGCGAAGGCCGGGGCGATTTGTTCGATCACGATATAGCCTTCGACATGGGCGAAATTGACCATGCTCTCGCTACCGTCATAGCCCAGCGCATAGATGGCCGGGATAACCAGACCCTGCGACCAGCGCATATAGGTTGAGGTGCCATCATCGAACACGCGCAACGGCACCAGATCAGCCTGACCCGAAAACGTATAGTCGGTATTGCGTTTTTCCGGCAGGCGGGATGCGGGCTCAACCTTTATCTGACCATCGGCGGTGGTCGTCATGGCAGTGGGTTCGGGATCGTACTGGAACCGCAGATCATAGGTGACCTCGCCGCGTTTACAGGCCGTCGTGTCGCGCGCGTTAAGCTCAAAGCTGTAGTTTCGCTTATCGGTCACCACCGTCATATTGGTATGGGCCGATCTGACGAAGGGCTTGATGAACATGATATTGCCGCGCTTATTGGGCGTGGCCTGCCACTGGGCGGCGTCACCGATGGCGATGTTCTCAACCTTTTCGTTGTCGGCAAACGACAGCATGGTTTGAAAGCCAAGGCAGGTATCAAGCTGAACGACCGCGCCGTCATCAAATTTGATGGTGCGAATACGGTCATCCGATCCGACCGCACTGACCTGAGCCAGGGCGGGCGCGCCAAAACTGAGCGCGGATGCGGTTAACAGGCAGATAAGCGGTAAGTGTCTCATGAACCCGGTGTCTTTGATAAGGGGGCGGTGGCCGGGGAGGGCGCATTTGCGCGGAACCTCTGGCCAAGGCCCTGAACAGTGTTGGCGCGGCGGGTGCCGGATGATGATGAGGCAGATGAGCCTGCGGCTGATTGCACGGTGCTCAAAGAGGTGCTGACGCTTTGCAGGCGGCTGGAATTAGAAACGGAGGTGGCGGTGTTTGAACCGGCGGTTCCCATCCGGTTGATCAAGCCTTGGGTTTGCAAAGCGGCAGATTGTCCGGCAGCCAGGGTCTGGGCAACCTGAATATTTTCAGGGGTTTGTGGCTCAGAGCGGCCTTTGAGCGGGTGCCAGCCTTTGAGCATATTAAACGCCGTCCACATCAAAAGCAGCAACAGCGTGGCATAGATGATCGAGCCCATGAACAGAATGACGATCGGTTGAATGTCATTGAGCGCTTTTAAGGGGTCGTTCGATATGGCCAGAATGACCGGACTGAGCAGGGTCAGGCAGGCTGAACCGCCTAAGACCACCAGCATCGGCACGAAGGCAAACCCGACGGCGGTGCGTAGCCAGCCCTCAAACAGGCCGCGCGTGGATGAAAACAGCGCAAAGATCACGAAGATCGGCCCGGTCGCCAGCAGCAGGGTCAGGATCAGGCGCGACAGGATGAGCGTGCCGACCGTTGATAGCAGCAGGATAAGCCCTGACCCCCACAGCAGGTCAGACGCGGTCGTCTTACCGTTGCGCATCAAAGATGTGGTGGTCTGCGCCGTCTGGGCGGTGGAGTTTTCTAGCGCGGTCGCGGCATCGGCGAAATGGATAAACAGCACATCCAGACGCCGTGAAAAGGCGATGGTCGCCCCGCCGGGGGAGCCGGTCAAGGCGGCGGCGATCTCATCCGGCCCACGCGTCAGCAGGTTATAGACAACCGTCTGATAGGCGGGCCAGGCGGTGACAAACGTCAGCACAAGACCGATCGCCAGCACACGCGGGCTCATGGTCGTTAAGGTCATGCGCGTCCGGCCGGTGATCAGGCCATAAGCCAGAAAGGCGATATAGAGCGTCAGAAGTGCGGTCAGCACCGAGCCCAGCATCCCGCCCGACCCGAACAGGCGGGCAAAGCTCGATTCCACGACCTGACTGATCTGGCAGTCGACGCTGATCAGGGCACCGGAAATACCCGTTGAACCTTCGAGTGGCATGGATGGGCAGGCGGATATCACCGGGGTCATGAGGCCCCCGCTTTCAGACGCGGCTCGTCTATCGCAGCGGGTTTGCCCGGATAGGGTGTCCCGACCAGAGGCTGCCACCAGTGGGCCGGATTGTCGCCCAACTCAGCGCGCAGTTCGTCCAGACGGCGCACGGTCGATTCGCGGCCCGACAGCACGGTCAAGAGGTCAGGCATGGCCGACAGATCAAGGCGGGCCACGACCGAATGATTGCCGTGCTTGACCAGAAATGCCCGCGCATGGGACGGCAGGGCGCGGATAAGGCCGACTTCGTGTTCGGACAAACCAAAGCCTTCGCCGTAATCGTCCATCTGGGCGCGCGGATTGGCCATGAAAATCTGGGTGGCGGATTGTTCGATAATCGCCGAGGAAATGCGGCTGTCGAGCGCATCTGATGCGCTTTGCGTGCCAAAGCCCAGAATGGCGTTGCGCTTTCTGAGGGTTTTCATCCAGTCGCGGATGCGGGCGGCAAAGATTTCGTCATCCAGCGCCTTCCAGCCCTCATCGATCAGGATCATGGCCGGATTGCCATCCAGCCGTTCTTCAACCCGGTGGAACAGATACATCATGATCGGGGTGCGCAGCGCCGGCTGATCCAGAAACTGGGTCATGTCAAAGCCGAGCACGCGGGCTTCGAGGTCGAGGTGATCGACTTCGTTGTCAAACAGCCACGCCCACTCACCGCTGCCGACCCACGGGGCCAGACGGGTGGCCAGATCGCCTTGCGACGGACGGCGTGACCCGCCGAGCAGTTCCTGGAAATAGCGCAGGCGACGATAGCGTGGTTCCTGCTCGAACTGGCTGTCGACGGCGGCGGCAATGACGGCGTCTTCGTCGGGAGCCAGCGGCGTGCCATCTCCGGTGATCAGACGGCTGATGAAATCGCGCAGAAACGCCCGGTTGGTCGCGGTATCGGGCAGTTGCAGCGGGTTAAAGCCGGTTGGCTCCCCGGCCCGCAGAGCGGCATAGTGACCGCCAATGGCGCGGATAAAGATTTCCGCCCCGCGGTCTTTGTCGAAGACGATGGTGCGCGGATTTATCTTCTGGGCCTGAGCGGCGAGGAAGTTCAGTACGACCGTCTTACCCGAACCGGACGGGCCGATAATGGTGAAATTGCCAAGGTCAGCCGCGTGGAAATTAAAGAAATAGGGCGTGGCCGAGGTCGTCTCCAGCACCGTAATGGCGTCGCCCCAGTGATTGCCGGCGGCCTTACCGAGCGCAAAACCGTGCAGGCTGGCCATGCCGGCAAAGGCCGAGTTGGAGATCAAAGCGCGGCGGGCGATATAGTTTTCATTGCCCGGAAACTGTGCCCAAAACGCCGGCTCCAGATTGATATCTTCGCGCACGGATATTGAGCCGATATCGGCCAGCGCCGAGGAACATTGCGCGGCGGCCTGATCGAGTTGCTCTAAGGTTGGCGTGCGCACCATGACCGACAGGTGATGCTCACCCAGCGTCGTCTGGCCGGATGCCAGCTCATCCTTGGCGTTCATCAGCCCGGCCCGCAGGGTCACGCCATCATCGTCGGCGGCGCGCAGACGGCGCAGGGCCAGACCCACCCGCTCAAGGCCAATTTGGCGATCCACAAACTGAAAGCTTTGCGACAGGGTCATTTCATAGGGCAGGTGCAGCAAGGCATCCAGCATCCCTGGCACCGCATGAGGTGGGTATTCCTTGACCGACAGCATGGCCCCGAAGCTTTTGGTATCACCGGCCGATTTCAGCTCCAGCGCATCGACGCCGACGCTTAGGCGCTGATAGGGGATGTAATGCCCAAGGTCGTCCTTGGCGGTCAGGGTCGGGCGCATAACCGGGCGCATTTCGCCGTGAAAAATGGCCGACAGCAGCTCCAGCGGCTCATTGCAGCGGCCATCCTTGGTGTCATAGCCGCCGAGCAAACGCGGGCCATAGCGCCCAAGGGCGGCCATTAGGGCTTCGCGCGCGGCATCGAGATCGCGCATATCGCGGTGGATTTCGGCTTCGCGGTCGGTGGCGCCACCGCCGAACATCTTGGCCAGACCTTCGGCCAGACCCGCCTTGCCCTTGGCCGGACGGCGTACGATGGTGATGAACAGGTCGTTGACGAACAACTGGCGCGAGCTTAAGCGCGCCTGCCAGCGGTCATTGATATGCTCGGCCACGGCATTATCGAACTGGCCGGAGGTTTCGACACTGACCTTACGGCGCAGGATATGGTGGTGCAGCACCAGCCGCGAATGACCGATCGCCTTAAGCGCACTTTCACGCAGGGCATGGAGCGTATTGAGGTCGGTGGTGTCGGCGGTTTCAAACCCGAACCCGTCGATATAGAGCGCTTGCATCAGCGAGCCATCGCGCAGCACGACGGTGGAATCGTTGAACAGGTGCGAATAGGGCAAGCGGTCGCCTATTCTCTGTTCCTTTGGCCCCAGACCTAAAAATCCGTTTACGGACATACACTAAAACCTAATTCAGGGCTTATAAGAATTACACCGCCAGAAGCGATAGTTTTTGATGCGCGGGCATTTCGAGACCTTAGTCAGCCACAGGTCGAAAATGCGCGGTTCACGCAGGCAGGCCAGATATCCGATCACATGGACCAAAAGCGCTATACCAAACGCCCAGAACGAGCGTGTGATCAGAAAAAACTCGGTCGTGACCACGCCATTGATGATGAAATAGCTGTAGGTCACGCCGCCAAACATCTGCGGCTGGGTCAGGGCGCGAAAGATGGGCGCTTTGACAAGATCGGTCATGGCCTGATCCTAACCGGCGGCGGACTGGATGCCGGCCACAATGGTCGCTGCCCCAAACAGAATGAACAACCCTAAGATCACGGTTGCCCCAAAGCGCCAGTTCATTCGTCCGGTGAGCATCATGAAGCCGACGGCGGCGACGGCAATCACGCCGACGGCCGTGGCGACATTGCCCAGCAAAGTGCCCTGTATCCAGTTAACGGCGCCCAGGATCGGGCTAGAGCCTTGTGGGTTCGACTGGGCGGTTTGAGCGGCTGCGGTTGTGGCGCTGATCGCATAGGCCAGAAGGGCAGCTACGGGGGCTAAAAACGAAGGGCGTTTCATGGCATATCTCTTAAGGAAAGGATCAGGAACAGGCCGTTTGCGTCACGGGTGTTTGGGTGTCATTTGGCATGGCTTTCGCCAGACTGTCGAGATTTTTGTCAATATAGCTGCGCGTCTCACGGTAAGGCGGAACACCTCCGTAGCGATTAACCGCCCCGGCCCCGGCATTATAGGCGGCCAGTGCCAGATCAAGCTGGCCATCAAACCGGTCAAGCTGCTGGCGAAGATAGGCGGCGCCGCCATAGATGTTTTGTTCCGGATCATGGGGATTGACCCCCAATTCGCGCGCGGTGGCCGGCATAAGCTGCATCAGCCCGATGGCACCACGCGGTGAGACGGCGGTTTGATTAAAGCTGGATTCCTGACGGATAATGGCGGCGATCAGGTCGGGACTTAGGTCAAAGTCGGCGGCGGCGCGGTTGATGGCGGCTTGATAGGGGTAGTTTGCCAGTGGCGATAAAGGCTTAACCGGCGGCAGAGACGCGCACACCGCTTGCAGGTCGCCCGCGCCATTGACCTCATACACCTGAGCGTGGGCAGTTACGACCAGCGCCGGGGCGCTGAGCATGATCATGACTGCATAGGTCGCTCTGATCGTCATAAATCCCCGTAGGCGTGGCTGAAGTCCTTCAAAAAAGCGCTTTATACGGACTATATGACGATTTGATGAATTACCGCCATTGCGTGTGACACAACCGTGTTTAGCTGGCGGTCGCGCGACCATACAGATGGCCCTTTTCGGCAAGGAAAACCAAACCAAAGGCGACCGCACCGCACAGGGCGGCCCCGAGCGGCAGTAGCGCGACATCACCGGTCCAGTGCTGACCGATAAAGCTGCCGATTATCGCACCCCCGACCATCGAGGTCACCCCTTGCAAGGACGCGGCGGTGCCCGCGACATGGCCGACCTTTTCCATCGAAATGGCTGCGAAATTAGAGGTCGACAGGCTCATGCAGGCCATGGTCAGGGTCTGGAAAATGATAAAGCTGATCAGGCTTTCATGGCCGGTTACCGCCCATAGCCAGTGCGCCAGAGCGGTGACGTTAAAGACACTGAGGGCTATGTGTGAAATCCGGCGTGACCCCAGCCGCTCAACAATACGGGCATTGAGTACCGAGCCCACCGCCATGCCGATGGCGCAGACGGCAAAAATCGGGGCCAGCAGTTGCGGGGCTTTAAAACTTTCGTTGAATATCTGCGGCATCAGCGAAATATAGGCGACGATGGTGGCCGTCATGAAGGTAATGGCCAGACTGTAGCATAAGGACGTGCGTTCGGTAATGATGAACGCGCTGACGCGCTTCAGGTGCGCCGGATTGGGGGGATTGCGGCGCTCCACAGGCAGGGTTTCCGGCAGCCGACGCCAGATCCACAGGGCCACAATGATACCGGCACCAGCCAGAATAAGGAAAATCGCCCGCCACGACGGCAGAACAAACAGAATGACCTGGCCCAGGCTGGGGGCCAGTACTGGCACCAGCAGGAACACCACATAGATCATCGACATGACCTTCGCCATGGTCGATCCGGCGTAGCGATCGCGCACGATTGAGCGCGGCACGACACTGGCGGACGCGGCTGCAATGCCTTGCAGAAAGCGCAGCAATATCAGCGCCCATAACTCTGTCGCGGCAGCGGCGGCCACAGACATGATAATATAGGCAAGGATCCCGAACAGCAGCACGCGTTTTCGCCCCAGCCAGTCCGACAGGGTTCCGAACAAAAGCTGACCCGCGCCCGCACCGGAGAAAAAGGCCACGACCACCCACTGCAGATGGTTCTGGCTTTCGGCCTTAAGATCAATGCCCATGAGGGGCAGGGCCGGCAGCATGGTATCAACCCCAAGTGCGGTCAGGGCCATGCAGGCGGCCATCATGGCCACAAATTCGCTGAATGACGGTTCAGGCTTTGCCGGGGTAAGGGGAGGGGTCATGACACGCACACACATACAAAAATGAGTGCGGTCTTTAACAGTTTACGGCCTAAAGCGCTAACGACATTTGCGCTGGTGCGGGGGCGTCATCGTTTTGGCTGTCGTCATCCAGAGACGACAGGGTCACCCCCAAAAGGCGTATACCTTTCATTATCGGAAACACGCCTGTCAGCAGGTCATGGCAGGTGGCGGCCACATCGGTGCGGCTATCAATGAGGGTGGTGCCGGTGCGTGAGCGGGTTATCTGCTGAAAATCGGCAAACTTGACCTTGAGCGTGACCGTACGGGCGCGGGTGTCGTGGTTTTCGACGTAGCGCCAGACCTTATCGATAATGGGGGTCAAGCGCATCTGTGCGTCCTCAAAGCTGTGGATATCCTCAAAAAAGGTATTCTCGGCCCCGATCGATTTACGCACCCGGTCGGGCTTGACGCGGCGATGATCGATCGCACGCGCCAGACCATAATAGTACGGGCCGGAAACCCCGAAATGATGCTGCAAAAACGGCAGGGTCTGGGCCTTGAGGTCAAGGCCGGTATAGATGCCGAGCCGGTTCATTTTGGCCTCGGTTGCAGGGCCTATACCGTGGAATTTGCCGACTTTGAGCGCTTCGACAAAGGCTGGGCCAGTCTTTGGGGTAATCACAAACTGGCCATTGGGCTTGTTCTGGTCGGACGCCATCTTGGCCAGAAATTTGTTGTAGGATATTCCGGCTGAGGCAGTAAGGCCGGTGATGGCCAGAATTTCGGCCCGGATATTTTGGGCAATTTCCGTGGCCGTGGGCATGGCTTTCAGATTTTCGGTTACATCCAGATAGGCTTCATCCAGCGATAGAGGCTCAATCAGCGGCGTGTAGGCGGCGAAAATCTCACGGATCTGGTTGGAAACGGCGCGGTACACCTCAAAACGCGGGGGCACGAAAATCAGTTCCGGGCATTTGCGCCGCGCCGTCACCGAGGGCATGGCAGAGCGCACCCCCCATTTGCGCGCTTCATAAGACGCCGCGGCCACCACACCCCGTTCGCGCACCCCGCCCACGGCCACCGACTTGCCGCGCAGGTCAGGGTTATCGCGCTGTTCGACCGACGCATAAAAAGCGTCCATATCGACGTGAATGATTTTTCTTAAGGCAGCGTCCATCTTCCTGTTCCATTATTTGTCGCTCTTTCTGATCCATCAAATGGCATCATTTGATGGGAAAACGCTTTAGAACAAATATAGAACATAACAGAAAATTCGGGCTTTGCAAGCCGGTCGGCGGTTCGGACTATTCCTCAGCCGAGGTCGGGATATAGGCCTGCACCTCAAGCTCGACCATCGCGTCGAACGCAAGACCCGCCACGCCAAACGCCGTGCGTACCGGCAGACGCGAGGGGTGGAAATAGGTGCGGTAGATTTTGTTGAACTCGCCCCACTTGGTCATATCGGTCATCATCACCGTGACCTTGAAGACATGTTCAAGGCCCAGACCGTACTTACCGAGGATTTCAGCCAGATTCGACAGGGTCTGCCGGGTCTGCGGCTCAAAGCCTTCGACCAGTGTGCCCTCAGAGTCGAGGCCGATCATGGCAGAGATATAGAGCACGTTGCCGACCTGCACGGCCTCAGAGAAAGGCGAACGCGGATGCGGGTGCAGGAAGAACTGAACCTCATCGGAGGGGGTCAGGCGGGTGCCGGGTTGGTGGGCGCCGGGCTTAAGCATGAGGGTATCTCCCGAAACAGGTATGACGTCTTTGTCCTTAAGGGCAAATTATGCGGGGACTTGTCAAGCCGTATATAGCTCACCGTCACGCACAATTAGGGGCCAGGGTGTAAGCTTTGCGCCCGCGCACGGCCCGCCGATGCAGGCGCCGTCATGGATTTTGAACAGGGCGCCGTGCCAGGAACACATGATTAGGTCGCCGCCGGACGTCAGGTAGTGATCCGGCGCCTGCGCCAGTGGCAGGCCGGCGTGAGGACAGGTATCAACATAGCCAAAAGCCGCCTCGCCCTGACGCACAATAAAGCCGTGGAAATAGGCGTCCCCGATTGTCAGCACATAGTTACGCGCAGTGCCGTCAGGGATTTGCGCAAGCGGACCGAGCGCAATGCCGGCGGGCGTCGAGGTTAAGCGTTCAGTCAGGTTTGTACTCATGCCGGATCGGCATCCGGTTGCACGGACGGGTGGGCCAGTCTTAACGCTTCATATTCGGATGCCCTTGCCTCGACGGCCAGAAGATGTGGATAGGAGCTCAGATCGGTCCCGAACCGGCGGGCGGAATAGAGCTGCGGGATCAGGTAACAATCGGCAAAGGTCGCGGTCGGACCAAAGCAAAAGCCGCGTCCATGCCGTGCCACCATTTTTTCCAGCGCGTCAAAGCCGGCGGTGATCCAGTGGCGCGCCCAGTCATCAATATGATCCTGATCGTGACCCAGTTTTTTGAGCCGCTTCAGCACCCGCAGATTATTGAGGGGGTGGATATCGCAGCCGATTAGGGCCGACATAGCGCGGACTATCGCCCGTTCATCTGTGCTTGCGGGCAAGAGTGGCGGGTTCGGATAAGTCTCCTCCAGCCACTCAAGGATAGCCGGGCTTTGGGTCAGCGTCAGGTCACCATATTCCACGGCGGGCACTAAGCCTTGCGGCGCAATGGCGGTGTAATCGGCGGCCGATTGTTCACCTGCACGCAGGTCATGGGACACCTGATGGTACGCAAGGCCCTTGAGGTTGAGCGCGATACGCACGCGGTACGCGGCACCGGAACGCCAATAGCCATGCAGGGTAAGTGTCGTCATCGAGATACCCTCATCACCCTCATTTAAGAAGCGGCGTGTTGAATCGGAATAGATTACAATTTTTGACGGTTTTGCCAAAAACATGTTAAGCTAAAACCACATGTAACTTAAGAGAGGCCAAATGAGTACTGCCTTAGTTACCCGGCTGTCCGTTGACGCCCTAAACAGCCTGAGAAAAACGCTCCCCGACTGGGACTTAGTTGGGGATGATGCCGCCTTGGAGCGCCACCTGCAATTTAAGGATTTTCGCGCCGCCTGGGCCTTTATGACCGAGGTCGCCCACTATGCCGAAGCGGTCGATCATCACCCGGACTGGCGCAATGTTTATAACCGTGTGGCCATACACCTGACGACCCATGATGCCAAAGGGTTGACTGAAAAAGACCTTAAGCTGGCGCGTTTCATTAATGATGCGGCGGCAGAACATCAGGGCGATACCATACATGCGCCGGTTCCTCACCGTTGAATAGATGGGCGCAAATGAAATGTCAGGCGTCGCTGCCGGTCTTGTGCGGATGACGAAAAAAGACCAGCAGGCGCGACCCGAAAAAATTCCAGAACACGACAATGGCGGTCGCCATTAATTGCGCCACCAGATAATGCAGGCCCATATTGTGGAACAGGCCAAACAGAAGGCCGTTCAAACAAAAGCCGATCCCCGTCACGCCTAAAAAGCGCACAAAGCGGAAATTGGCGGCATTTCCGGCCCCGGCCCCGGCGCGGAAGGTAAAGCGGCTGTTTAAGATATAGCTGACCGTCACCCCGCCGCAGAAGCCGATAGCATTCCCGATCTGCGGTTTCAGGTGCGCATATTCCACCAGCAAAAACAGGATCAGCGAATGGGTTAAGGTCGCCGTGGCCCCCACCATCAGAAAGCGGGCGAACTGACCGACCATTGGCCGGGCCAACAGCTTCATAATGCGGTGCAGCATGGGCTGTGTCACCGGATCGGGCGTGAACTTAAGGCCGGGTATCAAGAGGTCACCGTGAGCAAACGAAAAAAGCTTAAACGGCACTGAGCCTGTCAATAGCGTGAAAGTCAACGGCTTACACTCTGGGGGTTGAGCTATGCAATTTCAGTGGCATGACCGTCACACCTCACCAATATTGCAAACTATTCGATGTTGGAGAACCTTGTTCTTACAGCGTGGTTTATGCTTTATTAATTATTTAGGTGCGGCGCAGCATAAGCACTGGGTACGAGCGTAGTAGATTTTAAAAGCCATAAAAACGAAAGCCTTGTGATGACCTTTGCCCTCAAAGATATTCTTCGTCTGCCGGAACGGGCGATTGAACTTCAGGGCACGCTTGCCCGACACAATACGGGTGAACGCGTTAAACTGGATCGGCTGGATACCGCCATCGCGGCAGCCCTGGGGATTTGCGGTCTGATGGTGTCTTTGTGGGGCTTCAACCAGCTTGGGATGACCCTGGAAGACACGCGCGGACTTGATTTGTGGTTCCAGGGCGATATCTACCGCGTCACTCAGAACATGACCGATGCTGGCAGCGAACATTATCGTACCACAGTGCATCCGGCGGCCTCGATCCTGATTTCGCCCTTTGGCATCATCCTTACCAAGCTGGGCATGGCACCCTATGAGGCGGCTAGAAACATTATCCTGCTGTTTTCAGCCCTAAGCCTTGGGCTGATGTATGTCGCGCTGAGGTTACTGGCCATGCCCAGGGCGGTCTCGGCTTTGTTTGTCGGCGTCATGGCCTCCAGCGGCACGTTCATTCACTGGAACAGCGTCATCGAGCAGAGCCTGCCGTCGCAGATAACCATCATTCTGGCGCTGGTCCTGCTGGCCTATGGCCGCACAAAATCGCATATCTGGTGGATACTGATGAGTGCGGGCACGCTCAGCATCACGATCACAAGCTGGATGTTCGGGCTGATCGTGACCTTGGCGCGCTGGCCGATGCGGCCGGAAGGCGAGGTGGCCCCGCAGAGCAAGTTTTCCCTAAAAGCTTGTGTTGCCTATTGGATGAAGTCGCCCGTGATCCGTATCTCAGCCCTAGCACTGGGGATTATTTTTGTGCTGGCGGTGGTGCAGTTTTTCACCTTTAACGATGCCGGGCTGTTCTTTGATCCGCGCATTGTGAAAACCGAAGCCTATTTCGTGCAGCCGGTCGCAGGCGCCGCAGGCCGGCCGGGCTGGACGCCGTGGGAAAACCTTCAGTCGCTCTATATCACCACCCAGATTTCTCCGGCCCCCTATCTGCAGGTCATGGAGGTCTCGCAGTGGGTCAAAAAAGAATATTACATCATCAATAATCAACATTCGGGCTTTAGCCACACCGTGCCGGGCATAGCCGCGACCGTGGCGTGGGTCGTGCTGCTGGCGCTCGGCATCTGGGGGGCGATTGTCCATCAGCGCCTGCGTCCGGTGGCGATTGCGGTTGCGCTGATGATCGTGGCGGAGGGGGTACTGCATGTGCTGTACGGCGAACTGACGTTTCTCTATGCACCCTATGTCTTGCCGCCCCTGATCATACTGGCGGCCTTGTCGTGGTTCAGCCCGCACCGGCTTAAGGCGCTGGCTCTGGCGGCGGTGGTCATGGTGTGCGGCGGCATTAACAATGTCGGTCAGTTCACCACGGCGGTCGATATTGCCAAACAGACCGTGGCGGGTAATCCCCCAAAGATCGACCCGCCTTACTAAGGATATTATGTTGCGGGATGTGCTTTAAGCCAGCGCTTCGTGCATGATGCGTGTGGCGTTGGCCATCAGGGTAAAGGTCAGGTTCTTGGCAGGCAGGGACGTAAAGGTCGAACCGTCCGCCACAATCAGGTTCTCAAAGGGCCGCAACCGACCGGCGCGATCAGTCGTGAAGTCGCCGCCGTCACTCAGCATCGGCATCACACCGGCATAGTGCACGCTGGCCCCCATCGGGCGCAGCCGCGTCATCGGTGGCGGGGCGAAACAACCCATATCCATCAGGAAGTTGCGGAACTTTGGCACCACCCGCTTGATACGATCAGCTTCATCCGCCGACGGGGTATAGGTGATCACCAGCCGATGTTTGCCATCTTTACCCGGCTCCAGCGACACGGTGTTATCCACTCTACGGGTATCAGCGAAGTTGATATTGACCAGCCCCAGCGCGCCATGAATATTGCGGAAAATCCCAGTCGCAGTGCGCATTCCGACGGGTAAGGACTGCGCCACCGGATGAATAAGCGCAGTGGTCAGCGTCGTCATCAGCCCATGCACATAGTCATGGGGATGATCCATAGGCGCACCGATGGCGAGCTGATTATACTGATAGCTGTTGTCATCAAACGGTGAGCCGACCCGCGCCAGATTGATGAACGGCATCAGCACCTGACGATTATCCATCAGGCCCGATAGGGCTACGTCCTGCCCTGTGTGGTGTAGTGACTGCAACAGTATGCGTGCGCTGCCGATCGTGCCCGCCGCCAGCACCAAAGTCTCAACGGGCAGGGTAAGGGTTTCACCATCCTCAAGACGATGGGCCACGATCTGTTTCACACGGCCACCATCGTCAAATTCAAACCGGTCGACGCGCACACCGGGCACATAGGTAAAGCCCGGTTGTCGGCGCAGATGCTCCAGCGTGACCGACGGCGTATAGATCGACTGGGTCGGGCAGCCCCACAGGCACCGACCGCAGCGCGAACAGGCGGGACGGCCGTCATGATCCTGAGACAGGGAGGCGATACGGGCACGGCCCAGATACATATTGTGTTTGGCGGTCAGCTTGGCGCGTTTGGCCGAATAGGTCGCCAACAGATGCTGCGAGTGCTCATCCATCGGGATCGGCGTTTGCAAGGCGTCGTGGGTCGGCATGAAGGCCGACAGGTCATCATCGGTGACCCCGCTGACACCGATGCGGCGCGCAACCTCGCTATAGGCCGGCTCCATATCTGACCAGCCAATGGGGAATGCCTCAAGCTCGCCATCCGTGAACGGATAGGACCCGGCTGTCCAGGCCTGCGCCAATCCGCCACCGGCATAGGACGACAAGGGCGCAATCCCGGCGACCTTTTGATCGGCACCGATGACATCCCGCAGGACGTATTCTTTTGATGGCGGAAAGCCGTAATATTCGCTGCCGTTTGAGGGCAGTATCAGGGATGAGTAGTCCTCGCCCAGAAAATAGGATACAGGGTCTTCGAGGTCGGTTTTCAGGCCATTGAGCGATGTGCCGGGCAGGGCCGGTTCAGGGCCGGTAACGCCGATATCGATCAGGGTCACGGTGCGACCTTTCTCTAGCGCAGTCTGGGCGGCATGGACAGCAGAGGCCCCGCCGCCGATGATGACGAGGCTTTGTTTTGTCGCTCTTTCTGATCTATCAAATGATTCCATTTGATAGGAAAACGCTCTATCGCTCATGACCGCGCTCCCTTACCCTTACGGCCCAAAATCAGCTTGGCCGGAATGAAGATCAGCGCCCCCAGCACCACCCCAAAGGCCGCTTCGATCCCGCGCAAAACCATGAATGGCCAGGCCATGCCCTTCGGGTCAGGGGCATCCAGTTCATGAAAACTGGGCGGGGCCGATTCCAGCAGAGCCATGGTCAGCACCAGCTTGGCGCGCACGACCGATTGCCGCCCCAACAGGCCGGTGAAACTGTCGGTCAGCCACACCCCAAACGCGCCGGAACGCGCGACCTTGAGCAGCAGGCCCTCAAAAGCGCCAATGGGCTCCAGCGGATGGCGGCGGTGGAAATCGATATATTTGCCTTCCTGATAGGCCGTGCCACCGATCCGGGTCAGGTGGCGGGCGAACAGGTAAAACTCCTTGCCCAGTGCTGAATCGGAGTTCGTATGGGCGCCTTTGGGCGGAACGATCCGCGCATCCAGCGCCTGCGGGGCGGGCAGATATTTGGCCATCAGCGGATGCGGACTGGCGACCGCATCATTGGCAAAGGCCGCTAACTGACCGCTGGTGAACGGCAGGAATTTGAATAACAGGCCCTCAACCGCCGCCAGCGATGCGCGCATGACCGCCAGCGGCAGATGCACAAATTTCGCGGGTTTTTCGGCGTGGTTAAGGGTGCGCAGCTTGGTCAGCAGGCCATGCATATCAAAGGTTTCCGCACCCCCGACTTCGATGGTGGCACCATTGGCATCGTCTGCAAAAGCCAGTTGCGCCAACAAACCGGCCACGTCATCTGAGACCACCGGCTGCACCCGGCTCAGGCCATCGCCAAACACGGGGGTGACAGGCAGGCCCGCCAGCTTTGACAGATTGGCCTGCACGGCTGAATCCGGCCCGAAAATCATGGTCGGGCGAATAATGGTCCAGCTTAGCGGCGCGGCCGATACCAGCGCTTCGGCGGCATTGCGCGAGTCGGCATAGACATAGTGCTTACGATCGGTGAATTTGGCGGCAATGCTGGAGATATAGATGAAGCGCGCCACCCCGGCGGTGACCGCTGCATTAACTAGGGTACGGGTGGCTTCGACGTTTTCGCGCATATAATCTGCCGGTCTCGCCTTACCGGCAAGGCCGGCACAGTCGATGACGATCTCATAGCCGTTGAGGGCATGGGCGTAGTTTTGCGGTTCCAGCAGATCTGACCTGATCCAGACCACGCCTTTGGGGGCATCCTGCGGGCGGACATTGCGATCGATGCCAAGCACTACATGACCGGCGTTTGCCAGTAAGGCGCACAACCGGCTGCCAACCTGACCCGCAGCACCCGCGACCACAATTTTACGCACCTTGAATAGCCTCTTTCAAAATCAGATTACCAGATCGGCAGCGGTTGAATATAGGTGAAGTTTTGCATGGTCAAAATCACACGATAGAAATTCCACAGAATGGTCACGACCATAAAGGCGCTAAACGCCTGCTGCCAGCGCCCTTTGAGTGAGGCCCAGTAAACGGCGGTCAGCATCACAAGCGCCGGGACAAAGTGGGCAAAATGCTTGGTCTGACGCCAGTCAACCAGACTAAAGCCAATCGCGCCGATGGCAAACCACAGCACCAGAAACCCAACGCCCTGGCGGATGCGCCGCCCGCCGTAGATGAGCGCCAGACCAAAGGCGATCATGGTCAGCCAGCCATAGTGGGTAGTGAACTGCATCCACAGCTCACCGGCGGACGGGTAAACCCAGTCGCTATGGGCAACGACCTGATCCTCAGCCGCCTTAAGCCGCCCGATCAGATGATCATAGATATGCTCTTCGTAAAAGTCGCGGGGATCAACGGCAAAGCCGTAGGCGATAAACGCCATCCAGCCGACGAGAAACCCCAGACAGATGCCAAGCCCGGCCCGCACGTCAGTACGCGCTATAACCTTTTGCCACGCCCCTTTGATGCCGTCGCTAAACAGGCCCTTTAGCCCGCCGTCCATAAGGAAACGCAAACCGACATGCACCGGTGTGGCCATGGGCAAAAGCGCACCCTTCTGATCGGAGATTGACGACATGAATGACGCCCAGAAACCCCGGCGGCGATCGCTGTCAACCGGATCGGTCACATTCGGGCCGTGGGTGAACAGGCCGGTGGCGCGCAGATAGAAATAGGCGCTGCACACCAGCCAGAAATTACTGATCGCCATATAGCCGCCGTAGCTGGAGCGAACATAGATTTCCGGGAAGGTCGCGTAAAATACCCCGGCCCCGGCCGCGGCAATCAGCGATCCCGACAGGCGATGGACCAGAAAGCCAAGCGGGAAAATGATCAGAAAACTCAGGAAAATATTGGGTGTGCGCGTCGCCAGCAGCAGAGGTGTTGCATTAAACTGCACAAACGACTGATCCCAGGCCGCCTTACGATCAAAGGCCGGGTCTTTGGCAGCGACGGAGGCGTCATAATAATATTTGAAGCCGTCGATCTGGTCTTCAAACAGAGCCCCTTCGCCGATCCAGAAATGCAGCATCAGCGGGTGGGCCAGATAGAACCGTGTGCCGCGATTGGTGACCATGTTGGGCGTGCCGTCATTGATCATGCCATAGGCGGTCGCCTGAAGCTCCATGTCCTGATCTTCGAGCTGCGGCACGAACTTGGTCGCCCCCATGAACGATTGCAGGTAAAACAGGGCCGCCACTGCCAGCAGAACGGCGGGCAAGGGCTTGACGATCTCGGTCAGGTCGAACCACTGACGCTTAGTGCCAAACCACAGGCCCGCATTGACGATGAGGGCAAGACCGACCACGAACGCGATGCGGCTGGTTGGGCCCGGCAGGGGCATCAGCAACAACCACACGGCGGCTGAGGCCAGAATAGAAATGATAACGACCCGAAACAAAAGGACGACAAAATCACGCTCGCGCATGTCCGACCAGGCCAGACCGGGCAGGATCATCATCATCAGACCCGCAAAAAACGGCTGAAAAACTTCCGGCAGGACTTTGAGGCTAAAAAGCCCAAGCACCAGCGGCAGATTGAACGCCAGTACACGGATAATCAGGGCGGTGGGCACGGATTTGGGTGTCACGGGGGTCAGGTCAGAGGTCACAATCTATCTCCGGCCGTGTTCGGCAAAGGCTGCCATCGAGGCAGGCGTTTCAAGGTCGTTGGTGATGGTCTCAGCGGAACTGGCGACTTCCTGCACGATATAGACGGGGCGGGGTTTAATCTCGTTGAAGATACGGCCGAGATATTCGCCTAAAATCCCGATACAGATTAACTGCACGCCCCCTAAGAACAGCATGGCGACCATCATGGTGGCCCAGCCTTCGACCGTGATGCCAAAGGCCCACTGCACGAACACGGACGCAAGGTAAAGAAACGCCAGCGCCGACGCGCCGTAGCCCATCCAGGTCGCGACCTTAAGTGGGGTATTGGAAAACGAGGTAATGCCGTCAAAGGCAAATTTCAGCATTTTCTTGAGCGGGTACTTGGTTTCCCCGGCAAAGCGTTCATCGCGGTCATAGAGGACGAAGGTCTGCGGGAAGCCGACCCAACTCACCAGCCCGCGAATGAAGCGGTCTTTTTCACGCATGGCCCGCAGTTCATTGGCCACCCGGGCAGAGATCAGGCGGAAATCACCGACATCCTGCGGGATGTCGATATTGGAAAGCGAGCGCAGCAAGCGGTAAAAAATTGCTGCGGTCCACAGCTTGAACCTGGTCTCACCTTCGCGGCGGGCGCGTTTAGCATAGACCACGTCAAAGCCGTCGCGCCATTTTGTGATCATCTCGTGGATCAGTTCAGGCGGGTCCTGCAGGTCGGCATCGATAAAGACTATGGCGTCGCCGCATGCGTGATCAAGGCCGGCGGTAATGGCGATCTGGTGGCCGAAATTACGCGAAAACTTGACGACCTTGACGCGCGGATTGGTGGCCGCAAATTCGCTCATGATCTTAAAACTGTCATCACGGCTGCCGTCATCGACATAGATCATTTCATAATCCAGCCCATCGAGGCTTTCCATGACGGCCTGAGCGCGCGCATGAAACGCCTGAATACCTTCCGCTTCGTTATAAGCGGGGGTCACCAGAGACAGCAAAGGTTTGCGCGTCATGTCACTTGCTCCGTATTGGGTTGCGGCCATGACGCGGTGCAACACCTGTGCCATATGAACCTTTGAAGATCAGGCAAGAACCTGATCCAACCTCACGCCACTCAAACTCATAAAACTCTGAAAAATAGTGCTTTAGGTACTAATGCCACCATCGATGATCAGGGTCTGACCCGTGATCATGCGCGCCCCATCGCTCAGGAAAAAGCGTACGGCGTTTAGGATATCATCCTCATCAGCCAGCCGCCCCAGCGGCGTGCGGCCCACAATCTGCTTGAGCTGTGATGGGCTAAGGGTCGATGACATTTCAGTCGCCACATAGCCGGGGGCGACGCTGTTGACCGTGATTTGACGCCTACCCAGTTCGCGCGCCAGAGCCCGACTAAACCCATCGACACCCGCCTTGGAGGCCGAATAGGCCGACAGACCATTATAGCCACGCGTGCCGATGATCGAGGAAATATTGATGATCCGCCCGCCCTGGTTCTCGGATGGCTTTTGCGCCAGCATGACCTTGGAGGCGGCGCGCGCCATCTGAATGGTGCCGAGCAGATTGATCTTTATGATCCGCTCGCTCTCGACATTGGGGAAGGAGGCCAGAATCCCGGCCTGAGCGACACCGGCATTGTTGACCAGACCCCACAGGCCATCCTCGCCCGCCCATGCGACGGCGGCTTCGACAAAGGCATCAACCTGATCGGCTTCACCGACTTCGCAGGCCTGCCAGAAGAAGTATTGACCATATTCGGGATGGGCCTCAAGGCGGGCAATATTGTCGGTTTTCTTGCGACTACAGGTCGAGACGCGATAACCGTCGGCCAGAAGACCTTCGATCATCACCGCGCCCAAACCGCGGCTGCCGCCGGTGACAATAACGTGACGCATAACTATCCCTTTTTATTGGCAGCCGAGACCGCGATCTTATCGACAAAATTAAGTGATCTGGGCACCGAATAGGCGGGCAGGGCTTCGCGGCAGGCGGTCAGGATCGCCTTACGGGCAGCCTTTTCATCGGCCCCGGCCTCAAGCACCACATCGGCCGCGACCAGCGCGCCGGTGACCGGATTGGGCTGACCATAGACGCGGGCCTCAACCACCCCATCCTGTTTCAGGATCAGGGCCTCAACCGGCAAAGGGTAGACCTTTGAGCCGCCGACATTGATGGTATTGTCATCACGGCCCAGCACCTTAACGCGGTCTCCGGCCAGTTCGACCAGATCGGCGGTGGCGAGCCAGCCATCATCCAGCAGCGGTTGTGACGCCGCTGACAGGTAACCCGACATCATATGGGGGGTCTTGATTTGCAGGAAGCCGTCCTTGATACGAAGGGCCACGCCGGAGGGTGCAGCCTCAAGCCATGCCGCCGGAAAGCCTTCAAGGCCGTCGTGAACCGCATAGACCACGCCCGCTTCAGTTGAGGCATAGGTGTGGGTGACGCGGGTGTCGGGGAAGGCTTTACGGATACGGTCAAGCGTCGCCTGATCCGCCGCTTCGCCGCCCAGGGTAATCTGTTGAAGGCTTAATTGCGTGGGATCAGCGACCATCAGGAACGACCGCCAAAAGGTCGGCGTGCCGGAAATATGGGTGCCGTTCCAGTGGCGGCTAACGTGATAGAATCCGCCGATAGTGCGCTCGGACGGTGTGATCAGCAGACCGCCCCACAGAGCCGCGGTCAATGACACTTGAATACCGGCAAAGCCGGTCGGCTGATAGGTCAGCACCCAGCGCCCGCCCTGATCGGGACGGCGCTTGACGCCGGCCTTGGCCTTGGCCAGCAGGCTTTGCAGGGAGTGGCCAGCGACCTTGGGCATACCCGTCGTACCCGACGTCATCATATAGATGCGGCTCTCAGATGGCGATGGCGTGGCGGTGCGCCAGTCCCGCTCTCCGTTCAGCACCAGCCCAATGCCGTGTTCGGCGCAGATGGCCTCTATACGGTCCTCGGCAATCGTGGTGTGGGCGATGAACAGATCCGCCCCCGCCCGGTCGCAGGCATCGATCGCTTCAAGGATCAGGGCGGAATCGTCACTGCGCACCAGAACGCGGGAAATCCCGCGCTCGGTAATGGCCGCCGACAGGTCATCGGCGCGTGCCCGGATATCGCCGCGGGTGAACAGGGCTTCGCCCCGCGCCACCAGCGGCGTGTCGTCTCCGGGTATGAGATCCAGCCCCATCCGCATGTGATTAACGCACGTAAAGCTTGGTCAGCTCACCGACCGTCTTGAACTCAATGAAGCCCTTGGCGAATGGATCAAAACCGATCTTCTTTTCCAGCTCGGACACGAGGGTAGCCAGATCAAGCGAGTCGATACCGAGCTCATCACCCAGAACTTCGGTGGCAGGGGTGATTTCCGGCACGTCGAGGCCCTTATCGTCCAGGGTCTGGCTGATGATTTCAACGATGGCGGCGTAGATTTGGTCTTCGGTCATAGGATACTCCTTAGTTTGGTTTAGAACAGGTGGCCGCGTCTTTGAGCGTGGTGCGCAGATCGCCCACCACTTGCTGGACGCGGAGGTGACGGGTTTCGGCCTTGAGGTGATAGACCGTGTCGAAAAACAGCGATTCATCGAACACATAATCCGACGGCGGGCGCGGGGCCTTGACGGCATCAGGGCCGGTGGTCAGCGCCGTATGAACGCTGTCGATCTGGGTTTTGTTGGCGGCGTAATAATGGCGCATGGTCGGGGTGTAGGACATGACCACATGCACGCCCTTGGCCTCCATCGCCTTGGCATAGGCCTTGATGGCGGGCACAACCGTGGGGTCGATGCCGGTGTTGTACAGTTTGGTGCCCTCTTCGATGTCGCCGGTCCAGGTCACACCCTTATGGCCCACCAGGTCGCCGGTCGGGGCAAAGCTTTCAAAGGATTCAACCTCAATCAGCGTATCCAGCAGGTCGTCGCCGGCCTTATCGTCTTGGGGTTTGAACAATTCACCGCGTGCCGCCTGATTGCCGATGCGCAACAGCTTGGATTGAGCCACGAACGGGATGGCCGAGACGGCCTCACCGATTTGTTGTGGCGTAAGATAAGTAATAGCGGCAGGGTTGGTCTTGACGATGGCGTAAAGATCCTTGCCCGACCCTTCGATCGGCTTGCCAAAACTGTCCCATTCAAAGGCGATGACGATGATGTCGCCGGGCTTCACATCGTCAGCCACTTCGCGCATCAGATAACGCACGCCGAAATAGCCGTTAAGGCCCATATTGACCGTCGGACAGCCGGTTTCGCGCTCAATCAGGGTTGAATCCATACCGTAGGACAGGTTCGATCCGCCGACCAGAACAATCTTCTTACCCGGCAGGGTCGATAGGCGGTCGTGCTTCAACAGGGTCGCGCGGGCATAGTCATTATCATCGGGGATGCCCAACACCACCGCCATTAGGGTGGCGACGGACGCTGCACCCAATAGCGCCAGACGGCCTAGCAGACTAAGTGCACCCTTGGGCTTTGCGGCCATCTCTGGCAGCGCCGCGTCACCTTCATTTGGTTTTGGCGTTTCGCTGTCCATCATCAGAACCTGAAATAGATGAATTTTTGGTCGAGGTTGTAATAGGCCCCCAGAATGACGACAGCGACCGTGGCGGCATAGACCAGACCCCAGCGCTGCCATGACGGCAGAGCGCGGTAGATAGTGCCGACCTTGGCATGATCCTTATACCATTCCGGAGCCATGACCACGATGATGCCGAGGATCGCCAGCGCCATTTCGGCCAGCTTACCATCGATCACAGAACGGATGCCGCCCGCAAAACTACCCCAGCCGGTGTGCATATGGGTGATGATATAGCCGGCATCGGCCAGCGAGTCTGAGCGGAAGAATATATAGGCAAAGCAGACCAGGAAGAATGTCACGCCGATTTTGAGCGCGCGGTAGGTCTTGGGGCGCTTGGTCAGGCCGGAGTTTTTGGCAAACTTGTTCCACGGCTTTTGCGCCAGCAATGACACGACCACATAGGTGCCGTGCAGCGCGCCCCAGACGATGAACGTCCAGTTGGCGCCGTGCCAGAAACCCGATACCACAAAGGTCAGCATCATCCCGGCCAGCATCAGATTATACATCTTAAGCCCGGTCCAGCGGCTGCGCGAAAACGGCGTATAGACGTAGTCGTTAAGCCATGAGCTCAAAGATATATGCCAGCGCTTCCAGAAGTCCTGAATGGAAACCGCAAAATAGGGGCGATTGAAGTTTGGCAGCAGCTTGATCCCAAACACCATGGCGGCACCGAGCGCGATATCGGTATAGCCGCTGAAATCAAAATAAAGCTGAAAGGCATAGAGCCAGGTTGCAAACACCATGGCCACGCCGTCAAAGGCATGGGGATCATCATAGACACGGTTGACGAACGGCGCGATCCGGTCAGCGACCACGACTTTTTTGAACGCGCCCCACAGCATCAGTTGCAGGCCCGCGGTCATTAAGGCGTAGTCAAAGCCTGTGAGGGGGCTGCGCAGTTGCGGCAGCAGGTTCTTGCCGCGCTCAATGGGGCCCGCGATCATTTTGGGGAAGAAGAACACAAAGGTGCCAAACACCCATGGATCGCGCTCGGCTTTGTCACCTCTGAAGGTGTCGATCAGATAACCGATCATCAGGAAGGTGTAGAACGAAATCCCAAGCGGCAGGATGATGTTCAGAACCGGGACATCATAGGACGCCCCAAACCAGCCAAACAGGCCGCGCAAAGTTTCATTGAAGAACGAGGTATACTTAAAACCGACCAGATTGAGCACCAACAGCACAATGGCGATGGTCAGGATCATCTGCTTTCGGGGCTTATCCTCGGCCTTTTCTATCGCGAGTGCGAAATAGTAGACGAGGGTTGCTGCCACCAGCAAATGCACAAGAAACAAAGGCCCTGACCAGCCATAAAATACCAGACTGGCGATCAGCAAAAGGGGTAGGCGCAGACGCTGTGGCATCAGCATGTAGCTGACCACAGTCGCTATAAAAAAGACAATAAATTCAATTGAATTGAACAGCACTTGTCAGTCAGCCCGCTTTAAAAATTACCTGTAAAATCCATACTCCGGCATCACCAGAAACGGGACGAAAAACCCGCCGGTGCGAAACGCTGAGCAAGGACCATGCCTAAACTCCGCGAGTGTCTGGATAATACCCCAAAATAATATACGCCAACTTTCAGGCGGTCTGACGGGATTCTGCAAATAATAGATAATTAAGCATAAATTACACTTGCCCGTCGCAATCCTGCCCATCGGTCACCCAATATGACACCTTAACGTCAAATAACAGCGTTGGGAAGAGCGAACACGGACAAATGTTGCAAAGCAGCATAGGCACTGCGCCTATATGGCCACAGGTGCGGGATTGTCAGTTATGAGCGGCCATTGCTGGCCGCCTGAATTTTTAGCCTTTGCGCTTGATGTGTTTTAACTCAAAGCCATCAACCGTGCCATTCCGGTCAGTCTCGGCCATATCAAAGGCCATGGTCGGGCCGCTGGTGAATTCTGTGCGGCTGACGCGGCCATCATTATTGCTGTCAAAGGTCAGCATCATGGCTTTGAACTTTTGGCTGCGTTCGCCGTAGGCGGCAAGCCGGGGTATGTCCTTATCGGTGAGGTAGCTATCGCCGTTGCGGTCGAACTTGCTGAATTGCGTGCCGCGATGGGCTATAAATTCCTGACGGGTTACCATGCCGTCGCGATTGGCATCAGCCGCTTCGAGGCGGTCGGCCAGACGGTCAGGGTCGGCGGCTTTGGGCTGGGCGTGGACAGAGGTCGCGTTCAAGGCCAGCACGGCGGCCAGGGCATAAAAGGTTCGAATCATCGGAGTGTCCTAAGTTAAAATGAAAGCGTGTCCGGTTCCGCCACCGCCGTGGGGAGCTGCGGCAACGGAACCGGCGTAACCAGTGTGGAAGGGTAAACACACCGGAAGGGGAAAGTTTAACGAGTGGGGCAGGCGATGGTGGCGCCTGATGCGTCACGGCAGGTCGCTGACCGGGTCACGCCGGTGGTGGAATCGTAGCTTGTCGTGCCGCTATAGCTGTTGCCGGTCTGGGCGTTGGTGACATCCGTAGCGCGCGAGCCGCTTACCGTACCGTCGGCCGTGCGGGTAAAGCCACCGTCTGAGGTGGCGGTGCCTCTGTCGCCGGTGACGCCGAACTTGCCGGAGTGGGTTGCTGAGCCATCCGGATTGACGGTTGTGGCTGATTTGCGGGCACCGGCGGCGCCGTCATCGGTGCGGAAAGCCCCGCCACTGGCGGCCGTGGTTGAGCCATCGGCATTGGTGCGGGCACCGCGGGCGCGGACATAGGCATTGCCATCGTTGGAACCGGCGGCGGCGACACCGTTCTGGCCACGGGCACGGATGCGGCCTTCGGCGGCAATCGCGCTCTCGGCCAGGGTGATCAGACTGAGGGTACAGACGGTAAGGGCGAGTAATGACTTTTTCATAGCGGATCTCCAGTATATCGATCAGGTTAGGGGCCAGGATTTTTAGCCATGTCGTGATGACGCCCCGATACTGGAACCAGCGGGTTACGACGCCATGTCGCCAAATGGCGAAGGTGTGACCAGACGTGACATAAGGCCGCCGGTGTCATGGTTTGTAACATCTTGGGGCGGGTGCGGCGGGATCCGTGCGGCTATAGATATCGGCATGAGCTTCGGGAACAGACCATGGGCATGACTAAGGGCAAGATTGCGGTACTGGATGACGATCAGGAAATGCGCGGTCTGCTGCAACGGTATTTGAGCGAAAATCAGTATGGGGTGCGCACCTTTGGCGAGGCGGCGTCCCTCTATAAGCACCTGACGCGCGAAGTGGCCGATCTGATTATTCTCGATCTGATGATGCCGGGTGAGGATGGCCTGTCGGTGTGCCGAAGGCTGCGGGCGGGTGGCGACATGACGCCGATCATCATGCTGACCGCCAGAGGCGATCCGGTTGACCGGGTGATCGGCCTTGAGATGGGGGCGGACGATTATCTGGGTAAGCCCTTTCTGCCGCGTGAGCTTTTGGCGCGGATCGATGCCGTGCTGCGCCGCCGCTCAGGCACGTCCACGGCCCTGACCGGAGACGGGCAGGTTCGGTTTGGCCGGTTTTGCCTCGATCTGGCGCGCATGAGCCTGACGCGGGACGGGGTGAACATTGACCTGTCGACGCGGGAGTTTGTGCTGCTGAAAACTCTGATCGATCATGCGGGCAGGCCTCTGACCCGCGCCCGCATCATTGATCTGGCGCTGGGGCGCGATGCCGAGGTTACGGATCGTGCGATCGATGTTCAGGTGGCCAGATTACGAAAGGTCATCGAAGATGATCCCGCCAACCCGGTCTGGATAAAGACGGTCTGGGGTCACGGCTATGTCTTTGCGTCGGATACAGGGGTGCAAAATCCATGAGACCGACAACGCTTTTACGCCAGACCTTGGCGGGCACCATACTGATTGTGATCCTGAGTCAGGTTCTGACGATTGCGGCGATGAGCCTGCTGGTCGTGCGGCCCCAGATCGACCGGGCCGCCCGCATGATGGCCCAGAATGTCGTGACCCTGACCCAAGGCTATAATGCGGCGGCCCCTGAAACGCGCACCGCCATGATCCAGCGCTTGAAAAACTCTACATATCTTGAGATTTGGACGGGTGATACGCCGCCTGACCGCTCCGGCCCGCCGCCGCGCTATATGGAGCGGCGGTTTATGCGCGCCCTGGCCGATCAGCTGGATACCCAGAGCCAGATGTCGTGGCGAACCGACGGTAACCGCAAACTATGGGTACAGGTCTATCTGGGGGATGATCCCTATTGGATCAGCTTTAAACCGAGGGCGTTTACGGCCCCCAATGGCGTCATCATCGTTTTGGGCGTGATTGCGGTCGCCCTGTCGTCGGCCATGGCCTACTGGCTGAGCCGCAAGCTGGTTCGCCCGCTGGAGGACTTACGGGTCGCGACCGATGAGTTACACCTGTCGTCAGGGCCTCCGGCCCTGCGCGAAGACGGCCCCGCCGAGATCGCCGCCCTTAGCCGCAGTTTCAACGCCATGACGGCCCGGCTCAATCAGGCCGACGCCGACCGGACGTTGGTTCTGGCCGGAATTTCCCACGACCTGAGAACGCCTCTGGCCAAGCTGCGGCTGGTGCTGGATATGGCCGATATTGAGGATGCCGATCTGCGCGCCAGTGCGGGCCGTCAGATCGATACCATTGAGCGCATCCTGTCGCAGTTCCTGCAGTTCGCGCGCGGCTATGAGCAGGAACCCAAGGGTCTGATCGCGGCGGGCAGTTTTATGAATGACCTTGGCCGGGATTATATCGACCGTGACGTGTATTTTGAGGCGTCACCAGGTCTTGTCTTTACGGGGCGGCGTGAGGCCCTGCGTCGGGCGGTCATCAATCTGATTGAAAATGCCCTGCGTTATGGGGCGGTGCCGGTTGAGGTCAGTGCGTGCGCTGTGGCGGGCGATATCATCCTTACAGTGCGTGATCAGGGGGCGGGCTTTGGTGCGGATGAGGCTGCACTCTATCGCCAGCCCTTTGTGCGCGGTGACGATGCCCGCCAGCCGCATCTGTCTGAGGCAACCGGCGGCACAGGTCTGGGGCTGGCCATGGTCGATCAGATTGCCGTTTTGCATGGCGGACAGTTAGAATTTGAGCGTTCTGATAACGGGTTTGAGACGCGATTGGTGCTCAAGGACGCGCTTCGCCGTTAAGCTATTTCACCGCCAGCACAATACCCACAAGGATAGCGACATAGTGGGCCGAGGCGCCCGCCAGCACATGGCCATGCCAGATGGCGCGGCGAAATTTCAGGCGCTTATTCATGTAAAAAATCGTGCCCACGCTATAGAGCACGCCACCCGCCGCCAGCATAATCAGAGCGGGCATGGGCACTTCGCGGATCATGGGCTTGATCGCAATCAAAATCAGCCAGCCGAGCGCCAGATAGAACACGATCCAGATGACCTTGCTCAGGTGCGGCAAAAACAGCTTTCCGGCCATGCCCAAGCCCGCCAGCGTCCAGACCGCCACCGTCATGCCGATCGCCCAGCCGCCCTCCAGCGCCTGAGTGGTAAAGGGCGTGTAGCTGGCGGCAATCATCAGGAAAATGCCAGCGTGGTCCAGCCGTCGCAGAAACGGCTGCCAGTTCGGCTTGGCGAAGTTATAGGCGGTCGAAAAGGCCAGCATGGCGACAAAGCCAAGCGCATAGACGCTGACGGCGGCGACCTTGCCCAGATAGCCGTGGCTTATGGCTAATCCGAGTGCAATGCCGCCCCCAAACAGGGCCATGCACAGGCCGACCACATGCACGATCAGGTCGGCGCGACGTTCCGTAGGTGTGGGGTAATGGTCAGATGTAACGACAGATGAGGTCATGGAGTTGGAGCCTGCAAGCGACGTAACGACTTTTCGTCACTATAATAGGGCCTCAAAACCAGATCAAGCCAATCACATTCGGTTCAGAATGATTACACCGTAAGGGTTTCCTTAACGTCACCTGTCTTTTTGCGTCGGAAATGCCAGTAGGTGAGGGCGCTTACCAGTGCGGCAAAGAAACACCACACGGATGGGTAGTTAAGCCTGAAAAAGCTGTAGGCCACGGCAAAGCCCACCACCATGGCCGTGCCAATCACACGCACGCTGACATGGCTTGAGATAAAGAACGCTGCGCAGGTCGCGACCACATAGGCGCTGCGGATCCAGAACCCGCCCCCGACCGGATTGGTGTAGACCAGACACTGATTGACCATTTGCACGGCCACGCCGTATTTCAGGATGATCATCAGCGTAAAGGCGGCCACGGCAACCCCCAGCAGCAGAACCACCTGCATCAGCCGTTTGCGGATCAGGTCAGGCTCGATCAGCAGAATCGACAGGGGTATGATGATCGGCCAGATCACCCCGATAAATACGGCGTAACCCTGGGTCAGGGCGTGGGTGGCCGCCCCGGTTCCCATTTGTGGTAACAAGACCCACAGGCAGCCTTCGATAAATTGCTGGATGGCAAACAACAGCGGCACAGACGCGAATGGCCGCTCAGTCTTTAATTGCGTTTCGCGCAGGGCCATGACGCCGGCCGTGGCGATAAAGGCGCTGGCGGCAAAGCTGACCGGGGCCGAAAAACACATGCTGATACCCTCCGTATACCCGGCAAAGGTGACGTGCTTTTCGGTAGCTGTAAACTAATTCCCCGGTGCATAGGGAAATTTCAGCGACTTATAATAGTCCAGCGACTTTTCCGGCGCGGCATAACCGGCGGGCAGCGGGCGTTTGGAGATCGACTGGAAATAGGCCACCGACGCATCGCGCCACCATTTGGCCTCGCGTTCCTGAATCATCAGATTGGTCGCCACCGCCTCAAAGCGTTGCGCATCGACATAAGGCTTAAGCGACGCCCAGCGATTGCGCATTGTGGTCACATCAGATGCGCCTTTGGAGTAGGTCACCGCCACTTCATCCCACAGGGTACGTCCCGATTTGACCGTATAATCCCACGGCAAATGATGGAACCACAGCAGATAGCGCTCATCCATGGTCTTTGGGTCAGCCCAGAGTTTGGCGGCTTTTGGGGTGTACTGAGCAATGGCGTTCGAGCCGTTGTTCATCCGGTCAAAGCCAATCCCGTTCGCATCGGCCTTATGATAATAGACCGGGTTCCAGTCGGCGCGCTCCAGATTATCGACCCACGGTCCCGGCCCATAGTGGTGGCCGGTATCCATCAGATGATGCAGCCCCAGCGGCGTCATGTAATCGGCCACGGTTTCGCGTGAGGTCATCATCATATCGACCACCGGTGCCACAAAGGCCGGATCATTGGAAAAGGTCATACGGGCCCAGTCATCGGCAATGGCGCGCGATGAAGCCTGCGGGTTCCAGGCCAGCCGCCCGAAAGCGTACCAGTTGGCCTGATCGAAATCAGAACCCGACCAGTTGCGATCCATGCCGATATTGGCCACACCCGCAATACCGGTCAATGTGTGGTTATCGACCGTACCTTCGACGACCTTGGCGACGGTGTTGCCCGCCTTACCGTTTGCAAAGGTGTCGGTTTTCAGCGCCTCTTCGTAATATTGGCCGAGGTAGGCGAGGTGGGTCGAAAAGCCGAGATATTCTTTAGTGATCTGGAATTCCATCATCAGCGGCGTCTTCGGCATGGCCCCGAACAGGGGGTGGAAAGGCTCACGCGGCTGAAAATCGATGGCGCCGTTCTTGACCTGCACCAGCACATTGTCAGCAAACTGACCATCCAGCGCCTTGAACTCATCATAGGCCTGCTTGTGGCGGTCATCGGGCTTTTCGTGGCTGTAGACAAAGGCCCGCCACATGACGATGCCGCTATGCGGTTTTAACGCCTCGGCCAGCATATTGGCCCCATCGGCATGGCTGCGCTTATAGTCCTGCGGGCCGGGCTGGCCCTCACTATTGGCCTTGACCAGAAAGCCGCCAAAATCGGGAATAGCGGCATAGATTTCATCCGCCTTGGCCTTCCACCATGCGCGCACGGCGGGGTCGAGCGGGTCGGCGGTTTTGAGACCTCCCTCTTCTATCGGGGCCGAAAAGCGCGCCGACAGATAGACCTTAATACCATAGGGGCGGAAGATATCGGCCAGGGCCGCGGTCTTGGCGATATAGGTTGGGCTCAACGATACCGCATTGGAATTGACATTGTTCAGCACCGTGCCGTTGATCCCGACCGAGGCATTGGCGCGGGCATAGTCGGTATAGCGCGGGTGCTTAACATCCGGCAGCTTCCACCAGTCCCAGATGGTCGTCCCCGCATAACCGCGCTCAACTGAGCCATCGAGATTATCCCAGTGATTGAGGACGCGCAGCTTGACCTTTGGGGCCTCGGTGATGTTGAGGCGTTCCAGCGGCTGGCGGGTCTGGATCAGTTTCAGATATTCAAACACACCATAAAGCACGCCGATATCGCGGTTGGCGGCGATGATCGTCACCGGCTTATCGTTCAGGCGCACGGTGCGGATAACATAGCCTTCTTCGCCAGTCTTGGTCAGGTCAGGATTAATGAGGGCGATGGCCGCAGAGCCGGACGGCGTGCCAATGATGATGGCGTTATCGCGGAGGGTGCCGGTCTCGATCATCTTGCCCGACAAGCCGCTCAAGCCGCGCTCAAGCTCTTGCGCGGCGGCGATCAGCGTGGGGGTGGCACCTTCGGAAACGATCGCGGTGGCAGGGATGACATAGCCCGCCTCGACCGGACGGTATCTCTGCCACAGGTCATAGCCGTCCTCGGCCTGCGCCGGTAGCGCTAACATAAGGGCGCAAACCGCCACTATCCATCGCAACATCTCAAACCTCCCGTATTTTCGTTTATAATTTATAGGCCTGCTTGGCCAGTTTGTAGCTTAGATCATAGGCGACCTCGGCGGCCTCATCTTCATCAAGGCGATGCTCCGCCACCAGTCGCGCCAGATGCCCGCAATCCATGCGGCGCGCGACATCATGGCGGGCGGGAATGGAGAAAAAGGCGCGGGTGTCGTCATTAAAGCCGACGGTATTATAATAGCCGCCGGTCTCGGTCATCTGGTCGCGGAAACGGCGCATGCCTTCGGGCGAGTCGTGGAACCACCACGGCGGGCCGAGCTTCAGCGCCGGATAATGACCGGCCAGTGGCGCCAGCTCACGCGCATAGACGGTTTCATCGAGCGTAAAGACAATAAAGGTCAGGCGCGGATCGTTGCCATAGGCATCAAGCAGAGGTTTCAGCGCATGGACATATTCGGTCGCCAGCGGAATATCCGCGCCCTTATCACGGCCAAAGCGACTGAGCACATGCTGGTTGTGACTGCGGTACACGCCCGGATGCAGTTGCAGCACCATACCGTCGTCAAGGCTCATGCGCGCCATTTCGGTCAGCATCTGCCCGCGGAACAGGTCGGCCTCATGGGCGCTAAAATTACCGGAGCGGATTTTGTTATATAGGGCCGCCGCCTCTGACGGCGACAGATTGGCAGTGGTGGCGCGGACATGGCCGTGGTCGGTTGAGGTCGCACCGGCTTCGCGGAAAAAGGCGCGGCGGTTTTGGTGGGCCTTCAGATAGCCCGCAAAGGTGGTTATATCTTCGCCCGCCAGTTGCCCGAACCGTTCAAGATTATCCGCAAATCCGACATGCTCCGGGTCCATGACCGGATCGGGGCGATAGGCGGTAACGACACGCCCGCCCCAGCCACTGTCGCGGATTTTCTTATGGTGGCGCAGGTCATCGAGCGGCCCTTCGGTGGTGGCGATGACCTCGATATTAAAGCGCTCAAACAGGGCGCGTGGCCGAAAGGCGTCGGTTTTAAGGCTTGCGTCCATCACCTCATAATAGTGATCGGCGGTCTCTGGCGTCAGGGTGACGTCAATGCCGAACACGTTTGAGAACACCCAATCCAGCCACATGCGCGACGGGGTGCCTCGGAACAGATAATAGTTTTCGGCAAAGGTTTTCCAGATTTTGCGCGGGTCGGCCTCAAACGGTGTGCCGTCATGGGTGGCGATCCCCAGCGCTGCCAGATCCACCCCTTGCGAATACAGCATCCGGAACACATAGTGATCCGGCACGATCAGAAGCTGCGCCGGATCGGGAAAGGCTTCATTATCGGCAAACCATTGCGGGTCGGTATGGCCGTGCGGGCTGATGATCGGCAGGTCTTTGACCGTCTGATAAAGCCTGCGGGCAATATCGCGGGTGGCGGGATCTGCCGGCAGCAGCCGGTCGGGATGCAGTTTCAGCACGGCCATGAACTTAAGGCCCCTACCAGTTAAACAGGGTGCCGTCCTGCAGGCGGTTCACCGGCAGATAGGCGCGCTGATACGGATACTTGGCGGCCAAGTCTTCGTCGATATCGACCCCCAGACCCGGCGTTTCATTGACCATCAGGTCGCCGTCCCTGAAATAATATTGATGCGGGAAAACCTCATCGGTGGCCTCGGTGTGGCGCATATATTCCTGCACCCCGAAGTTCGGGATCGAGACATCGAAGTTGAGCGCTGCGGCCATACAGACCGGCGACAGGTCGGTAGCCCCATGACAGCCGGTGCGGACATTATAGATGTCGGCAAAGGCGGCGATCTTCTTGAGGTGGGTCAGCCCACCGGCATGGACGACCGTGGCGCGGATATAGTCGATCAACTGGTTCTGGATCAGATCCTTGCAGTCCCAGATCGAGTTGAAGATTTCCCCAACGGCCAGCGGCGTGGTCGTGTGCTGACGGATCAGGCGGAAGTTTTCCTGATTTTCGGCCACGACCGCATCTTCCATCCAGAACGGACGGTAGGGCTCCAGATCGCGACCCAGACGACCGGCCTCGATCGGGGTCAGGCGGTGGTGAACATCGTGCAGCAGGTGAACCTCGTCGCCCAGGGCGTCACGGGCGGCGGCAAACAGTTTCGGCACGACGCGCATATAGGCTTCCGTCGACCAGACATTCTCAGTCGGCAGGTCGGCATCGGCGGGTTCATAGAACATCTTGTCCTTGGAAACGCCGTAGGTCGAGGCCAGACCTGGCACCCCGCATTGCAGGCGGATGGCCTTATAGCCCATGGCCTTATAGGACTGTGCCACCTCAATGGTGTCTTCAATCGAGGTGCCGTTGGCGTGGCCATAGACCATCACCCCGGTGCGGCACTTGCCACCCATGAGCTGATAGACCGGAAGCCCCGCGACCTTACCCTTGATGTCCCACAGCGCCATATCGACGGCGGCGACGGCCGACATGGTGACCGGCCCCCGACGCCAGTACGCACCGCGATACAGGAACTGCCAGATGTCCTCGATCTGGTGCGGGTCGCGGCCGATCAGGCACGGGATGACATGGTCTTCCAGGTAAGACACAACCGACAACTCGCGGCCATTGAGCGTGGCATCGCCCAGACCATAGACACCTTCGTCGGTCATGATCTTGAGCGTCACAAAGTTGCGGCCAGGACAGGTGACTATAACCTTGGCGGACGTGATTTTCATATAGCGTAAGACTCCAAAGCCACAGCCTGAGACGACCCGCGTCATATTCAAAAACGCGATAGAGGTAGGTCAGGCCGTTGTATTAAAAGAAGTTCCGTTCCCTGGTGTCATGACCTGTGGCCATGATCTGTGGTTTTAGCAAGCCGATGGGTTTTACGATTGCGCAACTTTGTCACGCAATTGGTATGACCTATTTTCATATATAACTCAAATCTGCCGCAAGAGTGCAAGCTTTTTCTGAAAGGCGTGTGGCATTAAGATAGACTGGAGCCGCCAATTTCGGAGGAATTTGTATCATAAGGCGCTTATTTATAGTACAAGTAAGCGCTGTCATACAGCGATAAAGTCTGCGTCCTTATTGGCCTGACCAGGGGCAAAACGGTCAGGGCCGTTATTAAGCGTTAAGTCTTTCTAAAGCGGTGCAAATCAGGCATAGGTAGAGCGCTGATACGGCTTTGGGCCGTCCGGATACATGAACACAGATGTCTGAACCGAAGAAACTTTACCGCCGAATTGCCGATTCTATTGCGGCTGATATTCAGTCTGGGCGCTACAAACCCGGAGACCGCCTGCCGCCGGAGCGTGATCTGGCCGTGCAGTACGGCGTCAGCCGACCCACCTTGCGCGAAGCCATGATCGCGCTGGAAATCTTAGGCATGATCGAGGCCAAGCATGGCTTAGGGATCATTGTCACCAAGACCAAACCTGATCCCCTGCCGTTCTCAGATTCTGAAATCGGCGCCTTTGAACTGATCGAAGCGCGCCGGCTGCTTGAGGGCGAAGTGTGCGCCCTGGCGGCGACCCTGATCACTGATGAGCAGGTGACGGAGCTTGAGGGGCTGGTTAATCAGATGCACCACGCCGACCCTGAGCGGGCCGAGCGGGCCGACCGAGAGTTCCACGTCCTGATTGCCAAGATCAGCGGCAATGGCGCGATTGCGTCCTGTGTAGAAAACCTGTGGGACTGGCGTTACCGGTCACCGCTGGCGCGCAATATTCTGGCGCGGGCGGCTAACCTCGGCATGGGGGCGCGCATCGATGAGCATGGCGGCATTCTGGCCGCGCTCAAAAGCCGCTCTGGCAACGCCGCCCGTCAGGCCATGCATGACCATCTCGACCGGGTGATTGAGCATCTGTTGAACGCGACCGAAATCGTAGCGGTTGAGCGCGTGCGTCAGGCCAATTCCGAACGTCGTCAGGCCATCGCCCGCCGCCTCAAAGGGGTGACAGATTAAGGCATTGCCAACGCCTTAATCTCGCGACACACCCGTCAGTTATTACCGCCGATCAGATCACCAAAGCCGCCCAGCACCGAGCCTTCGCCGCGCGACTGACCACCACCGCCAGCGGCGGCCAGAATCCGGCCCGACAGGCGCGAAAACGGCAGGGACTGAATCCACACCTTACCCGGCCCGGTCAGTTGCGCAAAGAAAACGCCTTCACCGCCGAACAGCATGGATTTCACACCGCCCGCGGCAATCAGATCGAAATCAATCGTATCGGTAAAGGCGGCAACGCAGCCGGTATCGACATGCAGTTGTTCCCTGGCTTTCAATTCGCGCTCAATGACCATGCCGCCGAACTGCACGAACACCCAGCCATCGCCTTCAAGCTTTTGCATGATGAAGCCTTCGCCGCCAAACAGGCCGGTCATGATCTTGCGCTGGAAATGGATGCCGATCGATACGCCCTTGGCTGCGGCCAGAAACGAGTCCTTCTGGCAGATCAGACGCCCGCCATATTGATCGAGCTTAAGCGGCACGACCACGCCCGGTACCGGCGCGCCAAAGGCCACCCGCGCCTTACCGGTGCCATTATGGGTAAAGACGGTGGTGAACAGGCTCTCACCCGTCAATAGGCGCTTACCTGCCCCCAAAAGCTTGCCCATAAAGCCGCTTTGCTGGGCTGAGCCGTCGCCAAATACGGTAGTCATGCCAACATGGGCATCTTTCCAGACCATGGCGCCGGCTTCGGCGACCGCGCTTTCGCCGGGATCGAGCTCGATTTCGACAAACTGAAGTTCTTGCCCTTTGATTTCATACTCAATGTCATCGGCCACGCCTGACGCCTTATGGTGGGTGCGTTCGCCAAAGCCTGTGGGATAGTCAGTCATGAAATTTATCCTGTTGTGAGTGCGCCTGATATTTAGCACAGGCCCGCGACCCGCTTCACCTTAAAACAAATTCACCTGACGCAATGGCGCGCAAAATCGATTGGCAGGGCTAAGATTTCACCTTATGGTCGCAGCGGGTTTGTACGGGGGGCGTGGGGTGAATTTTTTAATCGGCAAAGCACTGGGGATGGGCTTTTCAATATTATCGCGCTGCGCTGTGCCGATTATTGCTGCGGCTCTGATCATATATGTTCTGCCTTTTATAGCCTACTATTACACGGTCGAAATGCCGATGGGCTATGTCGATGACGGATTCCGGTCGTGGGTGGAAATGCCGACGGTCGGCATGCCAAAGCTGGTGCTCGGTTTGATAATCGATGCTGTCTCTAAAATCATATTCATCACTGTAATGGTTGCGGCGGGCCGGGATGAACACGCGTCGTTTGCAAGTGTATTCAAAGCTTTAGGCAATAAGTTCCTGACGATGTTGGGGATCATAATTACATCAAATCTGCTGATAATTACTGCAGCTATTTTTTTCGTAATACCCGGCATCTATGTGGCGCTGATCCTGTCTGTAGTCTTGCCTGTAGCGGTCATTGAAAACCGCGGCATCGACGGCAGTCTCAGGCGTTCCGGCGATTTGACGCGCAATCAGCGCTGGCGATTGCTTGGATTTTTCATGATTGTCGGTGTGATATTGATAGGTGTAGCCGCACTCCTTTTTACACCAATTGAGTTCCTGTTGGACGGCGGCACTATCCCGCTTCTAACGTCAGCCCTGCCTGTGTTTAATCTGCTGTCAGAAGCCGTTATTTCCGTGTTGCTTACTGCGTTTACGGTTTCTGCATACCTTCGCCTGCGCGACCTCAAAGAAGGCCACCGTCCTGAAACTGTGGCCGAAATCTTCGCCTAACTCATATACTCAAAAAAGGGAGAGCCTTATGAAATTTACGATTGGAAACACGCTCAACGAAGGTTTTGGCCTGTTGTCGCGCCACTTTAGCACGATCTTTATGGTCGGGCTGGTCACCTATGCCTTGCCGCTGGTGGCGGGGTTGGTCATTCTGGTGATGACCACCGGCTTTAATCTGGCGGGCAATCCCGATCCATCGACAATGGATAGCTCATGGTGGAGCGGCTTTGGCATATATATGGTGATCGCCATAGTCGCCAGTCTGGTCACCTTGTCGATGATCACAGAGATTGTCGTCAAAGACCGGTTTGAGTTCGGGGCGGCGTTTGGCCGGGCGCTTAAAAACATCATCCCGCTGATTATCATTACCCTGCTTTATACGCTGGCCATGATGCTGGGCATGATCCTGCTGATCGTACCGGGTTTTATCGTCATGCTGATGTTTTATGTCGTCATGACAGCCTATATCGCCGAACCGGGCCTTGGCATCGGCGGCGCATTTAAGCGCAGCCGTGAACTGACCAAGGGCCACCGCTGGGGCATTTTGGCGATCCTGCTGATCGTCGGCATCTCGATCGGGATCTTAAGCGCCATCATCACTATTCCTTTGGGCATGGTATCGGAAAGCTCAAACAGCCCCGTTGTCGTCGCCATATCGGGCCTGGTGAGCGCGTTCACGTCGATCATCAGTCTGGTATTTGCGATTGCCGTCTATACCAGCCTGCGCCGCGCGAAAGAAATCCACACGCCGGATGCGGTCGCTAACATCTTTTCGTAATTGAGCGTTACTCTTGATAATAAAAAGCCTCCGCAATCGCGGAGGCTTTCTTTTGATTAGCGCACGTCGTCGTGCTTATCTTTGCGGCGTTTGCCGAGCAGCATCCGGCTTTCCAGATGGGCCCGCAACGCCGCATAAAAGGCGCGCAGGAAGGCTTCATCGGTCGGCATATCGTTGGTATTTTTAGGATCGTCCCAGCCGATGCGGGTCTTGATACGGGTGGCTACCGCCGCCATGGTCGCGGGCCTGCGTTCGCGTAAGACTTCCTCCAAAACCCCCAGTTCTTTCTCGCCATAAGCCTCAATCTGGGCGCGGGTAAAGATAATGCCGCTGCGACGGTCAGCCTCGGTGTCGGCCAGATCAATCCCCAGACTTTGGCGCGGCATATGAACGACGCGGGTGCCGCCCAGAAAATCGCCCAAGCGGGCCTGATCGCGATTAAACAGCGGCAGCAGGGCCAGAACCAGCGTCCACAAAAACGCCGACAGCGCCACCCAGCCCCCGCCCTGCATGGTCATGCCCATCAGGGTCAGCGGCAGATAAAACTCGACCTCACGCAGCATATTGCGGGTAATGACCATCACCGGCGTCAGGTGGCCGCCGTCATTGGCAATGACCCTGATTTTCAGCACCCGCTTACCCGGCGTCGCGGCGCGCGGCCCCATCTCAAACGCCATGAAATAGCCGGTGCGCACAAAGAACATGGCCATGAAAAACAGGATCATCAGGATGTCGCCCAACCCCTTGGCGCGCTTCCAGTCGACCTGCTCAAACGGCAGAATAAAAAACAGCAGGATCAGGGCCACCGGGGCGGCAATGATGATCAGGTAATCAAGGATAAACGCCCCCAAGCGCTCGGCAAAGGTGGCGGTAATGAACGGCAGGCGCACGCCTTCGGGGGTGGTGATGTAGGTGACGCGCCGCTGATACTTGCCCTGCGCATCAAAGCTTAAGGTGTCATCCAATATAGGGGCGGTCTTAACGGCGGCCATGATCAGCCTCCTCAAACCTAAGCGTCAGACGTTTCCCAGCTTGCGTAAAATAGACCACCCAGACCACCAGCATGACCGCACCGACCCCAAACCGCGCCGAAGTGCCGGTGATTAGCTGTCGCCCAAAGCCTTCGAGCAGTCCGGCCAGCAGCAGCATGATGGCGACCCCCAGCATGACGGAGCCGGTCAGCTTACCGGCGTCAACCAGAGCGGCTTTGCGCGTCAGATTGCCAGGGAACATGATCCGCCGCGCCATGTGGAAACCGGCGGCACCGGCCAGCACAATGGCCAGCAACTCGGTCGTGCCGTGAATGCTCAGCCAGCCCGCGAAATCGACCAGCAGACCCTGGCGCGCGAACAGCCACAGCATGGCCCCCAGCAACATGCCGTTATGCAGGATCAAAAGGGCGGTCGGTATACCCGCAATCACCCCCAGCGCAAAGGCAAAGATCGATACCTGCGTGTTGTGCGACATCAAAAAGACCGAAAAAAACGCCAGTCCATCGGTGCGGCCCTGAAGCGTTTCTTTCAGATCGGCGGCCGAGGCCGACAGATTGCGCCCGCCTGCCATGTCTTCGCCGACCAGTGCGGAATACCAGCTCTGATCACCCGCACACAACAGCCAGCCCGCGACGATGCCGATCACCAGGCAGGCCAGAGATAACCAAAATTCAGACCCGATGCGGCGCACACTTTCGGGCCACTGCCGCCCAAAATAGCCGGTCAGAATGTCCTTAAACCGCGCATGGGGACCGTAGATGCCCATATAGGCGCGGGCACATAAGCCCTGAAGATAGCCGATCAGATTGCGGTCGAGCGAGATCGAGCGCGCCATCGACAGCGACGAGACGGCCGAGCGATAAAGCACCGGCAGGTTCAGCAGTTCATCGGTCGAAAAGCTGTTGAGTTTGCCCTGATCGAGGCAATCCAAAGCCCGGCTTAAGGTGCGCCAGTCCCGTTCGCGCGCATCACGAAACTTCTGGCTCTTGAGTTGCAGGGCAGGTCTTGCGGGGTCTTCATTGTTCATGTGATCCTCCTACAACCGGTCGGCTTGCTTGAGCGCCAGATATTTGGTGACGATGAGCGTAGCCATTTGCTCGGTCGGGGCTTCCAGCACCTCAATCCCCTGCCGGCGCAGCAGGGCATGGACGGTTTCGCGCTGGGTCAACAGGCGCTGGGCGAAAATAGCGCGGCTGACATCTTCGGGTGTCAGCGGTGGTCTGGAGGCAAGGTCTTCGAGCACTTCATCGCGGAAGGCCACAAAGATGATGACGTGCTTTTTCGACAGGCGATTGAGCGCCTCCAGCATCAGATCGGCGCTGATCTCATCGATAAAATCAGTGAACAGTACGATCAGCGAGCGCCGCCCAATGCGCGAATTAAGATCGGCCAGAGCCAGGGTATGATTGGACTCTTCGGCCATATCCGATAGCGACGATAGCTGATGTTTCAGCACCTCATAGCCCTGCATGCCCGACACCTGCGGGGCGATATGATAGGGCTGTGACGCAAAGGCAAAGCTGCGGATATTGTCGCCGATTTTAAGCGCGCAATAGCCGAGCAACAGTCCGGCATACAGCGCCCGATCCAGCCGTTTGATGCCAAGCAGCGGCTCCCCCATCAATCGTCCGGTATCAAAGGCCAGCACGATGTGGTGGTTACGTTCGGCCTGAAATTCCCGCGACAGCAGTTTGAGGTGGCGAGCCGACGAGCGCCAGTCAATTCGGCGCGGGTCCTGACTGGCGTCATATTCGCGCAGGGCATGAAATTCCGAGCCATTGTGCAACTGGTTTTGTACCCGGACACCGTAGATGCTGTCGTAGGAAAACAGCTCAGATGCGTCGTGTTGCACACCTTCTATATCCGGGGTCACAATGATCTGGCGATCCAGCGTCAGGCGCTTTTGTATCCAGATCAGGCCCAGAACCCCGCGATAACGGATATGGATATCCTCCAGGACCGCGACGCCGCGGGCGTGGGCTTTGAGCGCCAGTTCGGCGTGGAAGGCCCCCGCGTCGTCTGTGATCGGCTGGGCCATGTCTGTGACGACCAGCAGGTGATTGGCGCCAAACCGCACCTCCAGCGAACCCGGTCTGCGACCCGTGAAGGTCAGGCTAAATGGCCAGACATAGTCCCGGCCCACGCCCATACTGCGCGGAGTTTTCAGATCGAGCGTCAGCGTGCGCGATAGCGGCGCAAACAGGCCGTCAAACAACCCTAGCCCCAGAACCCCCAGCATGACCAGCGGCGCCCAGACCCAGCCTTGCGGCCACGCCAAAGCCAGCCCGACGCTTAAGGCGACGCACAGGATAAGGATCGTAATGAGGCGGGCGGTGGGATACATGATTATCTGGGGATCTCAACGCGTTCCAGCAGGCTTTGCAGCACGCTGTCGACATTGGCGCCTTCGATCTCCGCCGACGCCGACAACAGCACGCGGTGGCGCATACACGGGGCATAGAGCGCCTTGATATCGTCGGGCAGCACATAGTCACGGCCATCCAGTGTGGCGCGCGCCCGTGCGGCCCGGGCCAGCAGCGCACCGGATCGCGGCGATGCGCCGACGCTCAGTTGCGCTACTTCGCGGGTAGCCCGGATCAGATTGACGATGTAGTTGAGATTGGCATCATTGAGCTTGACCTGCGCCACTGTATCAATGGCCTGAGCCAGGGTTGTGGCATCGATGACGCGGCTTATATTCAGCGTGGTGTCAGTGGCGGCGGCATTGCCCGACAGGCTGACGATGCGGCGTTCTTCCTCGATGCTGGGGTAGCTTAAGATGTGCTTGAATAAAAACCGGTCAAGCTGGGCTTCGGGCAAGGGATAGGTGCCCTGCTGTTCAATCGGGTTCTGGGTGGCGATGACCGTAAAGCGTGCGCCCAGATCGTGGCGGGTGCCATCCAGCGTCACAAACCGTTCCTGCATGGCCTCAAGCAGGGCGGCCTGAGTCTTGGGCGGGGTGCGGTTGATTTCGTCGGCCAGCAACAGATCGCAGAAGATCGGCCCTTTGCTCAAGGAAAAGCTGGAGGTCTGAAAGTTAAACAGGTTCGACCCCAGAATATCGCCGGGCAGCATGTCTGGCGTGAACTGGATGCGGCCAAAGCGCAGATCAAGCGACTGACAAAAGGCCCGCGCCAACAGGGTCTTGGCGGTGCCGGGCGGCCCTTCGAGCAGGATGTGGCCGCCGGAAAACAGCGCCACCAGCATAAGCTCGACCGTATCGGCCTGACCCACCACCGCCTTGGCGATTTCGGCCCTGAGCTGGTCCGCTAAGGATTTAATGTCGGATATTTGCACGGTGTCAGCTCTCCGTTTTGGATGGGATGGTGCGGGATTTAGGGGCACCCGTTTCAAGACGCCATTGATGCAGGCGCTGACACAGGCTGATGAGGTTGGCGGGCGTGGTCACTTTGGTCGCGTCGCGGGCGATGGCGCTATAGGTTTCGGTGGTTCCCGTGCGCGCGCTCAACTGATCGGCCAGCTCATCGGACGACAGGGTGGCGTGGCCCATATAGCCGCGGGCTTTAAGGGCGGCATCGCGCATCATCTGGGCATAGAGCGGGGCCAGTTTCGGCTCGCGTCCGGCCTTACCCAGCAGGCGCGCGGCATTGTCCGCCAGTATGCTAACCCCGCGCCCCAGCGGTGCCGATTTGGTCATATCATGGGCCGGGCCAAAGCGAGCAAAGGCCGCCCACATCAGCCCAAGCCCGAGCACCATAAAGCTCAGAGGCACAGCAATAAACGGTGGCGTGGCGATATGGTGCAGCAGGCTTTTGTCGACCGAGTGGCCATTAAAGGTCAGGTTAAACACAACCGACGGCGGGGTGGATGATTTGCCACGCACAGCATCAATCAGGGTCAGGGCGGTTATGACTTTTTGCGGGTCGCCCAAGATCTGGTTGTTGAGTAGGTCGGGGTCGGTCAGTAGATAGACCGGCTGTGTGTACGGTTTCTCACCCGTCAGGGCATTGACCCGGGCCAGTACGATTTCACCCTTTGGGCCGGTCAGGATAGGGGTGAGTTTAGCCGTCGCCACGACCGATTGCAGGCCCTTGATCTTACCCACCTTAAGCGGGGCCGTGAACAGGGTCTGTCCCGCTGTGGGTTGCAGGGTCAGGGTGCGCGAGACCTTGGTGGGGGCGCGGGCAAACTGATAATCGACTGGCACCACAGGCCGGGTCATGATTATCTTTTCACCGGCTTTTTCAAGATCAGATGTCTCGGTTCGGGTGTCCGACAGCAATCGCATCAGATCAAGCAAAGTGCTGTAAGGCTGGGCCCATTCGTTTTGCGACCAACGCGGACGGGTACGGTGCGGTGCGGCCTGCCATTTCGGCAGTACGATCAGGACAGCGTCCCCTTGCGCGTCGTAAAGGATGTAATCGGATTTGGCCTTATCCGCGCCACGGGTGGCTTCACCTATGTCTTCGGGGCCACTGACCGATGTGCGCGTTTCCGCCACCTTGCGTCGGGCGAGGATGGCTTCATATTCACGGTCTGAGCTATCTTCGGATGCCGCCTCCTCCGCGCTCGCTGAAGACGCCGTCTGACCGCTTTCAGCAGTATCAATCGTGTCAGCGGCAGGCTTTTCCAAAGCATAGAGCGCAAATACGCTATCGACATCTTCGAGCGTGATAATCTCAAGATCATAGCTCTGTTGCGGGCCGGTTTCGCGCCGGTTGATATCGCTGCGGTAACCGCGCGCCTCCAGCAGTTTATAGATACCCTTAAAGCCGTGGGGCGAGATTGCGCCGGCATCGGCTGACTGCGGGCTGTCCGGATCGAAGGACGGCGAAATCAGGATCAGGGCCGCCGTCGCAAACAGGCCGACACACAACAGGCCGACGATCATCGGCAACATACGATTAAGCGGGGGCAGGCGGAAGTTAAGTTTCATCAGCCGATCCCTTCGATGGCGACGAAATCGACATAGGCCTGACGGCAGGCGTCGAACCCTTCGCGCCCGACCCGGATACCGGCGAAATAGCTCATTTCAACCCAGCGCGTGATTTCCCCGAACGCGGGCCGTGCATCCAGCGGCAGCAGCGGATGGCTTAGGATATCGCGCGACGAATAGTGGGTGCGCACCAGATCAGGCCGGTAAGCGTTCAGATCAGCCACCGACCTCAGTAGCAGCAAGTGCACGGCTTCATCATAGTCACCCTTGGCCGCCAGGGCATCGATATCGTGCAGCAGGGCGGCGGCGGCATCCTTGGTGGGCCGCCACATCGTCTCAGGTTTCATGACATCGCGCGGCAGGAAGCGCTCAATCTGCTGGCGGATCAGCATCCGCACAAACGGCGACAGCACCAGCACCGCCAGCGCAAACACCAGCAGATAAATCAGCCACGGCAGGATGGGCCCCAGCGGCGCCAGAATTTTGCCGATTGCGGTGATGACATCGCCCAGCCCGTGCAGCACGTCTTTGAGCCATTGCGGCATCTCGGTCTTGGGCGGGTTAACCTGAGTGAAGTGGGTCTGGATATAGCCGCTGCCATTGACGTCATTGATCAGGCTGCGGGCCTGATCCGGTGTGACGGGCGCGTTTACGGGCGCGGCCGCCGATGCGGAAACGCTCGCGTCTGTCTGATTGCTGGAAAGCCTAAGCCCCATAACCTCTCCCCACCCCACGACCATAGGCTGAGCCCGGAAATGGGTCAATCGGCAATTGGAAGTGGGTGACTTTTAACGGTAATTTTTGCCCTCTCCTGACCGAAAACAGATCACCCATAAAGGGTCTACAGAGCGCCGTTAAGGCGGCACTGACAGCCCGCGCGTTTGAGTCCCATTCAAAACTTATATTTGGCCCCCTATAAACAGGTTCAGGTTTACGGAGGTTTTCGTCATGCGTCACTTAAGATTTGCCGCCGGTATTTTAGGCGTGGTTGGCTTTGCCCTGCGTCTGGCGGAGGATGTTCGTTTGCATCGTCTGCGCAAACGTCTGGCACGGGTGTCGGATGAAACCTTCCTGAAGACGGCCCGCAGTTTGAATGCCTTTGAGGGCAGTCTGGCGCGTCTGGCTTTGGAAACATCCGTAAATGACGATGTGCGCGCCTTTGCCGATCATGTGCTGGAAAAAGAAGGCGATGTGACGGGCGACCTGATTGAGATCATGGATGTGGATCAGGCGCCAGATCAGCACTTTAAGCCGATTTACCATGGCTGGGTCGACGATTTACAAAAGGCGAAAGCGGCTGAGTTTGATCAAGCCTTTGTCGATGTGGGACAAACCGTTTATCAGGGCGCCTTGTCGGTATTCGAAGCCTATGTCCGTGACGATGGTGCCGGCACACTCAAAACCTATGCCGCCCGTAACATCCCGCGACTTCAGGCCCGCCTCAGTCAGCTTCAGGCGCTTGATCTGTCCGCGCCCCAACCCATTGAAGCGGTGATTTAACCCGGTGATGGCCGGGCGCGCGGAAGGCGTCGATAACGCGCTGATCACGGAACTCATCACACCTCTGTCACCTGAGTTGTTTTAAGGCGATAATACACTTAAGTTGGTAGGCTTAAGAGCGCATCCCGAAAACCGGAGGCCTGCCGTATGATACCAGAACTGACTACACCAAGACAGACCGCTATCGTTCTTGGCCCCGGTGAGGGCCGCCGCTATCCGCTCGGTCGCATGACCAGCATCTTTAAATCCGATGGTGAAGAAACTTCCGGCCGCTATTCGATCTCGGAATGGTGGCTTGAGCCCTATACCCGCGGGCCGGGCAAGCACGTCCATAGCGACAACGAAGACATCTTTTATGTCATCGAAGGCCGCGTCGCCTTTCTGGTTGGGGATCAGTGGATTGATGCAGCCAAAGGCTCGTTCGTGCGCGTGCCCGCCGGTGTGATCCATGATTTTGAAAACCAGTCGCCCGACCGTGCCGGTCTGCTCAATATCTACATTCCCGGCGGTTTTGAGGATGATATGCCGGGGATCGTTGACTGGTTTCAGAAAAATCCGGTTGATTAAGCGCATCCCCAAAAGTGTGAAGCGGTTTTTGGATAAGATGCGCGCAAAAACAAAAATTTAGCGCACAAAAAACCCCGGCAGTGATGCCGGGGTTTTTAACTTGATTACATCGGCCCGCCGCCACCGGGGCCACCGCCCCAGTTGCCGCGTGGCCCACGCGGGCCTTGCTGGGTATCATCGGGCTGGTTGCCGCGCACCTCACCAAAGACGTAACGCAGAGACAGGTAGGCGATCTGGCCTTCCTGAACCCGTTTGCTATAGCCGCGTTGAACATCGCTACGGAAGTAGGTCGTGGTATCTGCCGATTCTAAAACATCGCTCACTCTCATCGTCAGGTTCAGCTTATTGCTGAACTTATGGGAGTAGTTGATGTCGAGGGTCGCGAGCGGATCGGTGTAGCTTTCGCGGTCGATGCGCTTACCCTGAGTGTTGATATTAAGCCCCAGCCGATCCTTGGCCGTCAGATCATAGTCGAGATTCACTCGACCGCTGACATTGGTCCCGGTGCGGACATAGGGCACGCTGTTGCGGTCGACGGAGTCGATTTCAAAATAGGTAACTGTGCCGCTGGTGCGTAGCCGTAGTTTGGGCGTCAGGCGACCGTCATATGAGGCTTCAAACCCGCCGGATTGCTGCTCCCCCAGGTTGGCGCGGGTCCGCAGCAGAACCGTATCGGAAATGAAGTAGCTGACCGGCGCAATGACCTTAGAGTCTTTGCTGTAAAAGGCTTCAACATTATAGCTGTGGCCGCTTTTCTGGTATTCATAGCGGACGCTGAACTTATCGGTTTCCTGTGGCTTCAGGTCAGGATTACCGGCACTGGCATACTGATCATTATTGTAAACAATCGTGCCATCAAGTTCCTGACCGAAGGGGCGGCGGATACGGCGCGAATAACCGACCCGCAGACGTTCCGCCTGCGACAGGACATAGCTGACATTCACGCTGGGGCTGACATTGGTATAGCTGTTTTTCGTTCCAAGACCCGTCTTGATCTCAAAGTCAGTTTGCTCGACACGCAATCCGCTGCTGACGCTCAGCTTATCGGTATAGGCCTTGCTGTAGTTGACATAGCCCGCGCTGATGGTCTGCTCGGTTTCAAAGCGTGTGTCCTGCGGAGGAATATTTGTGGTCCCACCCGTGCGCACCGTGACGTTGCGGCTGCTGTTTTCGCGGCGTTCAATTTCAAAGCCGGTAGCAACATCACCGCCCCAAAGGCCATGGGTATAGTCGCCGCTGAAATCGAGATTCTTGTCTTCGGATTCGCGCTCACGAATATCACTGCCATCCGCCACGGCCGGCAGGGCATAGACGGTCGTGCCGACATCCTGCCGGTCGCCGGTACGCACCGAATAACGAAGGTTGAATTTCAGGGTTTCGCCTTCGGTGTCGCCTCTGTGGTCGTAACGCAGAGTACCTTCGACATTATCGCTGTTATCGGCGCCACGGCTTATGCGGGCATAATCACGGGTCAGAATGCCATTCTGATCGTAGTCCTGGCTGCTGGTGACACCGTTGCTGCTGCCTTCACGGCGGAAGTAATTAACATTGGCGGCCAGGGAGTCATTGTCATTGATCTGATAGGTCAGGCCACCATTCATCATTACCATGTCACTCAGTGATGGCGACGAAGATTGGGTCACTGACCGCGTTTCTTCGCCGGTCAGTTCATTGATGCGGGTTCTATCCGACATGCTCTCATTGGGGCGGCCATCGTGGCGCATGCCGATGCTGCCGTTAATGACCAGTTTGGGCGTGAGTTGTTTCCCGCCGGAGAGATTGGCACCGTAGCGATCATTTGAACCGCCGTTAAGGGTGAGCGACGGGCGCTGAACTATGGCGCGCCCACGCTTCATCACGATATTAATGATGCCGCCTGAGCCTTCGGAAGAAAACTGCGCGCCCGGATTGTTCATGATCTCAATGGAGTCGATATCGTCCGACGCCAGGGATTGCAGGGTTGTCGCCCGATTATCGCCCTGCAAGGCCGCAGACGGCTTGCCATCAACCAGAATGGTCACGCCCGATCCGCGCAGGGTGACATTGCCTTCAGGATCGACATTTACGCCCGGCAGCTTGTTCAGGGTCTCACCAACAACACTGGTGGGGGTGTCGGGATCGGCCTTGGGGTCGAAAACCTGACGGTCGGCGCGGTTTTGCGGGCGCTCGGCAGCCACGGTCACGGTCGTGGTCGGGCCTTCCTGCGCTTCGGCCTCAATCGGGGTGGTTTTGAGGTCTTCAGGTTTCTTTTCGGTCGCAGGCTGCTGGGCCTGAGCCGGGGTTGTCGTCTGAACAGGTGTCTGAATGGGCGTTTGGGCCGGTGTCTGAGGTTGCGTTTGCGCCCACACAGGCGCGGCCAACACCAGCGCCGCCAGAGTGCTGAGCGCCGTGCCGTTCCTCAAAGCCCGAAAACGCGAACCGGCCAAGGAACCAGACAGAGATAGATTATTATTTTTCATTATTAGGTCTTCTTCGGAAGAGTGGTATTTGTCGGATTATACGCAAGGCCTGTTAAATTTCCGTCGGATATATGGCAAGGAGTCTTGCGGCCAAAAGATGTTCAGTCCGGATTGCCATTGCGCAGATGCAAAAATGACGCACTTTATGTCAGGGGTGTATGAATCTTTTCTTTAGTGAAAATATATGCGCGAAACCTTTACGCTTTTACCGGGATCGCTGCCTGTGTATGATCTGAATTGACTGTTTAAGATCAATAATAACATAGCGGGAGAAAACCATGCGATCTTTATATCTGGCCGTGGGCCTTATGTGTGCGGCTGCACCCGTAATGGCGCAGGGTACGGCTGAGGCCCCTAAGCCGCTTTACCGTGATCCGGTGTTTGACGGGGCGGCGGATGCGTCGATTGTCTATGATGCACCTAATGCTCAGTGGAAGATGTTCTACACCAACCGGCGCGCGTCCCTCAAATTCCCGGATCCCAAGGATGCGCGCTGGGTGCACGGCACACCGATTGGTGTTGCGACCTCGACCGATGGTCTGACATGGCGCTATGGCGGGCAGGCGGCGATTCCGCAAAGCTGCACCGGTGAGACCCTGTGGGCGCCGGAGGTATTCAAGGACGGTGACACCTGGCATATGTGGCTGACGGTTGTGCCGGGGGTATTTACTAACTGGAACCATCCGCGCCACATTGTCCACCTGACCAGCTCTGATCTCAAAACCTGGGACTGCGGTGAAACGCTCGATCTGGGCGATAAGGTGATCGACGCCAGCGTCATCAAGATTGGTGACGGCTACCGCCTGTGGTTTAAGGATGAGCGCAAGGGCTCACGGCTGTTTGCCACCGATTCCAAAGACCTCAAGACCTGGGTGCAGAATGACACGCCGGTGGTTGATATCGCTGCCGAAGGGCCAAAGGTATTTCGCTTTAAAGGTCGCTACTGGATGGTGGCGGATGCGTGGAAGGGCTTAATCGCCTTAAGCTCTGATGACGCGACGAACTGGACACTGCAAGCGGACCGTCTTCTGGAACGGCCGGGCACCCAACCCACCGACACCAACAAAGGCCAGCATCCTGATATCGTCGTCAATACTGATGATAAGGGCAATGAAAAGGCCTTCATCTATTACTTCGTCCATCAGCATAATGAGGTTGAGGCCAAAGCCGATCCATACTGGAACCAGCGCACGGTCATCCAAGTCGCCGAACTGAAATATGTGGATGGCAAGCTGACGGTGGATCGCAACGCGCCGGTCGATGCCACACTTTATGCGCCGAAATAGGGTTGATCCGGTCGGACGCGGGGGGCTATGCTAGAGGCCTCCCCAATCTTTTGTGAGTTACCCATGTCCCATCTGTTCGACCTGACCGGCAAACGCGCCCTGATTACCGGCGCCAATCGCGGACTGGGGCAGGCGATGGCGGTCGCTCTGGCCGAAGCAGGGGCCGATATTGCCGCCGTCGGCAACAATACGCCGGATGAAACCAAGGCCAGGGTTTTGGCGCTTGGCCGCAAGTTCGTGTTCATCAAGGCCGACCTGACCTCGACCGCGCCGATCAGTGAGATCGTGTCCATGACGATTAATGCGCTGGGCGGGATCGATATTCTGATCAACAATTCCGGCATTATCCGCCGCGCCGACAGCGTCGATTTCACCGAAGACGACTGGGACGCGGTGATGAACGTCAATATCAAATCGGCATTCTTTATGTGTCAGGCCGTGGGCCGCCACATGATCGCGCAGGGGTCGGGCAAGATCATCAATATCGCCTCCATGCTGTCGTTTCAGGGCGGCATCCGCGTACCGCCCTATACGGCCTCGAAGTCGGGCATTGCCGGCATCACCAAGCTGCTGGCGAATGAATGGGCCTCTAAGGGCCTCAATATCAACGCCATTGCGCCGGGGTATTTTGCCACCGACGTGACGTCTCAGCTACAGGCTGATGCCGAGCGCAACAAGGCGATCCTTGACCGTATCCCGGCTGCGCGCTGGGGCGAGCCTGACGATCTGAAAGGGGCAGCGGTGTTCCTGTCGTCAAAGGCGTCGGACTATGTTAACGGCGCGATCATCCCCGTCGATGGCGGCTGGCTGGCGCGGTGAGGCGGTCGAGGATAGTTTTGGGCGCAGTCATTATCGTGACCGTTCTGGCTGCGATTTGGGCATGGCCAAAAATATCCCGCTTTTTAGATGTGGACGCATTTCTGGACTCAGGTGGCCGGCTTGCAGAAGACGGAAGTTGCGAACATTAGGTTGGCATTATTCGTCCGTAGTCCTACATTATGTCGATGAGTGTTGCCTTTACCAAAGACGAAGATCACGAAGCCGCCGCGGCCAATCTGCCGGATCGGCCGATCTCGCCCCATCCTAATCTGGTCACGCCGCAGGGCCTGAGCCAACTGGAAGCCGCCTTTGCTGAGGCCAAGGCCGCCTATGGTGCCGCGCAGGCGTCGGGCAGCATCAACGAAGACCGCACCGCTATGGCGCGGGCGACGCGCGATCTGCGTTATTATACGGCGCGTTTAGGCTCAGCCCAGCGCATCGCGCCGGTCAGTCATCCCGAAACGGTCGTATTTGGCTGCACGGTCACAATTGCGCGCGAAGATGGCCGCACTCAGACCTTTCGCATCGTCGGTGAGGATGAGGCCGATCCGGCGCAGGGCAGCATTTCCTATGTCTCGCCGCTGGCCCGCGCCCTGCTGGGTAAATCCGTGGGCGATGAGGCGCAGGCGGTGGGCGCCGACATCGAAATCACCGCTATCCGCTAAGCTTTACGGCACAATCGTTACAAACAGATAGGTGGCGAAGATCACCAGATGGGTCACCCCCTGAAGAATAGTGGTGCGGCCAGTGCCGAGGGAAAAGATCGAGACGACAAACGAAAGCAACAATAATATCATCGACTTGGGATCAAGCCCCAGCGCCAGCGGCCAGTTCATAACAACCGACAGTACCGCCACGGTCGGAATGGTCAGGCCGATGGTCGCCAGCGCCGACCCTAGCGCCAGATTAAGGCTGGTCTGAATCCGGTTGCGACGGGCAGCCTTGACGGCGGCCAGACTTTCCGGGGCCAGCACCAGACCGGCGATCAGCACCCCGACAAAGGCTAAAGGTAATCCTGCGGCCCCGACGGCGGCTTCGATATGGGGCGACAGGCTTTTGGCCAGAAGGACCACCCCAACTAACGCAACAATAAGCGCACCGACGGCGATCCAAGTCTGCATGTGGGTGGGCGGCTCGGCATGGACATCCTGCGGCAGATCGCCATCGCCTGCCGGCAGGAAATAATCGCGGTGGCGAACCGTCTGTACCAGGACAAAGGTGCCATAAAGGATCAGCGATACCACGGCCACGAAGATAAGTTGCGGCGGGGAATAGAATGAGCCGGGTGCGGAGGATGTAAAATTAGGTAGGATCAGCGACAAAGACGCCATCGCCGCCAGTACGCAAAAGGCCGAACTGACGCCGCGCAGCACAAATTTCTGCTCATGGTGGCGTGCGCCCCCGACCAGCAGACATAAGCCCACAATCCCGTTCATAATGATCATCACCGCGGCAAACACCGTATCGCGCGCCAGCGTCGCCTTTTCGCCCGGATCGGACATCATCAGAGACACAATCAGGGCGACTTCGATAATGGTGACCGCAATGGCCAGCACCAGAGTCCCGAAGGGTTCACCAACCTTATGGGCCACCACCTCGGCATGGTGAACGGCGGCCAGCACACAGCCCATCATGATGATGGCGGCGACAATAACCCCGAAAAGCCCCAGATAGGCGGCGTGCAGCGCTATGGCGAGCAAGCCGGCCCCAGGAACCACCAGACTCCAGATCGGCAGCACCGGCACGTCCTTGGTGTGGGGCGTCTTAGCGGTGTCGGGATTGCCGGATTGGGCCATGCTTAGTCCTTAAAAATATCGTTTAGCTCGCCCCCATAGAATTAATCCCCTATCCGGCCGGTCATGTCCACCTCAAGGGATTGATTTAGTTCGATTTCAGGCCAATTTTTTATGACGGCAGCCAACCGTTAAAGGCCCGGCACTGTCCCCAGACGATCCTCAGCCCAGATTTGGGCTTGAGTTTCAGGGGCGACATTGCCGCCGGACAGGATCACCAGCACCGTTTGCGGCTCCGTCTGTGTGCGCAGATATGCCACCACACCGGCCATGCATCCGGCTGAGGTTGGCTCAATAGTCAGTTTCAGCAGATGGGTCAGCCATTGGGTCCAGTAGATGATATCATCTTCTGAAACCTCAAGCACCCCCGCGGTCTGTTTCAGAAAGGCCAATGTCCGTTCACTGACATAAAGGGTGCGCACGCCGTCGGCAATCGTATCGGGCGCCTGATCCCACTTGAAGATTTTACCGTCGCGCAAGGTGCGGGCGGCGTCATTGGCATTGAGCGGCTCGACCCCAAACACCTTTGTGGCCGGGGAAGCGGCCTGCGCGGCCAGATAAGTACCCGATACCAATCCGCCACCGCCACAAGGGGCGAACACCGCATTAAATGCGGGGCCATCCTGAAAGGCTTCCAAGGCCGCGGTGCCCTGACCGGCCATGACGCGGTCGTCGTCATAGGGATGGATGAACGCAGCACCTTGGTCGATGACGGCCTTAACCGCGCTTTCGGCTTCCTGGCGGGTTTTGGTGACCACCACCTCAGCCCCATGGGCGCGGGTGGCGGCGATCTTAAGCGATGACGCCGTTTGCGGAATAAAAATGGTCGCTTTCAGGCCCAGGATTTTGGCTCCATAGGCCACGGCCTGAGCGTGATTACCCGACGAAAAACAGGTGACGTGATCAGGCATTGCCCCCTGTTCTTTCAGAGTCAGGAGGGTGTTCATCGCCCCGCGCACCTTGAACGCGCCAATTTTTTGCAGGTTCTCGCACTTAAAGATGATGCGATGGCCAAGCATGGCGTTAAGCGTGGCCGACTCCATCAGCGGCGTGCGGTGAACGAAACCAGCGATGCGGCGCTGGGCGGCAATAATATGATCGGGCGTATTCATACGGGTCTCTTAGACGGGTTTATCAGCGCCGTCAGATCATCTTTGGTGTCAATATCCTGCACTATAGCCTCGGTGCCGACCTCAAGCCGCAAAACGCGGTAACGACCGCCGGTGATCAGGCCGCGCGCGCCTGTGTCGCCGGACAATGCGCGCAGGTCATCGAAGCAGGCGGCGGCAAACAACACCGGATGGCCGTCGCGGCCTTTATGGGTGGGCACCACAATATCGCTACCGGTGAGATGATCCGCCAGTTGCCGATAGACCTCCTGCGGGATCAGCGGCATATCCCCCAGCACCACAAACACGCCGTCGCACAGGTCAAGTGATGCTACTCCGAGCGCCAGCGACCAGCCCATACCCGCATCGGCATCAGGATTTACAATCACCCTGACGCCATCGGGGGCCGGGGTCTGTGCGCGGGTGACGACGATGCGCTGATCCAGTCCCTCAGTGGCCGCAATAGCGGCGTCAAGCACGGTGCGGCCATTTATCTGCGCCTTAAGCTTTTCATCTGTCCCGAACCGCCGTGACGCCCCGGCCGCCAGTATGATCGCCGCCAGTGTCATGATTTGCGCCAGTGTTCGATAATCTGCGCCATGATGGACAGGGCGATTTCCGGCGGGGTTTTGGCCCCAATATCCAGCCCGACCGGCCCATGGATACGCGCCACATCGGCCTGACCGCGCAAGGTTTCCAGACGGGCCTGATGGGCGCGTTTGCTGCCTAAAGCCCCGATATAAAACGCCGGACTGTTAAGAGCGGCCTTAAGGATCTGCGGTTCAAAAGCATGGTCATGAAAAAGCGTCACCAAAGCGCTGTTGGCATCCAGTAAATCAGCGTCGAAATCGCCGTCGCCGCGCAGAGGCCGCACATTAGGCAGGGCCTGCTCAATCATAGTGTCAGGGCTATAGATAACCGTTTCCATCTCGGCCATAACGGCCAGTTGCGCCAGCATAATCACTATCGGGCCTTGCCCCACGATCACGATCCGCCCATTAGGCCGGTAGTGGCGCACAAATCCGCCCGTCACCATCTGCGCGGGCTTACGGGCGGCGTGCGCATCCGCAATTTGGCGCACCTCATCATCGCTAAGGGTCACGGCAAAATGGATGTCTAGCCCGGCCCCGCACGGCAAAGTAATGTCCTTAAAACGCGAGCCTTCACCGTAGCGCTCAATATAATCCGAACCCTGATCAATAGCGGCGATCGCATCATGCACCAGTGCGGCTTCAGCACAGCCGCCGGTGATCATGCCGACGTGGCGACCGTCTTCGCACACGGCCATCTGCGACCCCACCGGGCGCGGCGACCCGCCGGTGGTAGCGATCAGGGTCAGGAGCGCGCACCGCCGACCCTCACCCCGCCAGCCGAGGTAGGTATCGAGCACATAGTCCTGATAGTGCGGGGGGTCGATCTGCACTCAGGCCCGCGCCGCTTTCGCAATGGTTTCCGGCAGCAGGGGCAGCTTCCTCACCCGTACGCCGCTCGCCGCAAAAATGGCATTGCATACGGCGGGTATCACGGGGGGCAGGGCGGGTTCACCCAGACCTGTTGGCCCATTATCCGACAGCTCAAAATGCAGGTCGATATGCGGGGCCTGCGGCATACGGATCATGGGTATGTCCTGGAAATTGCTTTGAACCGCGCGGCCTTTTTCAAAGGTAATCTCTGACATCATTTCCCCAATGCCGTCCATGACCGAGCCTTCGACCTGATTGGCGGCCCCGGTTGGATTGATGATGGTGCGGCCAACATCGCCAACCACCCAGACCTTAAGCACTTTCCAGGTACCGTCGTCTTCGACCTTGACCTTAGCCACTTCGGCAAAATAACCCTGATGGCTGAAATAGGTCGCCACACCATAGCCTATACCGTTACCCGATTTCGCCGTGTCCCAACCGCTGCGGCGTCGCAAGGTGTTGAGCACAGCCTTCATACGCTTGGCATTATAAACCGGGCCGCGCCCTTCGGCAGGCTGCGGAGGGTTCGCCAGAGCCGCCTCGACCAGTTCCTGACGCAGAGTGAAGGGGTCTTTCCCTAATGCGCCTGCGATTTCATCAAGGAAACACTCATGGATAAAGCCGAGCGCATTTGATGACGGCGCTCGCAGATACCCGGTCGGGATCAGGGTTTCAATCAGGTGCTGCTCAAGGGCATAGTTTTTACTTACCAGCGGCACAAATTCATGGGGCGTGATGCCCGCCCCCTGCGCCACCTTGCCGTCGCGCGCAAAGGTCACAGCGCGGGCCTTATAGGCTGTGATCTTATCCCCCTCAATCGCCGCCTCCAGTTTGTGATAATTGCCGGGACGGAAATAGTCATAGGCGACATCATCCTCGCGCGTCCAGACCAGCTTGACCGGCACGCCCGACTTTTGCGCAATGACTGCCGCCTCGACCATATAGTCGTTTTCCAGCCGGCGCCCAAAGCCACCGCCGCAGCGGATCATATGGATGGTGATCTTATCTTCGGGCACACCCAGCGCCTTAGCGACATGGGGCCGGCCCCAGGACGGAGCCTGAGTGGGTGCCCAGATTTCAACCCCATTAGCCGTGACTTTTGCGGTGCAGTTCTGCGGCTCCATCGGGACATGGGCCAGAAATGGCGCCTCAAACCAGGCCTCAATCTTTTTAGACGATTTCGCCAATGCCGCGTCCGCATCGCCCTGGGCTTTGATGGATTCACCCTTGGTTTTTACCAACTCCGCAGCCTTGGCGGCATAGGTTGCACTATCGTGGGGCGCGCCCACCCCGTCATCCCAGACGACCTCTAGCTGTTCGCGTGCGGCCCTGGCGTACCACCATTTGTCGGCAACAATTGCCACCCCATCCTGAAGGCTGTGGAAATCGCCGGAGCCTTGCAACGTAAAGACATGGGTGATGCCTTTTAAAGCTTTGATGGCATCGATATTGGCCGATTTCAGTTTCGCGCCGTACACCGGCGGCTTGACGAAGACGGCATATTTCATGCCGGGAACCACCACATCAATACCGAAGATCGGCTTGCCTTCGACGATGGCCGGACTGTCGTAACCGCCTTTGGATTTACCGATAATGGTAAAGGCGCTGTCCGGTTTTAAAGTCACACTGGCCGGATCGGGCAGCTTCAGCTTAGCCGCAGTCGCCACCAATTTGCCATAGGGCACCTTCGTGCGTGAGGCTTTGTGGTGGACGACACCGGCTTCGACCGTCAGTTCGGCGGCAGGTTTTTTGAGCACCGCCGCCGCCGCTTCGATCAGCACGGCCCGCGTGGCCGCACCCACCCGGCGCATGGGTTCATAGTTCATCGGGGTCGACATCGACCCGCCCGCAAACTGCGCCCCAAAGCGTTTTTCGTCAGCCGGAGCGGTCTCGATTTTTACCTGTTCCCACGCCACATCCATCTCTTCGGCGATCAGCATGGGCAGCATGGTTTTGATGCCCTGACCGATCTCAGGGTTCTTGGCGCGGATGGTGACCGTGCCATCAGGGGCTATGGCGACATAATCGCCCACACGGGTAGCCCCCTCATTGGCCGCCACGGCATCAAAGCCGAACCCGACCACAAGCGTACCACCGGTCGCCAAACCCGATGCCAGAAACAAACGGCGTGAAGGTTTAAAAGAAGCGTCATCCATAGTTTAAGCCTCCCGCGTGTCGGTCAGTGCCATGCCGGCGGCTGATTTAATGGCCTCACGGATGCGCTTATAGGTGGCGCAGCGGCACAGATTGCCTTCCATAGCCGCATCAATGTCATCGTCCGTGGGTTTGGGGGTGGTTTGCAGCAAGGCCGCCGCCGACATGATCTGCCCGGCCTGACAATAGCCACACTGCATGACATCCCACGTCCAACCACGCCTTTTGCAGAGCCTTGCCCTGAGCGGTGGCCCCTATGGCCTCAATCGTCGTGATCCTGGCCCCGGCGTCCAGAGATCCCACCGGTGTGGCGCAGGCGCGGGTGGCCACCCCATCAACGTGAACGGTGCAGGCTCCGCATTGGGCGACCCCGCAGCCGAACTTTGTGCCAGGAAGCTCAAGCTCATCGCGCAGCGCCCATAGCAGCGGCATGTCTTCGGGCACATCAAGCCTGTGCGCCTTGCCATTAACGGTAAGTGTGATCATCCGCCTGCCTCCCGAATTCCCTGATGCCAATAAGGTTATATCAATTCGGGATCATGGCAACTCTGTGGCCAGTAAAACTCGCGTGACGCAAATTTCATCTTTACAGTCAAACTTAATAAGGATATTTAATATCCTTAAGGATAAAATACATCCTTATTAATCTCGCAAGGAGCCTGAAATGACCCAACGTCTTAATTATTTTCAACAATCGCCCGAACTGGTTAAGCCCTACATGGCCTTGGCCGTGGCCTTGAAATCCAGCGCCATCGAAGACACGATCCGATCATTAGTGGAAATCCGCGCCTCTCAGATGAATGGCTGCGCCTTCTGCGTCGACATGCACATTAAGCAGGCCCGCATCCACGGTGAGCGCGAACTGCGCCTGCATCATGTGGCTGTGTGGCGGGAATCGCCGCTGTTTTCGGCGCGCGAGCGGGCCTGTCTGGAATGGACGGAGGTGCTGACCAAACTGCCGGAGCATGGCGTGTCGGACGACATCTATAGCCGTGTCCGCGCCGAGTTGTCGGAAAAGGACATCTCTGACCTGACTTTCCAGGTCATGGCCATCAATAGCTGGAACCGCGCTAATGTGGCTTTTCAGACGGTTCCGGGATCGGCGGATGCCCAGTTCGGTCTGACGGCGGCGGGCCTGAACTGATCTCAGGTTTTGGCCAATACCCAGTTGGCGCTTTTGGTCCACAGGTCGGCAGGCACTTCCTGCTCCAGTGTGCCGATCAGCGCCGACAGGGTTTGGCTCTTAAGGCTTTCGCGCCACGCATCATCGGCCTGCCACATGATGCGGGCGATGGCGCAGGGTTTATCATCACAGTGGTCAGCGCTGCGGCAGGGGTTATTATTACGGATATTGTTGCACGCAAAGGTGCGGCCTGACCCTTCGACCGCCTCAACGACATCCAGAAAGGTAATCGCGTCTGCGGGCCGTGCCAGCCGGTAACCGCCGCTGGGGCCGAGCGTGCTTTCGACAATCCCCGCCTGCGACAAATGTTGCAGAGCCTTGGATAAATACTCTTTCGGCACGCCGTGAAATTCCGCCAGATCCTTGGTCGAAAGATATTTACCTGCCGGAAGCCCTGCCAGAATAGCGCAGCAATGCAGCACCCATTCGACCTGATTTTTGAGGATCATCGCACACCCGATCACGCTCTGAACCCGTCGATATTACGGATTTGTATTGTCCTTAATAAGGTGGTCGGTGTTGAAAATCAAGTTACTAGATTATCAGTATCGTAACCCCCTGATGGTCAAGGGTAATATCAACGGACTTTTATGGCGCGGACTTTACCGTTAGGTTGTCGCGACGATTGCAAAAAGGCGTTGCCCATGCTGGCCATTATCGGCGGAACCGGTCTTTATCATCTGGATCACCTTAGCGTTATCGACACAGTGGAGGTTGATACGCCCTTTGGTGCGCCGTCAGGGCCGATTGTGCGGGCCGAACTGAATGGGCAGGCGGTGTGTTTTCTGCCGCGTCATGGCCGCCACCATCAGTTCCTGCCCCATGAGGTCAATTACCGCGCCAATATCTACGCCCTGAAGGTTTTAGGGGTGACGCAGATTCTGGCGGTGTCAGCGGTGGGGTCTCTGCGCGAACACCTGCAACCGGGGCAACTGGTGCTGGCGTCGCAATATATCGACCTGATCAAATATCCGCGTGAAAAGACCTTTTTCGGCGGCGGCTTGTCGGCACACATTTCGACGGCAGAACCCGCCTGCCCCGACATGACGCGCTGGGTGCGAAAGGCGGCGGATCAGCGCAATCTTCTGGTGCATTCCGGGGCTACCTATGCCTGCGTCGATGGTCCGCGTCTGGGCACTAAGGCCGAGAGCGAATTTTTGCGCACCATCGGCGCCGATCTGGTGGGGATGACTCAAGTGCCGGAGGTCTTTCTGGCCCGTGAAGCCCAGATCAATTACCTAAGCCTCAATATCGTCACCGACTATGACTGCTGGCGCGACGATGATCACGCCAGCATCGCTGCGATCATGGCCCGCTTTAATGACACGCTCGACCATGTGCGCGGTCTGCTGAGCGATCTGGTCGGAGGTGAACGCGCGCCAGTCAACGACATCTATCGCCGCACGCTGGAGGGTGCTTTGATGGTGCGGCGTGAGACCTTAAGCCCGGATAAGGCCGCTTTGCTGGACGTGCTGTCATCATAAATCTCTGCTCTGGTAGCGGGCCGGTTGCCGGTCAGGCTGTTCCTTAAGCCAGACGCGGAAATCGGCGTGCAGGGCATGGAAATCCCAGCCGCGGTAATGTTTGCGCAGATGTTCCAGCGTGTCTTCGGTAATGTAGTTGACCGGCTCAAGCGGCACGGCTTCGGGCATGCCTGCCGGTTTCGGCTTTGCGGGCTTCACGGGCGCGGCCCTCCCCTGCCCTGCTGTCGTTGTTGTGGCTTCGGGTTCCGGGTCAGCCTTTACTTCGGTTTTGGGGCGACGCACCATATGCAACAGCGGTTCGCGCGACGTGGCGGCCTCAATCAGGCTAAGATCAATCCCGGGCAAATCATTGCGTTTGACGATAGCGTTGATCTCGAACTTAAAGCGCCGGTACTGACCTTCGGCGCCGGACTTTTCAAACAAAGTCGGCAGCGCAATGGCAAAGCCCGCCTCCCCGGCCCCGCCGGCATGTTTGCGCGCGACCTTATAGAGCCAGCGCTCGCGCCCGCCGGTAATATCGAAATAGGCCTGATCGATCGACAGAACGCCGCCCGCCATCAGCACGCCGTCATAGAACCAGCTTGATAAGGACAGGCTTAAGCCGCGCGAGCGCTGTGTCTTTTCGTCGATGAGCTGGCTCCAGTTATCGAGCCAGGAAAAGGTCGCTTCACGGCGGTTGTCGGGGCTGCGGATATTGGTCTTGACGGTTGTCGATTGCAGCCGGTCCAGCGCTTGCCCCAGCAGTTCATAAGACCGCCCCGAGGGGCTGCGACCGATGGAGCGCAGCAGGTCGTAAGGCATGATATTCAGGGTGCGCGGTATGTCGTTGAGCCGGCGCTGCTTCATATCATTGAGCACACTGGCGCAGTAGATCAGTATGTCCGCGTCCCAGATGGTGGCCATACCGTAATCGGGATTACCCGACACATGGACAAAAGTCTTACCGTCGGGGGAGGTGTAGTCGATGGGCTTGAGGCGCTTGGACTTGGCCAGCGAAAAGAACGGTCGCTCCATCATCTCGCGCTGGTCGCGCAGGGCAAGATCGGCCAGATAGGGCAGGAAGAGATCGATCTGTTCGGACTTGTCGGTGGACATGATGGCCTTTAGTGAAAAGTTTCTTTGAGGAAACTTTGGGGTCACAGACCCCAAACCCCATAACAATTAAAGCGATTCCAGCAGGGGTGTGACTCGATAGTATTGGGGCGAGGGGCCTGCGGCCCCTCAAAGCTAAAATTTAGGCCTGCGGCCCCTCAAACTCTAAATTTGTTTCCTCAAGGAAACTTATGGCTTCAACCCCTTGCCCTGTGCGGTGAGCGTCATCAGCGCCTGTCGGAACAACTCCATCAGTTCCGCCTCGGACGCACCCGATCCGGCATGAAGCCGCAGCGACACCCCATTGCGGTTAGAGGCTGTGACACTCAGCGCCACCCGACCGGACGGGGCGGGCAGGGTGACAAGGGCGTCATTGGGTTCAGTCTTGCCCGTATGGGTCAGCAGGCGCACCACCTCCGCCGCGGTCACCGGCGCGATCCCTTCGGCTTGGCGGTTGGCTTGCAGGGCGGCAATCTTTGCGGCCCCTTCACGCAGGGCCTCCAAAAACGCCGTATCACCCGCCGCTTCCAGCGCCTGAATACGCTGTGCCAGTGGGTAGCAGGTCGCCAGTTGAATATCTGCCGGGGTGGCAAAGGCCGAAACCGCCCAGTCGGGCAGGGCGCCCACGGTCAACATCTTCGACAGCCAGCCCTTCGACAGGCGCAACCGTTCGATCATGCGCACCTGCTTGCCGCCGTAATGCAGGTCAAGGGCCTTAAGGTAGGTGCGGGCGCGCTCAAAATCCGAGACATCCTTACGGGCGCGGTTTTCAATGTCGGAAATGCGAAAGGCCGCTTCGTCATCCAGCGTATAGACCTGGGCCAGAAACAGCAGGTCGGGATAGCTGTTGGCCCGCAGCCAGCTAATGGCGAAATGGCGGCGCGATCCGGCAATGACTTCGTAATCGTGCGCAAGGTCGCCCTCGACCCGGCGGACAATAGCCGGAACTTTCTGGCCGCCTTCGGCCAGTATGGCGTCGATCAGGTCGCGGCAATTATGTTCCGTGAGTGACGCCTGATGGCGTGGATTGCCGCCCCAGATGCGCACCCGGGCCGGATCGAGCCAGAGCTGGGTGACCTGACGGACTTCACCCGACGCCACGCGGGCCAGAGCCGACTCGCGCACCATGAGGGTGGCGGCGGATTGGGTTGAGGCGGGTGCGGATGAGGGCGGCGGGGCGGATACGGAGGGCAGGGGGGCCGTATCCGGTGCGCTTTCGCTTAAGGCATCATTGAGCAGGGCAGACAGATAATCGGACTGACGTTTTGACATGAAAAGGTCTCCTTAACCGGCAATTTCAAGAGCGGGCGTGCGCTCAGTATCGCCGCGTCCCCAGCGATGGCGGATAAGTTGTTCGATCTGGCCCAGAGCTTCGTCGATATTGGTGCGGCAGCGCTTATGGGTCTTGGGCGTGCCGATGGGCCGTTCCAGCTCATAGATGGTCATCATGCGCAGGGCCGCGTGGCTGATTTCGGCCGATTCCAGTATGGGCACCGGAAGGAGGGCCGGACCAAAGGTCTGGGCCATGATCCGCTGCAACATGGTGTGGCTGGGGTCATTGGCATCGAATTTGGAGCATAGCAGGCGGCAAAAGTCATACTCTACGCGGATGCCGGCAGCCTGAAGCTGGGTAATCACCTGCGACATCATCGACAAAAACTGCACGGTCGAGCAGAAATCCGGCGTGGTCGCCGCCAGCGGCACCAAAAGGGCATTGGCCGCCTGCATTACCGCCAGGGAGATTGTCCCCAGAGCGGGGGGCGGGTCGAGCAGCACGACATCATAGTTTTGCGCCAGTTCAGCCAATCCGGCCTTCAGCTTACGGAATCGCGCCGCCAGTGTGCCCCCGCCGCCAGAACCGGCCGCCGCCAGAACCGGCCGCCGCCAGCTCATATTCGACATCGAACATCTGCAGGTTGGACGGAATGATATCGACATTGGGCCAGATGGTCGATTTGACCGCGTAGTGCAGGCTGTCCTCGGTCGGCTCGATCGACAGATAGGGATACAGCGTCTCTTCGCGGCGGATGGCAAAGTGCGGATTGAACCCGAACAGGGTCGTGGTCGTGGCCTGACTGTCGCAATCGACGACCAGCACGCGATAGCCCTTGACCGCCAGATAGTGAGCCAGGTGGGTGGTCACGGTCGATTTGCCGACCCCGCCCTTAAAGTTCTGCACCGTAATGATGGCGGGCGGCGCATTATCGGGGCGGCGCGGGGACGCCCCTAAGACTTGGCGCATATTGAGCAGGGCGGGCATATCATAGCCCAGACGCCGACCGGTTTCGCTTTCCGGCGGGGCGGGCAGGCGGCCGTCCTGTTCGGCCATGCGAATGCGGTTGGTTGAGCAGCCCAACAGTTCCGCCGCCTCGGCAATCCCTAAGCGGACATTCAGCGCCTTAACCGCGCCGGGCAGAAAGGCCGTCCGGCGCAGGCGCTCGACCATCTGCTCACCGGATGAGGCCAGTTGACCGATACGTTCGGCCTCGGCAGAATGATGGGCGCCTAGTTCCAAATCCGGGTATGTGATCGATAAATTATGGTTTTATCGATCATGATGATCTATAAAGTGATCGATAAGCGAAGGGTTTATCGATCATGACCGAGGCGATCTGGAACTGGCAGCATCCGCAATGGCCTGAATTCATCTGGGACGCGCACGGTTTGCGAATCGCTGAGGCCCGCTTTCTTGAGCGGGCCGGGGTGGTCATTGGGGCCTCCCGCCATCTGAGCGACGATGACAGGGCCGGGCTTCAGGTCGATATCCTCAGCCTTGAGGCGCTCGATACCTCTGCCATTGAGGGCGAGCGGCTGGACCGCGTCAGTGTGCAGTCATCTATCCTCAAGGAACTGGGCCTGAGCGCACCGCCGCGCCGCGCCGGGCCTGCCGAGACCGGTATTGCCCAGGTGATGGTCGATCTTTATCAGAACCTGACCACGCCCCTTACCGAAGCCGACCTGAAATACTGGCACCGACTGGTCATGAATGGCCGGACCGACATTGAACGGGCAGGAGACTATCGCACCGACCATGAACCGATGCAGATTGTCTCCGGTGCGGTGTATGACCCGAAGGTTCATTTTGAAGCGCCGCCGTCGGAGAGGGTAGGGGGCGAAATGGCCCGTTTCATGGATTGGGTGACGGCCACGGCCCCCGACGGGCCGCGCGCCTTACCGGCCATCACCCGTGCGGGCATTGCCCATCTGTGGTTTGAGAGTATCCACCCGTTTGAGGATGGCAATGGCCGGGTTGGGCGGGCGATCATCGAAAAACTGCTGGCACAGGGACGAGCAGGGGGCTCAAATACCGATCAAAGCACGGGTCTGATTACCGGTATCGCCGGGGCTGTCCTTAAGCACCGTAAGGCCTACTATGCCGAACTGGACAGGGCCTGCCGGCGGCTGGATATCACCGAATGGCTTGTCTGGTTTTCTGAGCGGGCGCTTGAGGCCCAGACCCGCACCCTCAAGCAGATTGAGTTTGTACTGGCCAAATCGCGCTTCATGGAGCGTTTTCGCGGGCAGCTTAATGCGCGTCAGGAAAAGGCCATTTTGCGCCTGTTTGCCGAAGGCCCGGATGGGTTCAAAGGCGGCTTAAGTGCCGCCAATTATATGACAATCACCGGCGCTTCCACCGCCACCACGACCCGCGACCTGTCCGACCTGACTGAGCTTGGCGCCCTGACCCGCACCGGTGAGCGCAAATCCACCCGCTATCACCTTAGGCTGGAGTAGGGGGGTTACGTCCCTTCGACCTGCCGACGCAGAATACCAGACACCGTCAGGATCATGAGGGATGTTACCAGCCAGCCCATAAGGGAGTAGAGGGCCTTGGCCCAGCGCCAGGCAACGGCAGAGTCGCGCGTTGATATTTCACACTGGGATTCCTGATGCAGATCGATAGCCGGAATAAACACGTCAATGGCGTACAGGGACGGTTGAATATTGTTGCCGCACGGGAGTTCATCTTCAAACTGATCCGGTGCCTTGGTTAAATTTAAGGGGTTGTCGTAGATAAGGCTTAGAGTATCGCCCAAAGTCTCAGTGTTTTGAGCTGGTCTTTGGGCGAACCGTGGTTGAATCTAAATTCGCATTCTTTGAGGAACAAGAAGAAGTTTTGACGAGGAATGCCGTTGTATTTTCGCAAGACACGCTTGGCCTGGTTCCAGAAATTCTCGATGCCATTGATGTGGTTCTGCTTGTCGGCAAACGGCTTGGAGTGATTGATACGGCTGTGATGGAACTCGGATACATCAAGTGCGCTGTAACTGCTGAATGTATCTGTATAGACGATGCTATCGGGTTGAATTTTCTTGCGAATAATCGGCATTAGGGTCGCCGCCTTTGCGTCTGGTATGGGCACGACATAGACCTTCCCGCCCCGTTTCAGCAAGCCGAAGACAGGCACCTTGCCAAGCGCGCCGCGCCCTCTCTTGCCTTTGCGCACGCCCCCGCAATAGCTCTCGTCAACCTCGACTTCCCCGCCGAGCAATTCTTCCTGTGCTGCAGCCTGCTCAACAATCAGTTCTCGGACTTTGTGGTAAAATAAGGCTGCTGTGTTAACCTGCAAGCCTAACACATCCGCAGCCGAACGCGCGGTCACTTCCAGAACGAAAAATTCCAGAAGCCTATTCGGCACTTTTCGGCTTAATTTACAGCGCTTTATTCCCATATGGCCACCATAGATAAGTTGCCTTATCTACGACAGCCCCATCCTGAGATTCTGATTATGCCCGACCCGGCCATGGAGTTGTCACGGCTGCTGGGCGTTGAGCGCCTCACCGCCAGTTCGCGGGCCCGACTTGATGAAGCCCTGTCCCGAAGCCAAGAACTGATGTCATGACCTTTCGCTTTTTGCATAGCTCAGACCTGCATCTGGGCAAGCCGTTCGGCAATGTTTCCGATGATCTGCGCGGGCGGCTGCGCGAGGCCCGCCACACCGCCATAGACCGGCTGGCTCAAAAAGCCCGCGACCACGGCGCACAGACCATACTTCTGGCAGGTGATACCTTCGATACCGAAACCCCCAGTGCCCCCGTGCTGCGGCAGGCGCTGGCCGCCATTGCGGGGCATAGCGATCTGACTTGGGTGATGCTGGCGGGCAATCACGACAGCCTGATGGCCGAAGACCTGTGGCAGAAGATCAGCGCCGATCAACCCGGCAATCTGATGCTTGTGCCAGAGACTAAACCCGTGTGGATTGCACCTGATGTCGCTGTCCTGCCCGCCCCGTGCACCACCCGCCGTCCGGGCCGTGATCTGACGGCGTGGATGGATGAGTGTGATACGGGTAATGCGATCCGTATCGGTCTGGCCCACGGCGCGATCCAGACCTTTTCCGAGGACGGTAATGTGGCGGATGTTATCGCCCCTTATCGGGCCCAGCGGGCGCGGCTCGATTATCTGGCGCTGGGGGACTGGCACGGTCAGATCAGGGTCAATGACCGCACCTGGTATAGCGGCACACCGGAGCCTGACCGCTTCAAGCACAATAAACCGGGGGCGGCGCTGATGGTCACCGTCGATGGGCCGGGAGCTACACCTCTGACCGAGCCGGTGGAGACGGGCAGTTTTGAATGGCGCACGCTGAACCTTGAGCTTTTGTCCGGCGAAGATGCGGCCGCCACCCTGCTCCAGCGCCTGCCGGTTTCGACACTGCGGCGGCAGATATTGCTGCGCGTGATGGCGCAGGGGCGCACGACTCTGTCCGGCCGTACCGCCCTTGAGGCCGCCCACAGGCGGGTCGCGCCGGAATTTGCTGAGGCGCAGTTGCGCGCAGAAGGCCTGATGACCGATTGCGACCAGACCGATCTGGCGGGCCTTAACGGGGCCGGTGCGCTTAAAGGGGCCGCGCAAAGCCTGATGGATCAGATCAACGATGAGACCTTATCGCCTGAGCGGCGCGATGTGGCGCAAGCTGCGCTTATCCGCCTGTTCAGCTATTGCGAGGCCTATCCGGCATGAAACTAACGGCCTTAAGACTGCACAATGTCCGCCGGTTCGCAGGGTCGGGTATCGCCATTGAAAACATCGGCGACGGCGTCAACATCCTGTGCGAAGCCAATGAATTTGGCAAATCGACCTGCTTTGACGCCCTGCATGCCCTGTTTTTCCAGCCCGCCTCAGGCAGGCCAGCGGCCATTCAGGCCCTGCAACCCTATAGCGGCAGCCCGGTTATTGAGGCTGATATTACCACCCCAAAGGGTCAGTTCCGGCTCAGGAAACAGTATCTGGGCGGCAAGAAAGCCCAAGTCACCGATCTGTCCGCCGGGCGGCTTATCGCTCAGGCCGATGAGGCCGAAGCCTTTATTTCTGAGCTGATCAGCGGCGGGGCGGCGGGTCCGTCTGGACTGTTGTGGGTGCGTCAGGGCGTCACCGGCCTTGAAACGCCGTCAAAGACCGAACTCAACGCCGAAACCAAGGCCCGCGAAACCATACTGACCTCGGTGCAGGGCGAGGTCGAAGCCATCACCGGCGGCAGGCGGATGCGCGCCATCATGGAGGCGTGCGAGTTTGAGTTATCAAAGCTGGTCACTGCCACCCATCGCCCTAAAGCCGGCGGCCCTTATGAGATCGCCCTGTCCGCGCGAGATGCTTTACAAGCCCGCGTCACAACCCTTCAGGCAGAGGTTGACACCCTGCACGCCGCGCTGGAACGCCGGCGCACCGTGCGGCTGCGCCTGAGCGAACTGGATAACCCCGACGAAGACGCTGCCCGTCGTCAGGCTGTTGAAACCGCCACCCACGCCCGCGATGCCGCCCGCCTCTATGATGAGCGTTTTAAAGCCCTCACTGCCCAGGCCGATCTTACCCAGTCTCAGGCTAAACTCACCGCCGAAACCCGCGATAGCTACCAGAACGCCCTGAGCCGCTACGACGCGATCACCGGTGACCTGAAGACCGCCACAGAGCGCCACACTCAGGCGCAGCATGAGCGCGAAACCGCCCAGACCGCCAGCGACCACGCCCTCACCGCCCAAGGTCAGGCCGAGGCCGAGGAAAAGGACATGCGCACCCTGCTCGACCGGCTGGAGCGGGCCTTGCGGGCCAAGGCCGCCGCCGAACAGATCAGCCGCCTCAAAGACGCCCTTACCGAAGCCGAGACCTTGCGTCAGACCATAGAACGGGCCGAAGCTGACCTGCGCGCGCTGGCATTACCGGCCAAAGAGGTTGAGGCCCTCGAACAGCTTGAGATGGACATTGCCCGCCTTGATGCCGCCGGTAAGGCTCAGGCGACGCGGGTGCGTATGGACTATGCGCCCCAAACAGCCGCGCGGATCAGCCTCAATGACACCCACCTACCCGATGGGGCTGAGGTTGCGGTGACGTCCCCGTCGTCGGTATCCCTGCCGGGTCTGGGCGTTCTGACCCTCTGCCCGGCCCCCGTTGATGAAAGCGTCTTGCAGGCCCTGATGGGCGATCGTGCCGCCCTTTTGAAGCGGCTTGGGGTGGATCATCTGGCGCAGGCCCGGCTCAGGCAGCATCAGGCCCAAGCCCTGAGCGGGCAGATCGCCCTTGACCGGCAGCGCCTCAAACACCTGGCTCCTGACGGGCTGGACGCTGTGCGCGATAGTTTGGCGCGGTTGGAGGCCGAAAACGCGCCCCAAACTCAAGAGGATTTGGAACTGAAAGGTGACCCGGTTCAGGTGCGCGCGGCTCTTGAGGCTGCGGGCGCACGGGTCGCCGCCGCCCGTCATCAGGTGACTGAGACCCGACCCTTGCGCGATATGGCCGTGCAATCGGTCATGGATCGTCAGGCCGATCTGACCCATCTCAGCAATAGCCGCGATGGCCTTGAGGCCCTGCTGGGGGCTGCGAGTGAGCGCCCTGCCCATCTGCAAGGCCTGATTGACGCAGCCCAATCCGCCCATGAGGCGGCGGTTACGGTGCAGGCGCAACTCGAAACCTTAAGCGCAAAACCGATGAATCTTGAAAATGCCGAGGCCGCCCTGCGACGCGCGCAATCGGTGCTCGAAGGGGTTGAGCGCGAAAAAAACGATCTGCGGCAGGCGCTGGCCCAACTTACCGGCAGCATCAGCGCCCAATCCGGCCGCGCGGTCGAAGAAGACCTGGCCGAAGCGCTTGACCAGCTTCGCAACCGGGACGAAGCGGTTAAACGCTTTGAGCACGAAGTGGCTCAGCTGCGTCACCTCAAGGAGACTCTGGGGGCGGCCCATACTCAGGCGCGTGAGCATTATTTTGCGCCGGTTTTAGGCGAACTGCGCCCGCTGCTAGGGCTGTCTGCTGCCGGACGTCATGACACGCAATGGCCTGGCCGAAGAGGTCGGGGTTTTAAGCGGCGGCATGAGGGAGCAACTGGCCATATTGACCCGGCTGGCCTTTGCGCGGTTGATGGCCCGCAACGGTCGCCCCGCACCGGTTATACTGGACGATGCTCTGGTCTATTCCGATGATGACCGGATCGAGAAGATGTTCAACGCTCTGCACCGTCAGGCTATGGATCAGCAGATCATCGTCTTTTCCTGCCGCCAGCGCGCCTTTTCCAACCTGGGCGGCCACCGGCTGCGGATGACCGACTGGACGCCGCAAATCACCTGAAACCCAACACTATCTTCTGAACAGGGCGATATAATCGTAAAAGACAAACAGGCGGTTTCGCCTTTGGCCCGTGATTTCCGTCAGGACATTTTGCTGGACAAGGTCGCTGATCAGAGATGCGGCTGTATTGTGGGTTGTCCCTAAAATCCCTGCTGCCATTTTCACATCAATGACCGGCCGGGCATACAAATGACGCACAAGACTATGTACATTTTCCTGCCGCCTATGGCTAAAGCGCGGCAAAACTTCGCGCTCAAGGCGTTCCTTCAGCGCCAGTATGGCCTTGAATACGCCCGCCGACGCCCGCGCCGTTTCTTCAACGCCATGCAGGAAAAAGATCAGCCAATCACGCATATGGTGGCCTTGTCGCACACCCATCAGGTGATCAACGTAGGCGGTTTTATTGCGCTCAAAATAATCCGATAAATAAAGGGCAGGCTTAATCAGCAGTTTCTCGGAAGCCAGATAAAGTGAAATCATCAACCGGCCCAACCGTCCGTTACCATCTAAAAACGGGTGGACAGTCTCAAACTGATAATGGGCTATGGCAATCCGGATAAGTGGCGGCACAATCACCTGCTCATCATGCAGAAATTTTTCCAGATCGCTCATCAAATCAGCCACATGATCATGATGCGGCGGGACGAAGACCGCGTTTTTCAAGCTGACACCGATCCAGTTTTGGCTGATGCGAAACTCGCCAGGACGCTTGGTTTCACCGCGCACCCCTTCCAGCAGTATGGCATGGGTTTCACGCAGCAAACGATTGGATAAGGGCAGGTGCTCAAGCCGGTTTATAGCAAATGTAATCGCCCGGATATAGTTTTGCACCTCGCTCCAGTCATCGCGCGCTTCGGGTGACAGATCATCAGCATCCATAAAGGCATCTTCGATACTGGTCTGGGTACCCTCAATCCGGCTGGACTGAGTGGCTTCCTTGGCCACATACATGCGGATAAAGAAATCGATGTCAGGAATGAGTTGGGCAAAGGCATTCAACTCCCCCAGCGCCCGGTCGGCCTGCCCCAAAAGCTGCAACACTTGCGGATCATCAATAACCCAATCATGGTGGATCAGGGTTGGCCGGAAGCTTTTATATTCCAATTGGGGTTCAAGATTTCCGGCATGATAGTCACGTAAGTACATATCAAAAAACCACCCAGTTTCTACAATAAGAAAATTCTTATGTCAGATCCGCAGACAATTCTATCCATTATTTCAAATTTTAGTGAGTTTCTGACATAAGCGTCGGCCTAATGTCAGAATTTATCGTTTTCCAGGCTTGCTGTTCTGTAGCTCGCGGCAATCCTGTAAGCACCAGACTTGGGTAAAGCCTGCGATACTGCATCAAAGTTAGGCTCGAACCGGGTCAGGAGTTTGGTCATCTTGTCAGAGATTTCCTTGGCGTCCTGAGTGTTGTCGATTTCTTCAGAGTTTTTCTTAAAAAATCTCGAATATTTTGTTCCTGTATCTGTTGCCTTAACTCCAAAACCAATGCTTTTAAACTCTTTGTTTTCTGTCACGCTCTTGATTGTCTCAATGAGATTATTTCGGGAGTTTTGATCAGACATTGGGCCAACCTCGGCAATAAGCCTTAGCTTCCCCTTCATATCTTTAGCTTCCACTAGTTCAAACCGGCAGATCAGCGGTAGACCCGCCCACCATTTTTCACAGCCCGGCCATTCAGTCTCCCAGCCACCCAACGCATTGACCCAGGTTTCCGGCAGGAAACTCCATTGATAATGGTTGATGCCCGAATAGACATAGGCGTTCGATCCCACACTAAACCGGTCACCCGCGTGACGGTTTTCGCCGCACAGGGCTTCGGCGGCAAAGTTGAAATCGGTACCCGCCCCGTGATCCATGATAAAATCCAGCACCTTTTTGTGCTGGCGATAAAGGTCGCGCGCCAGTTGTTCCGCGTCGTTCTGTTGCTGGCTCATGCCGGTTTCTTCCTCAATGATTTCGATATAGTGGCGCAGGAAGGTGGTCACTTCCGCGCCTAGGGTCTGGCCCGCCTGGGCGATCAGGGGCGACAACAGGCCCGCCACCGCTTCGTAATTAATCGGCGCATAGGCCGGATCGTGCGGCTCCTCGTCCCACAGGGTCAGGAAAATGCCGCGCACGGTCATGCCGGGATAAATCGCCATGACCTTTTCGGCATATTTGGAAAGCTGGCCTTTGTGCTGACGGCTGTAATATTTGTTCTCGATCACAAAGGCCCACTTTTTCAGGGGCGAGAAAACGAAGATATCGATATGCTGCCATTCGCGCCGGATTTCGACATCGCGCAGATCGGCCTGCACAATATCAAGCGCGGAAGGTGACCCGCCCTGCCCGCGCAAAGCTTCACTTAAGAACGCTTTCAGGAACCGGTCGCCCAGACCGTGGGTTTCGCGCGGATCCATCAGCCAGCTTAAGATCGACGAATGGCGGATTTCCATCCCCTCCATCTTCATGACCCGGATCGGATTGAAGCGGTTGAGATAGGCCCCCAGCCGTTCCAGATCGCCATTGTTGACGAATAGGGCCTCAAGATCTTCAGTGGTCAGTTCGGTATCCATGGCCCTCCCCTATCTTTCCAGTGCGCGCACAATCAGGCTGCACCGGCGCGTGATCGCCTCAACGACCCGGTTCAGCCCCCTATGACCCCCAGCGGGCAGGGCTTCGACGGCCGCGATGGCCGCCGGTAACTGATCGGTGACCGCCCCGGCCAGAACCCGCACCCGCTCAAGGGCCAGCTTTGACGACAGGCCGCAGGTATCGGCTTCCCGCGCCCAGTGGTGGCCCTCGATATAGTCGCCGCGCCGTTTGCCCCCGACATCGAGCGCCAGATTTTCAGTAATCCCGTCAAAGACTTTCGCGCACATCACATCATAGATGGGGGCCAGTTCCACCCCCTCAGCGCGGATCAGCACCGAATAGTTTTTCAGGTGCGCATCGGTATTGCAGCACAGCACATTGAACACCAGCATGTCCCATAGCCGCAGCACATCGGCCCCGCCGCCGATGGCGCGCAGGCGGTCCATCATGGCCGCAAAACTGCCTTTCGTGTCAGTTGTATGGTCGTGCTGATACTTGGCCGAGGGCGGCAGGCCCAGAGCCTGACAGAAATCCTCCTGATGCAGACGGCGCAGATGGTCGCCTTGCGTCAGGCGGTCATAGCGTTCGACCAGCAGATAAGTCCGCGCACCCGCCCGACCGGTCGTGACCTTGGGGGCGCGCAAGCCCACCATCCCAGCCAGGGTCAGACACAGGGCCTCATTATGCACCCCGCCGGGCAGGCGCGGGCTGTCGGGTTTCAGGATATGGCTGGACGCCGCGCCATTGAGGGGAATGGCCACCGCCCCCTCACCCGTTAGCCGTACGGCCAGCTTGGTCTGCACGCCGGCCAGCGACATCGACACCCCGTCCTCACCGGCCAGAAACGGCTTTTGCGGCAGTTCATTAATGACGCGCTCAAGGTCGGCCTCTGAGCCAATTGCGCGCGCCTCGCCGCCCGTCGCCCCCCGCTCGCCAAAGGAGATCGCCCCCGACGTGTCGCGCCCGATGCGGGCCAGCAGCCCCAGAATGTCCGTATACGGCACATCCAAAAGCCGGGCCATCATCCGCAGGGCGTCGCTGTCTTCCGGCAGCAGATTGATCAACCACGGCGCGACCACTTCCCATGGATAGGGTTCAGCCCGCAGCGGCAAAGTCGTTGAGATGGGAAACGCCCCCGGCTGTGCCAGCCAGTCGCGCGCATAGCTAAACCCCGGCGCGGCCTCACCGGTAATGATCTCGCCCACAAGATAGCGCTCATAAAACAGTTTCATGGCGGGTCGGCTCACAAGGGCGGCAGGGCGGACGACGCCCCGGCCGGTGCAAACAGAGTATCAATCCGCATGCCGAGGGCTTCCGCCGCCGCTAAGGCGGGCGCCAGATAGCTGGTGCCCTTACCGCGTTCCAGCTCGCTGATGAACCGCCGGTTAACGCCGATCAGACCGGCCAGATCATCCTGCGTATAGCCCAGCGCCTTACGTCGGGCCTTGATGGCCTTACCAAACGCCTGCGCCAGTCTCTGTTCTGCGGTTGTCAACGCCATGCCCTGCTCCGTGATACGCAGGTGTATCATAGGGCGTCCCCATTAACAATAAGCTACGCAGGTGTAACATTTGCACCTGACCGCTTTAAATGCTGCATAGGTGTAACATTTTAGGGCTTACGTCCCCAACCCGCCAAACCAGCCCTTAACGGTCGTTGCCCCCTGCTCTATGGCGGATTTATTATTTAACCGCGCATGGGCCCGCAGGACAGCTTCCTGATTGGTGGCACTCAAGCGGGCAAAGGCCGGCTGGCCCGGCACCGGCGCATTATTGACGCAGGCCATTTTGAGCTGCGGGATTTCGGTATCGATGCACAGGTTCAGATCAGCCACCGCCGCGTCCTGCTGGCCGGTCGTAAAGCCCACCAGAACATAGGTCGGCAGGAAGGGTTTGCGATCGTTAAACGCATTACTGCCCATATCGGCAACCGCCTTGGCCTGCGGCCACGATTTGAGGGTCACCAGAATATCAACGTGATCCTGATAGGCCGCGCCCGACTGAAACGGCAGCTTATGGGCGGCGGTGAAAATGGTACTGGCCAGCTTTAGATTACCCTCCGCCGTCAGCACCCGCGCCAGTTCATTTTGCACCATGGTGGAGGTTTTATAGGGCGTCAAAGCGGCCCGGTTAACCGCCCGTCGCGCGGCCTTGATGTCACCGGCCTGCCGGGCAGCAATGCTTTCATCGACAGCCAAAACGGCGGTTTCGGCGTCTTTAAATTCCTTGCGGCCCTTAACGACGGTGAGCCAATCGGCCGGTTTGGGCAGATCAGTGCCGCCGTAAGCTTCTTCGATATATTCGGTCAGTTCTTTCAGGCGCACCTCCGGGTCACGGTGCTGGGCTTTCATGGCTTTTTTGACGGTTTCGGTGACCCCTTTGCGGACAGTCCGGTTCACATCGTTCCAAACCGAGGACAGATTTATCTTTTGCAGGAAATTCGCATCCGTCGCCGCCGAGGCCTGCAGCGACTTGGCCTGAACGGCGGACACTTCCATCAGGGAGGTTTCGACGGAATCGCCCAGCGCTTCAAACAGTTTTCGTTCCCGGCCCTCAACCTCGGCTATGGTCTGAAACGCCTTACCCGCCCCGCCTTCGGCATCGTAGCCCGCCTTGGCCGCCAGATCAAAGCCTATGGCATCGGCCTCGTCCTCATTGGCCTTGGCGACCACAGGATATACCGCAACGTCCAGCATCATACGGATCTGCGCCGAAGAGTCCCCGGCCCGCTGCTGGGCCGAGACCAGCTTAATCTTATCCTGACTGCTGATGGTCAGGGTCTGGCTTGTCTCCGACCATTCCTGTTTTGAGACCTTGGACGCAAAATAATAGGCGTCCGAAAGCTTGGACAGCATGGCGTTGCGCTTGGCGATCTCACCGTTGCGGCGCAGGTGTTTAAGCGCCAGGTGAGCATATTCGTGCGCCAGAATAAACGCTACCTCGTCCTCACTTGTGGCCCCGACCAGCAGCCCCAGATGCACCTTAATGCTGTTGTCCGCCAGCGCTTCGGCCCGGTACGCCCCGGTGCCCGCGATATGGATGGTCACCCCTTCCGGCTTAGGATAGGGCCATTGCGCCGAAATCCGGTCCAGCATCTGCTGCAACGATTTGCGGGTCTCAACCATGTTCAGCCGGCGATCCTGATACTCGACCCGGTTCATGGCGCTGAAACCGGCCTTAAGGGTTGGGTCGCTCATCGGTTCGGGCTTAAGATCCTGCGCGGCAATCTGGCAGATGAATTTGCCCTTTTTGCCATCGACCGCGTATTTCAGCCCCCCCATGCTGGGCAGGCTTAACCGTGACTTGGGCACCGGCCCGCAGCCATAGGCCGCTTGAGCCGCCGGTGTCATTTGCGCGTCGGCCCCTGACGCCGCGATCATCATCAGAGCGATCAGGGATGTGGCGCCAACCCGCCCCCTCTTCACAATGGCCAGGTGCGTCATCTGGGCCCTCCGGTCGATGGCTTACATCCGCCTGAGCCAGAGGAACTGCCGGCATTGTGACCGGCGTTTTGCTGACCGGACGCTACCGCTGCCGTAACATAACCCGTAGGGCAGACACTGCCGGTCCACATTACCTGCGCCTGCATGACGTAGATGGTCTTGTCGTCATTATTCTTTATACCGAGCAGCGCAGGTTCAGCCCGATCAACGACCTGGGCTTGCAGATGTGGCAGCCTGCGCTTATCCTTTTGCAGCTTTAAATCCTCTTTAATATCCACATTATCTATGAATTTGCCCTCCTTATCGAAAAGCTTGATCTTCGCGACCCTCCATCCGGTAATAAAATCCTCAGCCGTTGCCGAAGTCGCTAATGTAGATGCCAGAACTAAAGCACTCAGACACACAATAAGACACTGTTTCATCATGATCTCCTAGGCTTGAATCGGTTTATGCTTGATCGGGAAATTAACGGTCATCCAAAGTCTGGGTCGGCTTCAATTTAGCCGCTTCGATCTTGGCGAATTTCTCAGTAATTGAGTCCAGATTGAACCAACGCTGCACCCCTTCCAGATGCAGGATCAAAGGCTTTAATTGAGATATGCTCTTCAGGCCGTCCGACACAGACGCGGCAATCTCTTTTCGCATCTGGAATATGCCAAAGCCGATAGAGGTCTGATAAACACCTAACCAGTTGATCGGCTCCGGAGCACCTATATTCTGAGCACAAAATAGTGCCAGCCACAGCAATGAAACGCTAAACAGAAACATAGTCAGGTATAAAATTATGTTGGTGCGTTGGATAAATTCTATAAACCGCAGCCACCAACTTATTTTTTCAACCCGCACCTTTATCAAGGTTATGCTTTCACGCTCCACCCCTGCCGCGGAAACATATTCAGCGTGAGCCTCAACCGTAGTGACATTGATGCTTTCGGTCGCAATCTCGCTGTCGTTTTTGTTCAGATTTTGCCTTTTGTGAAAACACAGCCCAACCGTACCTAGAATAAGCAATGCCCACAAAAGGCCCGTTTCAATAAAATCGCTTTTGTCGAAAACACCGCCGCTAATCTGACGGTAACCAGGTCCCCATTTGATAAGGTTATCCAGGGCCATGGCGTGCAGGAACACACCTGGTACATTTCCGTGTACGGGACTTAGTATCCAGTCGGCGCCAGCAACATCCTTAATGCCAACTAGAACCAGGCGGTTGTGTAGCAGCTTGTGAACTAACTCGCTGGGCAAAACCCCGGCCACATCGTGATATGGAGCATTTAAGCTATGCAGACACGCCGTTTCCGTAGTCTCAGAGTGGTTCCTCAGAGCCGTATCGATCTGTCTCCACAAATGTCTCTCCGCACAGACTGGTGTAACCCGAGAGGCCCGATTGATAATATGCTGCAAAGCTATACCGTCGTCTGCGGGTTCAGCAGTTTTTGCGAAGGGTTTCAACCCCGCGCCCCACACAACGCTTTGCGAGTTATAGAACGCCGCAGGCCAAGGGATATGCTCCGGCGTAAATTCTTTGATGTCCTCAGACTTAAAACTGAGATCAGGAGCCGGGTCCGGCAGTTCCAGTCTGTTTACCAGTGCGGCGCATTTTTCGTCCGGGCTGGTCCCTCTGGACAGACAATGAGCAGCGAACAAAGCACTGGCGGGTGAGAGATCATAATGAGCGACACCGCGCTCGCTATGCTCGCCCTCCCACCTAAGCGTTGGGTATTCACGGGGATTAACCGTAACCGTCGACATGACACTGCGTAAGGCCAGTTGACTTTGGAAAGGCGTCCAGCGGTTGGTGATCTCCGGCGTGACCCGGCCTAGAATGACCGGTATTCCCCCAGCATCAGTTATACATTCAATTTTGTTAACGGGTGACATCTGACATTCAGGTAGCGATCCCCACGCGCTATAGTTGGTGGCCTCCTCAATGGCTTCTAATAACCTGAACTGACCGCAATGGATGGCTTCATAATTCATGCCTTCTAAGGGCTCGCAACCGGCCTTTTCTCTGTCTAGTTCAACCAGACTGCCCGTGAAGATGAAATCTAAAAATACCGCCTTCGGTTTAATATCGTGGCTCTTGCCGGCTTTATCCGTATGAAGGCCAGTCGTTAGCTGGGTCAGAATATTGGCATAATCCGTATATGAAGGCGGCCAGTACCGGATCGAGCCATAGTCATACATGCTGTTGGCATAGGCATCGTCGAGATAAACCACACTAACTGGTGCCCCCTCTTTGTCAGGTTGATACTGGTTCGCCAGCAGACGCTGGTAAATCTCTTCGCTTTTGCGCTTGGACTCGGAATCCAAACCCAAAATATTGAGCTTAGAGACCAGAAGGGCCCCTAAGGTGAAAACGAGACTGGCCAGAATTATCCGCACCAGAGGCAAGCCTTTGAATAACCGGAGAACCCATAAGGCCGGCTTCATAATGCTATCGAGTAATCTCTTGCCCCTGTGTAATGTCACATCCCTTCCGGGGTTTCACGCCCGGCCCCTGCCCTGATCCCCTCAGGCCCAGATAAGGTAACACGAATTTTACAATGGTAAACCCTTAGTTAATAAGCCCGCGCGCTCCACTCATAGGGGTCATTTTGACTTCAAAAAATATCTAATAAATCAAACACCTCGTTAGAGGGGTTATAGATAGAGTTAGATAAGTTAAGAGCCGTGCGGGTATGTAAAAAGCCTTGAAAACCAAGGATTTCGTAAAACGTCCGGTTCCTGATGTACCGGGTTTTTGTTCCTGATGTATCAAGGCAGGTGTTCCCGAAGTACCGGGGATGTGTTCCCGATGTGCCGATAGACGTTCCTGATGTATCGAAGGTCTGAGGATAGGGGCGGTTTTTTGAATCAGTTTTGGCGAATCAGCGGCCAAACTCGTTCAAATGATTCGGTGATAAGGGCGGGGATGGATGTCTGTGGATTTGGACATGTCACTTCAGGAACGCTTTTTGGTTTCGGCGTAAAAGCGCGGACGTTCAGCCCTTATAGATATTGAGCTGAAAGCGGTTCTTTTCGTGATAGCGCTTCACAAAGCCGATAAAATGCGCAGCGCAGTGACTTAACTTGCCCTGCCTGACGTGATTTTGGTGGGATAACGGTTGCGCTCAACTAAGGTTCACAACGGCTCGGCCTATAGTAATGTTTGTTATCCAGGGAGATACGATGTGGCTCGCTCGCTGGATGTGCGGGGCTGCGGGGCGTGGGAGGTGTGAAAATGCTTTCTTCCGTGGGCGGTGCACCGTGGTGGACGGCAGCTACGACTCTTTGCGGCGGATCGGCCTTGAGGGCCACATTTCTTCGGCGTGACCTGTCAGACGTTAAAGAACAGAAAAGCCGCCGAATACAGGTTCGGCGGCTTTTTCACTACATGGCCGGTTCGGGCTGAGGCATGGTTTTCATCTGCTGTTTCTTGAGCGCGTCCATTGCCTTGGCCAGATCCTTGGCCTGAGTGTCGCTCAGGTACTTTTTGGCCTTTTCGAAAATCTCGCCCTCTTCTTCTTCGACGTGATGTTCGACCGAGTGCTTAAGCTCGCCGAAGTGGATCAGCCATTCGGAACTGTCCGCCGACAGGCCGCTGAGTTTATCGAGGAATTCACGGATTTCGTCATGCTCATGATCGGCATGTTCCATCTTTTCCTCAACCGACTTAGCGCGGGTGGCGTCAAGCACCGCCTGATAAAAGGTCTTTTCTTCCGTGTCGGCGTGCAGGGTCAGTTCCATCTTGATCTGCTGAAACAACTGTTCGCGCTCACTGGCCGTCGGTGACGCCACCACCTGCTCCATCAGATTAGCAACCTTGCGGTGGTCTTTTTTGAGATAGCCGTAAATATCCATGTCCGTATCCTCGTTTTAAGCCCCGCTTGCCGCCGAGATAATGTCGGGATGGGGATAAGGACGATATGGCGGAACCGCTCACGCCTGCAAAGAATGGATAAGACCGAAGTTATTGATTTTGCGAATTATTTTCAGTTATAATTTCAACGCTTCGGTCATCAGATCAAACCCTTCGGCGATGATGGCCTCGGATGCGGTAAGCGGTGCCAGCAGACGGATGGTATTGCCGTAAACCCCGCACGACAGCAGGATCAGGCCCAGACCTTGCGCCTTCGTGGTCACCGCCTTAGTCGTGGCGGCATCGGGGGTAAAGCTGCCGCGCTCAGACACGATATCAAAGGCGACCATGGCCCCTAAGCCGCGCACCGCACTGATCGGCACAATATCATTACGCTGAGACAACGCGTGCAGCCGGGCCAGAAAAAACGCCCCCTGACGGTTGGCGGCGTCGAGCAGGTTTTCCGTCTCAATCACCTCAAGCACGGCCAGAGCTGCGGCACAGGCGACCGGATTACCGCCATAAGTGCCGCCAAGGCCACCCAGCTCCGGCGCATCCATAATGGCGGCCTTACCCACCACGCCGGACAGCGGATAGCCGCCCGCCAGTGACTTGGCCATAGTGATCAGGTCGGGTTTGACGTCATAGTTTTCCATGGCGAACATCTTACCTGTGCGCCCAAAGCCGGTCTGAACCTCATCGGCGATCAGAACAATACCGTGGTCGTCACACAGTTTGCGCAAGGCCCGCATCAGTTCAGGCGGCGTGATCAGGAACCCGCCTTCACCCTGCATCGGCTCAATGATAATGGCTGCGACCGCCGAAGGGTCAATATCGGCCTTGAACAGATAGGACAGGATTTTCAGGCTGTCTTCAACGGTGATGCCGCCCGCTTCGGTCGGGAACGGAACGTGATAGACCCCCGCCTGAGACGGGCCCAACCCTTTCTTGTAGGGCACAACCTTGCCCGTAAGCGCCGAGGTCAGGGCGGTGCGGCCATGAAAGCCGCCGCTAAAGGCGATCACCCCATCCCGGCCGGTATAGGCGCGGGCGATCTTGATGGCGTTTTCGACCGCTTCGGCACCTGTCGTCAGAAAGGCGCTTTTGGCCGGCCCGCCGATGGGGGCGAGCGCGTTCAGCTTTTCGGCCAGCGCGATATAGGGCTCATAGGGGGCGACCTGAAACGCGGTGTGGGTATAGGCGTCAAGCTGGGCCAGAACGGCGGCCTGTACCTTCGGGTGACGATGGCCGGTATTTAAGACCGCGATCCCGCCCGCAAAGTCGATATAGCGGCGTCCATCTACGTCCCACAGTTCGGCATTTTCGGCGCGAGAAGCGAAAATCGAGGTGGCGTGACCAATGCCGCGCGCAACGGCTGAGTGGCGGCGGGCCATGAGGTCGGCGGCTTTGGATGACATGGTAAGCCTCAATAAATGTGATCACAAAGTTTTGGGCTGAAACGGTATAATGTCAAGTCACGGATCAGTGGGTCAGGTTAGCTTATCGGCTGATAATAAAGACAAATTTCTATTGAAACCAAACGTGATAAATCATCATACCAGTTAACCAAATAAAAGGCTGTACGGGCATATTATGCCCGTATAGGTTATTTTTTGTAGCGTGTTTCAAAGGGTTAATGATGCGTTAATTTCATTACGGGCTGAGTATTATTCAGGGGCAATTGATATGACGGTCGCGGTTATTGATAACCGAGCGCTGCCTTTGTGGTGGTTACTGCCGCTTTGGGTGGTTATCTGTCTGAATATCTGGAGTCTGGGCAAGGGCGCTCAGGCTGTGGTGGACATGCCGGAAACTGCAGCCCCTGATGTCATTGCCTCAACCCAAACGGTGCCGTGGACCTTCTTTCATAATGTGTTCGACTTTCCGCTGGTGGAGCGGGAAGAGATTGTGGTGCCGGCTGTGCCGGGCCACCGGGCGCTCCGTGTTAAGGTGCCTAAGGCTGGTCATGACCCGTGGAATGTGCTGGTTCATACCAACACCGCAAAGCCAATCCAGCGTGGCGACCGCATCGAAGGGCGGGTGTGGCTGCGGCTGGATCGCGCAACGCAAGGACAAGATACCGGCCGGGCGACCTTAAAGCTTCAGAACGCGCGCTCTCCGTATACCTCCATGCAGGTGCTTCATCTCATCCTGACGCCCCAATGGCAGGAATTTACCGTCACCGGCATTGCCCCTCACGACTTTAAGGCCGGTGAGGCCAATCTGGTTGTTTATCTGGCCGGTCAGGCCCAGACTGTCGATGTCGGCCCCGCGACCCTCTATAATCGCGGTCTGCCCCAACCTTAAGAGGTTCGTCTGGACAGACTCGGGGTTTCCTCAATAATCACGGCGATCGCCTTGGTGATCAGATCGCGCATCAGGGCTTCGGCGGCCGCACCGTCACCGGCCTCAATCAGAGTGTACACGCGCACATGGTCATTGTGACTGTCGGACGGCTCGCGCGCCAGGCTGGTCAGGCTGATCGACAGGGTCAGCGCCGTATCGATCAGGGGGCGTAACTGGCGGTAAAACGGATTGCCCGACGCCTCCAGGATGTGGCCGTGGAATTCGATGTCGTGACGGATGCTTAAGGCCCGGTCATTGTGATGGCGGATCATCAGGTCGAGGCTTTGTTTGATGCTCTGTAAGGCCGCCGGGTCGCGTCCCTGTCCGGCGTGACGGGCCGCCAGTTGCGCCGCCATCGGCTCAAAAGCCAAACGCACCTGATTGAACTCAAGGATAAGTTCGGGCGTCAGGGGGCGCCGCGTCAGCCAGCGCAGCACCTGCGGGTCGAGCAGGTTCCAGCGGCTGAGTGGTTCGACCTTGGTGCCCAGCCGCGGGCGCGCACTCAACAGCCCCTTGGCGGTCAACATCTTTAGCGCTTCACGGGTTACGGTGCGGCTGGTGTGGTTGCGGGTGCAGATATCCGCCTCGGTCGGAAATGGCGTGGCGTCATAGGCACCCATGACAATGGCCTGCCCCAGATGTTCCAGCAGGCTGTGGGTCAGGCTTAAACCGTAAGACGGGATCATCGGCAGCTCGCAGGCTCTGTGTAAAGTTACACCTTTGCGATAGTGGCCACACCTTAGGGTGTTTGTCCACTGCGGCAGCGAAGGCGATATTACCGCTTTCTTATAAAGTCATCACCATAAACCCATATAGAATTTCAGGCACGGGCCGTAGGACAATGGTCATCAGTATTTGTGGTGACCGGAGTTTGATCATGAAGCACGACCTCAGCATCGACCGCGCCGATATCGACAGCCCGCTTAATGGCCTGGGCTTCGGGCGTTTTAGCGACATCGTCTCAGGGTCTCTGTTTCGCGGGACGAATGACCGGGTGCGTAGCCGTGTGATCAGTGAGTGCGATCTGGGCATTGATTTCGGCGCTTTTCGCACCAGTCCGACCGAGATTATTCAAACCGATATGGGCCGTGATACGACATCAGGCCGCAGGTTTAGTCTGGCGCAGATTGTGACATTGGCCCTAGTGAGTGTGATCGTTATGGCGGTGGCGGCCTATGGGTATATCTATGCAACCGAACCCTATAAGGTGTCGGGTCTGCTCGAATACTATCTGATGTATCTGCCCATTCCGGTTGATTATAACTAGAGCGGAATGATTTCAATTGAATCACTCCGCTCAGCCGCCACCAGCGGCGCGGCCAAGGGGACGGAGCCCCGCTTAGGCTGAGGGAAACCCCCTGATGTGGCGGGCAAAGAACGCCAGTTCAATCGACACCAGTTGCCGGTAGCTCTCGTGCATTAGCGTTGTGGGCGAAGGCGCACCCTTGGCATCAAGCGTGAAAAGCCCTAACTCAGCGCCTTCGTGAACCAGATTTGTGACCTGGGTTTTCGACAACCCGAACTGCGCGGCAATCGCTGAGCGGCTGGGGCACTCACAACCGTTAAAGTGAGCGTACATAAGGGCAAATGTCAGGGGCGCACCCCCTTCCCGTCCGCGGAAGAACGGAAAAAACACCGGCAGGGCCTCATTCATAGCGGGGCCTAGGGCAAACTCAAAACCGCCCGTGGCCCACAGCCGGACAACAGCCATTTTATCTTCCATCAGAATCTGGCTGCAGCGCAGACGTGGGTGCAGAATATCAAGGCTGATGGCGGCGCACATCACCCGCTTACGAACAAATCGCATAAGACGATCGGTCGGCACATAGAATTTACGCCGGTTATCATCAGGATCACGCTCGACCTTAACAAAGCCGACCACCTGCATCAGCCCCAGCATGGTCTTAAGGTGGCGGGGGCTGCTGTCATAGGTGGCGCAGGCCTGAGCTAACTCAGTATAGGTTACGCCGCCGCGCTGGTCGTTAAGCCATTTCACCGCGTGCCGGTGCAGCAGATACCCGATAATTCTGAACCTGTGCTGCTGGGCAATAATCTTATTGAGGTGGCGCTGGCTTTTGCGAAACTGAATAAGATCAGAGGTATATTCGATCAGGGCCGTGTCAAACTCAGGGTGGACACTAAGTTCGCGGGCTTCGTGAATTATGTGCGCAACGCCGCTGCGATCAACCTGGCCGTCCAAAGCTTACCCCCCACACCTCACAGGTTCTATACACACCGTATGTCGAATCAGGTGCGTTTGTGATCACGCATTTAACCCATAGCCCCCCGCCCGTGTCTACCAATGTACGCATGAGGAGGCAATGAATGGCGTCGTTAAACAGACCAGAGGATACAGCCGGCATACCGGAAGCGCTTATTGTTGAGGATAGCCTGGCGCAGGCGCACATCATATCGCGCATGATCGAGGCTCAGGGCTGGGCCTGTCGGCATTGCCCGACCCTGCAGGAAGCCTATGATGTGCTGAGCGCCCGAAAAGCCCGCGGACGGACTATTCAGGCGCTGTTTCTGGACGTGTTTGTGGGCGCCTATGACGCGCTTGCCCATGTCACCCGCATGAAAACCTTTACCAAAGGGGCGCCTCTGATCCTGATGACGGCGGGGGGCGGCCATGAGGCCACAGAGACGACGCTGAACCGGGCGCGCCAGACGGCGGCGGACTTTGTCCTGCGTAAACCGTTCGCGCCGAACCATGTCTGTCACATTTTTGAGACCTGTTTTGCCGTACCGGGACAGGCTGTGCCACGTAAACACGTTGTGGTTATCGACGGTAATGCCGGGATAAGGGCGCACATCCGGCGGGTTCTGGAGACGGGCGGCTACCGCGTCAGTGATTTTGCCGATGTCGATAGTGCCGTTGAGCGCGTCGATATGGTCCATGTCGATCTGGTGCTGTGTGAGGTCATCATGCGCGGCACCGGCGGTCTGCGCGGTATGCACCGTATCAAACAGACCTTTCCGCACATTCAGGTGGTGGCCATGTCGGCCGGGGTTGAGGGCCGGATCAGCGGGGCGCGGGCCTTAAGCATGAGCCGCCAGATGGGTATTGATGCGCAACTGCCCAAACCCTTTGGCGACGATGATCTGACCCAGTTGATCGGGCTGATGCTGACCGATGCGGCTCTGATCGATTAGCGCCCGCTTTACGAACGGCACCAGCCACCGTATCCTTACACATCATCAGCAGGATACGCATCATGACCGGAACAATCCGCATTGGCATTGGTGGCTGGACCTATGAGGACTGGCGCGGGCCGTTTTATCCTGACGGTCTGGCCCAGAAGCGTGAACTGGAATATGCCGCACGCCAGATGACGGCGATTGAGGTCAACGGCACCTATTATGGGTCTATGAAACCGGCGTCCTACATCAAATGGTTTGAAGAGACGTCGGAGGATTTTGTCTTTACGCTCAAAGGGTCGCGCTACACCACCAACCGGCGCGTGCTGAGCGAAGCGGGTGAGTCGATCGAAAAGTTCATCACCTCTGGCATCACTGAGCTTAAGCACAAACTGGGGCCGATCAACTGGCAGTTCATGGCCACCAAAAAGTTCGACCCGGTGGATTTCGAGGGGTTCCTGAAACTATTGCCCAAACGTCATGACGGCATCGATCTGACGCACGCGGTTGAGGTCCGCCATGACAGCTTTCGCTGCGCGGAATTTGTGCAGATGGCGCGCCACTACGGCGTCGCGGTGATCACGGCGGCGGACTCGGAGTTTCCGCAAATCGCCGATGTGACCGCGCCGTTTGTCTATTTGCGTCTGATGGGTACGCGGGAAGGCGAGGCGAAAGGCTATAGCGAGGCCGAACTTGATGCCTGGGCGACGCGGCTGAAAACCTATGCCGCCGGGAAGGTGCCGGATGATCTCGACGCGGTTGAGCGCACGACCGATAGCAAGGGTCGCGATGTCTATGCCTTTGTCATCAGCGGCCATAAGGTGCTTAATCCGGCGGCGGCCATGGCGTTGATTGACCGCGTGAAGGGCTGAGGGTTACGGGTGGTTGGAAGAGCCCCCACCACCCCTTTGCTACGCAAAGCGGTCCCCCTCCCCGGCGCGCCGGGGAGGTATAATTTTCTTATACTCCCCCGGTGTACCGGGGGAGATGTCACGAAGTGACAGAGGGGGGCCTTGCGAACTTTTGGGACTTAACTGCTGTCGGTGATGACACTCGGAACACTTTCCGGCAGGACCAGCTTGACCTCACCGCGGGCGACGCGCCAGTACATCTCGCCGCCTTCGGCCTCAAACCACGGCGGATGCTGCGTGGCCAGAATCGTCCGCTCATCCAGCCACAACAGGCCGGTTTTCGGATCGAGACGCGGCGGGCATTTCGGCGCCTCCTCTGCCTCGTCCAACAGATCATCATCAAGGTCGTCATTAATCTCAGAACCAAAATCGGGTTCCGACAAATCAAGGCCCTTGATGCGCGTGATCAGCTCATCGGGTGTGAGGGTTTGCGCCTCCGAAACAGGCTCGATTTTGGGGCGGAGTTTTGGGGCCAGTTTCGCGCACACCGTCTCATGGTTTTCGCGCAAAGCCGCCAGCTTCAGGCCGAGCTCTTCGCGGCTGCGGGCGACCTCTTCGGGGGTGAGTTGTTTAGATTCCGTGCGCTCTGACGCATCGACGCGGGCGTAGATGCGCTCTATCAATAGGCCCGTGCGCGTCATTTGCTCCAGTTCCGGTACATCGCCCGGCGACGGCAGATCGCCCAACCGCTCCAGCATCCGGTCGGCAAAGGCCCGCAGACGCGCGCGCCGCTCTTGCGGCGTGTAGCGTTCAGCTGTGTGCGGGTCGGATGTCATCCCCTAAGCATGGGGGGAATTGCGAACTGAGGGGATAAGTTCTCTTCTCCTCCCCGTGCCATAGGCATGGGGAGGTGGCTGCAAGCGTAGCGCAGCAGACGGAGGTGGCGGCGCAGACAGTGCCAGTGCACAGACCTTATACCCATGAGCGGTGGTGGACACCAGGGCGGCGCTGTACCCCTCCGTCTCGTCGCTCACGCGCCGATCCACCCCCCCCATCTTCGCCCAAGGCTCGATAGGGAGGAGAAAAAGGCGCCGACTTGTCCGTCTGCATCACGTTACGGGTGCAGGGGCGAGCCCCTGCCGGCTCAAAACATCGTGAACAGACGGTGTTTTAAGGTCTTAATGCGTTCCTGACGGTTGATTTTTATAATTACCATGGCTTTCTTATGGGAAATAGCACAGGTATTAAACGTACAATTTGTGCCAGCCACCGTTACTAAGTTGTTTGCGGTTAAAGGCGGCGTATTTACGCCGGACCCTACTTCAAGATACTGGAATTTTACCTGACAAACCCGGTTTGTCAGCCGGTGGAGGTGCGCGTTCATTTCATATTTGAGGTCGGATCATGCTGCAAGAACAGACTGTGGGAGTGGGGTCATCGGATATGGCCTTTGAAATAGCTGATTTACCGGTGGTGGCACCGCAATCCAGCCAACGGGCGCAGTCTGCCCCTAAAATCCGCCGCGCGGCCATTATGGGTAATTTTCCGCCGCGTATGTGCGGGCTGGCGACCTTTACCCGCGATATGTATGCCTGCCTGTCGCGCGCCTTACCCAAGGCCGGCTGGCGGGTGATTGCCATGAATGATCCGAATGGTGCCTATGACTATCCGGACGTGGTCACCGACCAGATTGCGCAGAACGACCCGGAGGCCTATCGCCGTCTGGCGGCAAGCCTTAATGCGGACGGTATCGATGTGATGTTCGTGCAGCATGAGTTTGGCATTTTCGGCGGCCCGGCCGGAGAATACCTGATCGAATGTCTTGAGCGCCTGAATATGCCAGTGGTGACGACCCTGCATACGGTGTTGGAAACGCCCAATGACGACCAGAAGCGCGTCATGGCGGCGCTGATCCGCGTATCATCGACCTTGATCACCATGGCCGAGCGCGGGGCGAAAATCCTGCGCGAGGTCTATAAGGTGCCCGATGCCCAGATCCTTGTGGTCCCGCATGGCGCGCCGTCGCGCCCGCTGGGGGATACGGAGCGATTTAAAGAAGTGTTCGGCGTGGGCGGGCAAAAAACCCTTATGACCTTTGGCCTTTTGTCGCCTAACAAAGGCATAGAGACCATCATCAGGGCCTTGCCGGATATTCTCGATAGCACGCCGGACTTAAGTTATCTGATCGTAGGTGCCACCCATCCGCATCTGGTGGCCGCTCAGGGCGAAGCCTATCGTGAGGGCTTGATGGATATGGCGCGGCAGTTGGGTGTTGAGGATCACATCGTCTCTGTGAACCGCTTTATGGATGATGCCGAACTGATCGATATTCTTCAGGCGACCGATATCTATGTGACACCCTATCTGACCGAAACCCAGATCACGTCGGGGACCTTAAGTTACGCACTGGCGCTGGGCCGCCCGGTGGTGTCGACGCCGTACTGGCATGCGGCAGAGGCGCTGGCGGACGGGGTTGGGATCATCTGCCCGTTTGAAGACAGCGCGACCTTTGCGCGCGAAATCTCCAACCTTCTGACCTCGGACGAGCATCGCGCCGCCATGTCTCAGCGCGCCTATGACTATGCCCGCCCGTCGCGCTGGAGTGCGGTTGCGGACTCTTATGTCAACCGCGCCGCCGCCGATATAGACACCGGAAAGATCGCGGCCGGAAACATCGCAGGCGTGCCCATAAAGCCTGAGCGCCCCCGCGATTACCTGACCCATCCGCCGTCGTGGGAAGCCATTGAGCGCATGAGCGATGACTGCGGCATTTTTCAGCACGGCAAGTTCCGGCTGGCCGATCGCAACCATGGCTACTGCACCGATGATAATTGCCGCGCTTTGTCGCTGATCGCCCTGCAATCGGGGTGGGTCGAAGAAAGTGCGACCCGTGACCGGCTGGCCTATACCTACGCCGCCTTTGTCAATCACGCCTGGACGGGTGAGCGGTTCCGCAACTTCATGGACTATGGCCGTCACTGGCTGGATGACGGCGGATCGGACGATTGCTGTGCGCGCACGCTGGAGTCCCTGATCGACACGGTGCGCTCAAACCTGCCTGATGACTTAAGGTTATGGGCCAAGGAACTGGCGCAGCGCGTTATCCCTCAGAGCGAAAACTGGACGTCGCAGCGCTCGCGCGCCATACTGATCCGGGTGCTGTCGCGCGCCCTTGGCCAAGTCGGGGATGAAGGCGATATCCGCGCCCGCATCCGTGAACTGAGCCGGTTGCTGCGCAACGGTCTAAGCGACCATAGCAACGGTAGTCATGCATGGTTTGAGCCTACCTTGAGTTATGACAATGCCCGCCTGCCGGAAGGGCTTATTCTGGCCGGCGAAACCTTAAGCGATCAAAGCCTGATTGATGAGGGGACGGAGGCTCTGTCGTGGCTGATGGCGCAGCAGACCTGCAGCAAAGGCGGTCATTTTCGACCCGTGCCGACCTCGCGCTTTGATCAGGGCGGCCAGACCGTGGCGCTATTTGATCAGCAGTCGCTGGAGGTGCAGGCGACCCTCAATGCCTGCCTGACAGCGTGGCGGGTAACACAGGATACGCGCTGGAAGGACGAAGCGTTTCGGGCGTTTGCGTGGTTCCACGGCGAAAACGATCACGGCCTGTCGCTGATTACTGCGGATGGCGGCTGCTTTGACGGCCTGACGCCGGAAGGCTGCAACCAGAATCAGGGGGCGGAGTCACTTTTGGCCTATCACCTGAGCTGGACTGCCATGATGGCCAACCTTTAAGTGAACACAGTACGGGGACAACCAATGACCAATCTTAACCACAGCCCGATCGTGCTGACGGCCAATCCTGAGCGCGTCGTCTTGCGTCCGTTCTCAATCTCGGTGCAGCCGACCGGGTCGGCGCAGGGCAGCGCATCGCGTGCTCACCGGATTTGCAACCAGCTTGTCAGCCTGACGCGGGAGCAGTGTCAGGCGGAGCTGGCCAATGTGAACCGCGACTTTCAGGGCCGGCACTGGCAAACCCGTGAAATCTTCATCGACCGCTTCAATCAGATTCAGCAACTGATCGGCGGTATGGATAATCTGGATGACGATCACCGGGCGCTGATCGGGGCCTATTTTTCCCATGAGTACAGTTTTGAAGCCGCCGCCGTCATGAACCCGTCGGTTGTGCCGCACCCGGATCAGTCGGCCATGGCGGAAGGCCATGTGCGCTTTATCATGTCGCTGCGGACGGTGGGCGAAGGACATATTTCGACCATCTCCTTCCGTGAGGGTGTGCTGAGTACCGACGGCAATATCGAGCTTAAGGACGAAAGCGATTTTGTGGTCGCCGCCTCTCCGGCCAGGGATTTTGGTGCGGACGGGCCGGTGGAACTGCGCCGTCATGCCGCCTGTAATATTTCCTCGACCGTGATTTTTCCGATCACCCGCGCTCAGGCCAACGGGATTGAAGACCTGCGCATGGTGCATTTTCAAGATGAGAATGGCCGCTCGACCTATGTCGGCAGTTACACCGCCTATTCCGGGCGTGAGATCGGGTGTGAGCTGTTTGAAACCGATGATTTCATGACCTTCCGCCTGTCGCCGTTTCGCGGTGAGGCCGCCCGCCATAAGGGGCTGGCGCTGTTCCCGCGTAAGATCAATGGCCGTTACGCCGCCATTGGCCGTCTTGATCACGAAAGCCTGTATTTCCTGGAGAGCGATGACCTGACGGTGTGGAACTATGGCGACCGGTTCATTGAGCCGGTCTATCCGTGGGAACTGGTGCAGATGGGTAATTGCGGCTCACCGATCGAACTGGACGAGGGCTGGCTGTTGCTGACCCACGGCGTCGGGGCCATGCGGCGCTATTCGCTGGCGGCGGCCCTGCTTGACAGGCACGACCCGCGCAAGGTCATTGCGCGCTCAACCGTGCCCTTGCTGTCGCCGGATGAGGAAACCCGCGAAGGCTATGTGCCGAACGTGGTCTATACCTGCGGCGGTATGCGGGCGGGTGAGTGGATCATGATCCCCTATGGTGTCGCCGATTCGTCGATCCGGTTCGTGACGGCGCGCATCTCAGATATCCTGAATCATCTGGGTGTCGGGGCCGAACAGGCAAGCCAGCCGATAGTCGAGCCGGTGAAGTAGATGTGAACGGCGCACGGTCTGGGTGATGGGTCTTAGGGGATTGTTTTGTTAAGAAATGTGGATCATCATCCCGCGCCAAACGCCCTCTGATTTGACTTAAGGCAGACCGAATATGGACGACAATGCCCTCCGCCGCCCCGCAACGACTGGACAGGATGAAGCCAGGCTGGATGAGGGCGGAGCAGGGCCTGCACTGATCGCCGCCTTTGCTGCGGCCCTTGGCGTGCCGCCTGAGCAGCTTATCCCGGCGCAAAGTGCCTTTGTCCACCAGATTGTTGAGGATTACGATCCGGAAGAACTGTCCGATCTCGCCCCCGCTGATCTGGCGCACCATCTGGCCGAATTCTGGGCCATGGGCGATGTCCGCGAAGGCGGCAATCAGGTGCTGACCCGTCTTACGGCGGCGGGCGGCTATGATATTTTAAGCGTCATTCAGTCGGATGCGCCCTTCATCGTCGAAAGCCTGATGGGCGAGCTGATCGATCAGGGCGTGTCGATCCGTTCGATGTTCCATCCGGTCGTGGCGGTTGACCGCGACGATACGGGCCGCCGGGTTGAAGGCGAATCTGGCAAAGAATCGATGATCATGGTGTTTGTCGAGCGCCAGCCGACGGAGGTTCATGGCCGGATTCTGGAGGGGGTCGATAAGACCCTGAATGATCTGAGGCTGGCGGTGCTGGATTTCCCGCGTATGCTCAAGTTGCTGGCCCATGAAATCGAGGCGCTGGAGGGTTTAAACGCTAAAATCGATCCGGCCATACTGGATGAAAACCTGGCCTTTCTGCGCTGGGTGCAAAACAACCACTTCGTCTTCTTAGGCGCCAAGGGCTATGTCTATCCGCGTGACGCCGATGGCGGTTATACGCAGGAGGGGCCGCTTAACCTGCTGCAGGAAGGCTTTGGCATTTTGCGTGATGCCGACCGTCCGATCCTGCGCCGCTCATCGGAGCCAGCGGTTCTAAGCGCGCAAATTCTCAATCAGCTTGAAAACTCTGAGCCAGTGACGGTGGCCAAGGCCAATCTTAAATCCCGCGTCCACCGCCGGGTTTACATGGACTATATTGGCATCAAGCGGTATGGCGAGGATGGCAAACCGTCCGGTGAAGTGCGTTTTGTCGGCCTGTTCACCTCTGAGGCTTATGATCGTCCGGCATTCGAAGTGCCGCTGATCCGCAAAAAGGCCGATTATGTCCTGACCCAATCCAAGGTCATTGGCTTCAATAACGGCGGCTATGCCGATAAGCGCCTGAAAAACATCATTGAGACCTATCCGCGCGATGAACTGTTCCAGATGGAGGCGGCGGATTTGCTGCGCATTTCGCGCGGTATATTGCACCTGTCGGACCGGCCGCGGGTGCGGATATTTACCCGCCCTGATCCGTTTGACCGCTTTATCTCTGTGCTGGTATACATCCCGCGTGAGCTTTATCAGGTCGTCCTGCACCAAAAAATCGGGACGCGTCTGGCCGATGCCTTTATGGGGCGCGTGTCGGCGGTTTATCCCTATGTCAGCGACAGTTTGCTGTCGTGCCTGCACTACATTATCGGCGTGACGCCGGGCGATCATTTCGATCCGTCGGTGTCCGACCTTGAAACCGATATCGAAAACCTGACGCGGGCGTGGCCGCAAAAGGTTGAGGCTCTGGTTCACGACGGTGACCCGCAAACCCTATTGGGGCTGGACGCCTTTCCAGGCGATATCCGCTGGCATGCCTGGGCGCGGGCCTTACCGAGCGGCTATCAGGAGCGTTATGACCCTTATGAAGCCGTTAAGGACATCTGGTATCTGTCGCGGCTGGAGGCGTCATCGCCGCTCAATTTGCGCGCCTATCAGCGGCTGGAGGATTCAGAAACCCAGTTTGCCTTTAAGCTTTATCAGCGCGCCCGCACGGCCATTGCCCTGTCGGATATCCTGCCGATCCTTGACAATATGGGCCTGAAAACCCTCGAAGAAGACGGTAGCGAGGTCATTGTCGACGGGCCGGACGGTAAGACCTATTTCTGGGTACACGAATTCATCGTCCATTCGCCGACAAAGATCACGGATTTCGCTGCCTTCAAGCAGCGCTTTGAGCAGGGGGCCTTGGCCCTGTGGCAGGGGCTGACCGAAAACGATGGCTTTAACGCCCTGCTGGTGACGGGGGCGGATTGGCGTCAGACCGCCTTGCTGCGCGCCTTGTGCCTCTACCGCCAGCAATCGGGCCTTGATCCGTCGCCCGGGGTGCAGCAGCAGGCCTTGCGTGAAAACCGCGACGTGACCGAAGCCCTGTGGCGCTATTTTGAGCTGAAATTTGATCCCGCAAGCGGTGATGTTACGGCCCGCACAACCGAGGTTGAGGCGGCCAGAACGCGCATCGATACCCTGCTGCAAACCGTATCCAATTTTGAGCAAGACCGTGTGCTGCGCCGTCTGGCGGCCCTGATCGGGGCTATGGTGCGCACCAACTATTATCAGTTGAATAACGATGGCCAGCCGAAAACCTATATCTCGTTCAAGGTCAAAAGCCGTGACCTGATCGACCTGCCCGACCCCAAGCCGTTCCGCGAAATCTTTGTCTGGTCGCCGGATGTCAATGGTATTCATCTCCGGTTCGGGCCGGTGGCGCGCGGGGGGCTGCGCTGGTCCGACCGCAAGGATGATTTCCGTACCGAAGTGCTGGGCCTCGTTAAGGCGCAACAGGTCAAGAACGCCGTCATTGTGCCGGTCGGCTCCAAGGGCGGGTTCTTCCCTAAATCCCTGCCCAAGGGCGGCACGCCCGATGCCATCCGCAATGAGGCCATTCGCGCCTATAAAACCTTCCTGTCGGGACTGCTCGACCTGACCGACAATATCGGCCCCAAGGGTGAGATTGTGCATACGGCCTCGGTCGTCATGTGGGATGAGCCCGACCCCTATCTGGTGGTGGCCGCCGACAAAGGCACGGCGACGTTTTCGGATATCGCCAATGGCGTGTCAGCCGATTACGGCTTCTGGCTGGGCGATGCCTTTGCCTCGGGCGGCAGCGTCGGCTATGACCACAAGGCGATGGGCATTACCGCGCGCGGAGCGTGGGAGGCGGTTAAGCGCCACTTCCGCGAATTGGGCAAAGACATTCAGTCTGAACCGTTCACCGTCGTGGGTGTGGGCGACATGTCGGGCGATGTGTTCGGCAATGGCCTGTTGCTGTCGCGCCAGACCAAGCTGGTCGCGGCCTTCGATCACCGTGATATTTTCATTGATCCCAATCCGGATGTGGCGGTTTCGTTTGCCGAGCGGGAACGGCTGTTTGCCCTGCCGCGTTCCTCCTGGCAGGACTATGATAAATCCCTGATCTCGTCAGGCGGCGGCATCTTTTCGCGCGGCCTGAAATCGATCGACCTGACGCCGGAAATCAAGGCCCTGCTGGGGATCGAGGCCGATGCGGTCTCTCCGTTCGATCTGATGCAAGCCATCCTTAAGGCCGAGACCGAACTGCTCTATTTCGGCGGCATTGGCACCTATATCAAAGCCCCGGCCCAGTCCCATCTTGAGGTCGGTGATAAGGCCAATGACGCCATCCGCATCGATGCCACCGACCTGAGGGTTAAGGTGATCGGGGAGGGGGCTAATCTTGGCATGACCCAGGCCGGCCGGATCGCGGCGGCGCAAAACGGGGTGCGGCTCAATACCGACGCGATTGATAATTCGGCGGGCGTCGATTGCTCCGACCATGAGGTCAATATCAAGATTCTGCTGGGCTCACTGGTCACCAATGGCCGTATGACCATGCCGGAGCGCGATGCACTGCTGGCTTCGATGACCGATGATGTTGCAGCCCATGTGTTGCAGCATAATTACCGCCAGACCCTGGCCCTGACCCTGCAGGAAGCCAGCGCCTTTGCCGATAATGGCGCGGCCCAGATGTTCATGTCGGGGCTTGAAAAACGCGGGAAACTGGATCGCAAGGTCGAGGGCCTGCCGTCCAATGCGGCGCTGGAAGCCCGTAAGGCCCAGTCCCAGGGGCTGTTCCGGCCGGAACTGGCGGTCACGACCGCCTATGCCAAGATCGTTTTGTTTGATGATATTGTGGCCTCATCGGCGCCTGATGATGCGGCCTTTGAGCGGATGCTGATCGATTATTTCCCGCACGCCCTGCATGGCTATGTCGCTGAAATCAACGGCCACCGTCTGAAGCGGGAAATCATCAGTACGGTTCTGGCCAACGATATCGTCAATATGACCGGTGCCAGCTTCCCGGCCCGGCTGATGAAATCCGCCGGTGTCGATGCGAAGACGTTTGTGCTGGCCTTTGAAGGGGCGCGGCGGCTGTTTGGCCTTAATGCCTTGTGGGATCAGGTCTCGGCGCTGGATAATATCATTCCGGCGTCGGCCCAGACCGCGCTCTATCAGGAAATCGCCCTGTTCCTGCGCCGGCAAACCTACTGGCTGGCGCGTCGGTTCGGCACAGAAGGTAAGGCGGTTGATGAGTTGGTCTCAGATTATCAGGCCGGTGTCTCTGAATTGTTGGCCCATGGGCCTGATCTGATCAGTGTGTATGACAGCGGCAATGTCGCGCGCCGACTTGAGCGCCTCAAAGCGGCGGGTGCGGATGAAGCCCTGGCGGGCCGGATCGCCTATCTGCGCTCGTTCACCAGCGCTACGGATATTATCGACCTGTCGGTAAAGCATGGCTTTGACCTTAAGGCGGTGGCGCGGCTCTATTATCTGGCCGGTGAGCGGTTTGGCTTTGATCGCCTGCGGGCCGGGGCGAATGAGCTGTTCAGCGCCGATCCGTGGGACCGCATGGCCCTGCGCCGCCTGACCGAAGACCTGCTGGCGGAGCACAAAAGCGTTGTGGCGGCGATTTTAGGAAGTGGTCCGGCGCTTGACCATCCCGCGGCGCAACTGGCCGATTGGGCTGAGGCGCACAAAGCGCTTATTGATCCGGCCCGTCAGATGATAGAAGATATCGAGCAATCCACTCAGGGGGCCGCCGCCTCCTGGAGTTTTGCCAAGCTGACCATCGTCAATGCGGTGCTCAGGGAATGGATCAACAGGTTATAGGGCCCCTTCGTGCGCAAATTTTTGATTATTGCCGACGATTCCCCTGAGTTTCAGGCCGCGCTCACCTATGCCTGCGGGCGCGCGAAAGCGACCCAAGGGGTGGTGACCTTGCTGCGGGTTCTGCCGGAAACCGACTACACCCAATGGGCCGGTGTGCGCGATGAGATCGAGCGCGAACAACGGGCTGAGGCCGAGTCCCTGCTGTCCAAACTGGCCGATATTGCCGCTGTTAAATCGGGCCATCCGGCGGAAATCATTATCAAGATCGGGGCCGTGCGTGATGCCATCAAGGCCCTGATCTCTGAGGATCGCGGCTTGAAAATTCTGGTGCTGGCGTCGGCTTCGGGCCGGGATCCGGGGCCGCTGATCTCCAGCTTGATGCGTGATGGCGTGGCCAGTCTCGGCGGGGGGCGGCCCATACCGATCACCATCGTGCCGGGCGATCTGGATGAGGCGGCGATTCTTGATCTGGTCTGATGGGGCTTGTTTTTTGGGCGCTTTAGGGCCATCTACCGGTTAATCATAGGAACTGCCCATGTTTATCCAAACCGAAGCCACGCCTAATCCCGACGTCATCAAGTTCATCCCCGGCCGTGAGGTTTTAAGCGGCGGCTCACTGGATTTGCGCACTGAGACTGAGGCGGAAAAATCACCGCTGGCTTTGGCCCTGTTTCAGATTGACGGCGTATCGGGCGTCTATTTCGGCCATGATTTTCTGACCGTGCGCCGTGACCCGGAATCGGGACTGATCTGGGCGCAAATCAAGGCACCGATACTGGCCGCCATCATGGATTTCTATAGTTCCGGCAAGCCAATTTTGACGCAAGCCGAGGCCGAAAAGGACGCGGTCGTCTATGAGGGCGAACTGGGTCAGATCGTGGCCGAGATCAAGGAACTGCTCGATACGCGGGTGCGTCCGGCGGTGGCTCAGGACGGGGGCGATATCGAGTTTGATCGCTTTGATGAAGATAGCGGGACATTATGGCTGCATATGCGCGGGGCCTGTTCGGGGTGCCCGTCATCATCGGCAACCTTGAAACAGGGTGTTGAATCGCTGATGAAGCACTATGTCCCCGAAGTAAAGCATGTGGAGTCGGTGCTTTAGGTGCTGGGACTGGTTGTCGATACCTCGGTCGGTGCCTGCACGGTCGGACTCTATGAAAACGGCCCGAATGGCCTGACATGCCTTTATGATGATACCGCACTGATGAACCGTGGCCATCAGGAACATATCGGCCCGCAAATCTGGAATTGTTTCCATAAAGCTGGAATTAATCCAAAAGCCCTTAATCGTGTCTGTGTGACGCTGGGGCCAGGGTCATTTACCGGGCTTCGGGTAGGTTTATCCTTTGCCAAAGGTCTAGCCGAAGGCGCGGGCGTTGCTTTACGCGGCTTTTCAACCTTAGAGGCGATGGCCGCGTTTGAGGGGCTTACGGACACGCGGCGTCTGGTGGTGATCGAGGCCGGACGTGGGCAGGTCTATGTGCAGGCCTTTGACGGTATGGCCGCCATAACGTCGCCTATACCATTGAATATTAATGATAATGAGGGCTTAAGTGCCTATGCGAACACCCTGCCGGACGTGGGGATTCTGACCGGCAATGGCGGCGATCATGTCCGGTCATACTGGCCGCAAGCTTTGGTCATACCGCAGATTTGCCCCTCAACTCAGGCCATGGCGCGTCTGGGATTTGATGATTTAGACCGTTCAGATGTTAAACCGGTCTATATTCGTGAGCCCGACGCCAAGGTGTCCGACAAACGGATTGTCCGCTTCGATACGGAGCGTCCACCGGCATGATTATTGAGGATATTGGTCAATATACGCCTGATATTTCTATAATCCACGAACAAAATTTCGATTTTGGCTGGAAAGATTCTGAATTTATAGAAATATTGTCCAAAAATACGACCTTGGCTAAATGCGTAAAAATAAATGATGAAATTCAGTCATTTATGTTTTTGTCATTTATTTCCCAAGAAGCAGAAATATTAACGCTGGCGACCCGTAGCGATGCGCACAACCGGGGTCTGGCCACCGCGCTGTTGGCCGCCGTTATCGATGACCTGAAAGGGCGCGGATGCGAGAGCATTTTCCTAGAGGTCGCGGTCGATAATCCGGCCGCACTGGCACTTTATAAAAAGCTCGGCTTTGAGCGGGTGGGCAAGCGTAAATCCTACTATAGTCGCCGCATCGGCCCGCCGGTCGATGGTCATGTGCTGCGGCTTGATCTGTCCGGAGGCTGAATTTGGCGTGACGCCTGCGACATTCTGTCTTGCGCTTGCGGTCATCAATCCTTAACCTGTGCTTATCGCGTTGAAACCGCGTCGAATAAAGCTAAATACGGGAGCGTTGTCCTCATGGATCGTATCGAAAAGCAGTGCATTGAAAAAGGCATGCGCATGACCGATCAGCGCCGCATCGTCGCGCGCGTCCTGTCTCAGGCGACCGATCACCCGGATGTTGAGGAGTTGTATCGCCGCGCCGCTGCTCTTGATCCGCATATTTCGCTGGCGACCGTGTACCGCACCGTGCGCCTGTTTGAAGAAGCCGGTGTGGTCGAACGCCACGATTTCGGTGACGGTCGCTCACGCTATGAACAGGCTGGTGACGACCACCATGATCACCTGATCAATATCAAGACCGGTCAGGTCATCGAGTTTTTCGATCAGGAAATCGAGTCCTTAAAGGAAGCCCTGGCGCAAAAACTGGGCTTCAAGCTGGTCGGCCATAAGCTTGAACTTTACGGCGTACCGCTCGACGAAGACACAAAGGTTTAAGACGTCCTTAAAGTCGCCTATACACACGGAGCTTCAATAGAGCCTTGTGGATAAAATCCTGTCTTCTCTCTTGAAAAAAAAGGCCCAAACGCTCATAAGCACCCCATGAGTGAAACCGCATCTCCCGAACAGCCCGCTGTTCAAACGACGGGCCAAAAACGCCTGCATATTAAAACCTACGGCTGTCAGATGAACGTCTATGACAGTGAGCGCATGGCCGATGTTCTGCGCCCGCTCGGCTATGTCATGTCCGATGCCCCCGAAGATGCCGATCTGGTGTTGCTCAACACCTGCCATATCCGTGAGAAGGCCGCCGAAAAGGTCTATTCCGAAATTGGCCGCCTTAAAGAGTTGCGCGAAGACAAAGAGGCTCGCGGGGGCGGACGCATGACCATTGCCGTCGCCGGGTGCGTCGCTCAGGCCGAAGGGGCTGAGATCATGAACCGGGCGCCTGCGGTTGATCTGGTGGTCGGGCCGCAGGCCTATCATCAGTTGCCGGAGTTGATTGCCCGCACCACCCGCGCCCGTGGTGAGCGCCTGATGGCTGATTTTGCGGCCGATGAAAAATTCGATAAGCTGCCGGTTGAGCGCGAAGTTTCTGGCCCGACCGCATTCCTTACCGTGCAGGAAGGCTGCGACAAGTTCTGCACGTTCTGCGTGGTGCCCTATACGCGCGGCGCGGAATGGTCGCGTCCCGTGGCGCAGATTATGGACGAAGCCCGCCGTCTGGCCGATAAGGGTGTGCGCGAAGTCACCCTGTTGGGGCAGAACGTCAATGCCTTTAATGGCGCGGACGCAAGCGGTGCAGAATCGACCCTGGCACGTCTGATTGAGGCGCTGGCCGGGATCAATGGCCTTGACCGCATCCGCTATACCACCAGCCATCCTAATGACATGGGCGACGACCTTATCCGCGCCCACGCCGATATCCCGCAACTGATGCCTTACCTGCATCTGCCAGTGCAGTCGGGCTCGAACAAGATTTTGCGCGCTATGAACCGCAAGCACAGCCGCGAAAGCTATATCGAGCTGATTGCGCGCATCAAGGCGGCCAATCCCAACATCGCCATGTCCGGTGACTTCATCGTCGGCTTCCCCGATGAAACGGATAAGGATTTCGAGGACACGATGGACCTGATCCGTCAGGTCGAATACGCCTCGGCCTTTTCGTTCAAATACTCAAAGCGTCCGGGTACGCCCGCTGCCGCCATGCCGGGTCAGGTTGATGACAAGGTTGCCGATGAGCGCCTGAAAGCGCTTCAGGCCCTGATCATCGAGCAGCAGCAGGATTTTAAAGCCGGTCTTGTGGGCCGCACCATCGACGTGCTGTTTGATAAGCGCGGCCGCCATAACGAACAGGGCATTGGCCGCTCGCCGTGGCTGCATTCGGTCTTTGCCGAAGACGCCGCCCATCTGATCGGAAAGATCGTGCCGGTCAAAATTGTGGCTCTGGGTAATAACAGTTTGCAGGGTGAACTGATTAAGGAACTTGTTTGAGCACCGTAACTGACGACTTTATCGAACTGAGCGAAGACGGGGTTCTGGCCCTGACCGGACCGAATGAGCGCTATCTGGCGCTGATCGAAGCGGCCTATAATGTGCTGGTCGAAACACCGGGCGGGGGCTTAAGCGTCACCGGCGATGTGGCGGGCCGTCAAAAGGCCAAGGCGATATTTGCAGCCCTCAAAAAACGCTTTGATAAGGGCCTTGATATCTCTGAGGCCGATGTGCGGTTACTGATCCAGAACCCGATGGGTAAGACCCCGGCCTGGGCCGATCATCACTCTAATTCCCATGTCGTCGTCATGGGCCGCAAGGGCGCGGTCGTGCCTAAGACCGAAGGTCAGGCCGGTTATTTTCAGCAGCTTTTGACCAAATCGTTGGTGTTTGGCCTCGGGCCCGCCGGATCGGGCAAGACCTTTCTGGCGGTGGCGCACGGCACGCAGCTTTTGATGAAGGGCGCGGTCGATCGGCTAGTGATCGCACGCCCTGCCGTTGAAGCCGGTGAAAAGCTGGGCTTTCTGCCCGGTGACCTGAATGAAAAGGTTGACCCCTATATGATGCCGATCTGGCAGGCGCTGGACGATATTCTGGGGGCGGACGGTTTGCGCAAGCGGCGTGAGCGCAATGAGATTGAGGTGGCGCCCCTGGCCTATATGCGCGGCAGAACGCTGTCGAACGCCTATGTCATTATCGATGAGGCCCAGAACACGACTAAGCAGCAGATGAAGATGGTGCTGACCCGTCTGGGCGAAGGCTCCAAGATGGTGGTGACCGGCGATCCGTCGCAGGTCGATCTGCCCAATGCGCGTGAATCAGGTCTGGCCCACGCGGTCAGTCTGCTGGGGCGGCTGGAGGGTGTCGGCGTATCGCGCCTGACCGCCGATGACGTGGTGCGTCATGAACTGGTGGCGCGGATCGTACGCGCCTATGATAACGAATTTAAGGAATCCTGATGGAAAGTCCGGTTTTGGTGGATATCGAAGTTGAGCATGAAGACTGGCTCGACGTGCTGCCGGAGGCCCCGCACCTGATCCAGACGGCGATTGAGGCGACCTTTGCGCATCTGGAAACCAGCCAGCAGGCCGATATCGTCGTGTTGCTGACCGACGATGCCGAGATGAAAGATCTCAACAAGCAGTACCGCCAGAAGAACGCCCCGACCAATGTGCTGTCGTTTCCGGCCCCCAAGATTGCAGGCGTGACCGACATCGCCCATCTGGGGGACATGGCGCTGGGGCTTGAGACCTGCGTGCGTGAGGCCAAGGAGCAGAACAAGACTCTGGCCAACCATGTCACACATCTCAGTATACACGGCGCACTGCATCTATTAGGCTATGATCATATGGTTGAGGCGGAGGCCCAGGAGATGGAAGATCTTGAGCGCGCCGTCCTCAAAAGCCTGAATATTGCCGATCCCTATTTGACAGACGAGACCTGATATCCTTAGGCCGTAAACTCATAAATTTCATGATATTGGTGTGAGGCCGTTTGTGCGGATACCAGGAGGGAAATTGCTGGAAATGCCTACATTTTCAAAATTTTACGACGCCGTAGTCCGTGCAGACGGACCACATCCTGCGGACGGCGAAATGGCGTCATACTGCGTCGGAAATAGACTTGAACAGGGGACGGCCCTGATCTGCGTCGATTTCCTAGCATTATTTAGCCCTTTCAGCCGCCAATATCATGAAATTTATGAGTTTACGGCCTAACATCATGCCCAGCTCCGACGACCCGGCGAGTCCATCGCCACAGACATCCTCAAAAAAATCCATTCTGTCCCTGTTTGGCTGGGGCAAACCCGCCGCTGAGGACGCCGACGCGGACCCCCTCAGTCCGGCTAAGGATGTCGCCGCCGACCTCATTAATCATGCCCGTGAATTTCAGACCCTGCGCGTGGCCGATGTCATGACGCCGCGGGCGGATATTGTGGCGGCCGATGTGTCTTGTACTCTGGCGGACGTGGTCAGGATCTGTATCGAGAGCGAACATTCGCGGGTGCCGATCTTTCGCGAAACCCTTGATGATCCGATCGGGGTTCTGCATATCAAGGACCTGCTTAAGGTGCTGTCGCCGGAGAATGCCGACGGCTCAGGGCTGAACTGGGCCGAGCCGATCCTGCACCGCCTGAGACGGGATGTGCTCTATGTGCCGGTGTCGATGAAGGCGCACGAACTGCTGCTGCGGATGCAGGCCGAGCGCACCCACATGGCCATGGTCATTGATGAGTTTGGCGGCACCGACGGTCTGGTGACGATGGAAGACCTGATCGAAGCCGTGGTCGGTGACATCGATGATGAATATGATGATGACGCTGCCCTTGATGTTATCGAACATGGGGCGGGCGTGATTGAGGCTGATGGCCGGGTTGAGCTTAAAACCCTTGAGGAGCGGTTGGGGTTGGAGCTTTACCCTGAAGATACCGAAGAAGAGGTCGACACACTGGGCGGGCTGGTCGCCGTTCTGGCGGGGCGGGTGCCGCGCCGCGGGGAAGTGGTGCGCCATAAATCCGCGGGCTTTGATATCGAAGTCATGGATGCCGATACCCGTCGCATCAAGCGCCTGCGCCTGCATCCGCTGACTGAGGCGCAATTGTCCGAAGATACCGACAGAGACGAATAAGGGTGCAACATGCTTTCAGCGGATCTCCGAACACGGATTGCGGCGTTCGGCCAAAAGCTTTCGCCCTTAAGGCGTTATCTGGGCCCCAAACGGCTGGCGGCGCTGGCCGGGGCGTTGGCGGCGCTGACTCATCCGCCGTTTGGGTTTTTGCCGGGTCTGTTGGGGTACGGCCTGCTGCTTTATGTGCTTAATGGCGATCTGGGGCCAAAACCGCTGAGGCGGGCGTTTGCGGTCGGATTCTGGGCCGGGTTTGTCTATTTCCTGATCAGTTGTTTCTGGGTGGCCGAAGCGTTTCTGGTCGATGCGGAAACCTTTGGCTGGATGGCCCCGTTTGCGGTCATGATCCTGCCCGCCATGATTGCCTTTTTCTGGGGTCTGTTTGGCATAGTCTATGCGCAGTTCGCGCCCAAATCCGGCGTGAAAAGCCTGTTGTGTTTTGCGGTGTGGTTCTGTGGCTTTGAAATGATCCGTGGCTGGATATTCACCGGCTTTCCGTGGAATCCGGCGGGCGCAGGCTGGATGGCGGGCTCGGCCCTGTCGCAGATGGCGGCTTTGGTCGGGGTTTACGGCCTGAGCCTGATCACCGTCATGGCCTTTGCCAGTGTCGCTATCATCAAACCGGCACTGGGTCTTAAAGGCTATCGGCCGGTCATGGTCGCGGCGGGGGCCTTACTGGTCTGTTTTGCCTTTGGTCAGTATCGTTTGATCAGTACGCAGATCACACCGTCCACGACCTCGGTGCGGCTGGTGCAAACCAATATCGGTCAGGAGGCCAAATGGACGGAAAGCGAGTTTTCCCGCATTGTCCGCGACTATGTGACCATGACCCACGCGACCCCCAAATATGCCAAATGGTCGGCGACGGGTGCGGATTACGGGCGACGTCCTGATATTGTGATCTGGCCCGAAGGGGCGTTACCGGCCTCGGCAGAAGAATTATTCTCAGCCAGTTCATGGACATCAGAGGTGTTTGCGCGGCTTCTCGAACCGGATCAAACCCTGATGATGGGGGTCTATCGCTCTGATCTTGATAAGGGCGGGAATATGGTCTGGCGTAATACCATGCTGGTTATTCAGCAAAAAGCGCATGAAACGCGCATTGTGGCGGCATACGATAAATTTAAATTAGTCCCGTTCGGAGAATTCCTGCCGTTTGAAAATTTACTGACTAAGATTGGTGTGAAAAACCTGGTCAATATTGGCGACGGTTTCACGCCCGGCGACAGAACAAAAGCGATGACTGTAGATGGTATACCATCTTTTTTGCCGCTTATTTGTTATGAGGGACTGTTTCCGACGCTTGATCAAAGTAATTACAGCTTTGGAAAACCGGATAAACGGCCGCAATGGATTGTTAATATTTCAAATGACGCCTGGTTTGGCCCAACAAGTGGCCCGATTCAGCATTTAAATCTGTCAGCCTATCGGGCTATAGAGCAAGGTTTACCTATGGTGAGATCAACACCAACGGGAATATCTGTGGTTGTTGATCCGCTGGGTCGAGTAATACCGTCAACTAAACTTGGGGTAGGGCGTGCGAGTTACATTGATGTAATGATACCAAAAGCGGTAAAACTAACCACCTATGGAAAATTCTATGTCATTTATGTAATCTTTATTTCAATTTTTAGCTTGATTCTTCTGCCGTATAATACTTTGTTAGGGCGGGTCAAAAAAACCAGTTAAGCGATAGCGGCGTATGTGGCTCATAGCGATTAAATCTGGTGACCCAAGCCTTTAAGGTCAGGCATAGTTTTTTACAGAGGCAAAAATTGGACGATAATTCAAAAACGGACCGGTCTCCTAACCCGGTCGATCTCCATGTCGGGGCGCGCGTGCGTATGCGCCGTAAATTTTTGGGCATGTCACAGGAAGGTCTGGCCGAAACTATCGATCTGACGTTCCAGCAGGTTCAAAAATATGAGCGCGGGTCGAACCGCATCAGCGCCTCAAAACTTTATGAAATCTCTAAGGCCCTTAAGGCGCCGGTGGCCTACTTCTTTGAGGGCTATGGTCAGTCAGAGGCGGTCGAAGGGTTCTCGGAGTCCGAATCTGAACAGTTCGTGCACGGGTTCCTGATGACGACCGAAGGCATCGAATTGGCCGAAGCCTTTCCGCGCATTAAAAACAGCAAACAGCGTCGGCGTATTCTCGAACTGGTTCGCACCCTGGCTGAAGACGAGGACGCTTAACTTTATTCGTCTAAAGTCTGCACATTTCGAGCCTGCAAATAGGCCCCGTCAACTGGCGGGGCCTATTTGCGTCATGATAGGCCTTGAACTCATATAAACATATCTTTATATGGTTATGACATTATTCATGCGGTGGAGCCCATTATGCGTCCTTCCTATATCTTTACATCCGAAAGCGTTTCTGAGGGACACCCTGATAAGGTGGCTGACCGCATTTCCGACGTCGTAGTCGACGCTTTTTTAGAGCGGGACCCAGAAGCACGCGTCGCCTGCGAAACCATGGTTACCACTAATCGTATCATCCTGGCCGGTGAAGTGCGTGCCGGTGACGACCTTATCGAGGATATCATCGGCGGTCTGGAACATAAGGTTCGTCACGCGGTTAAGGACATTGGCTACGCTCAGAAAGGCTTTCACTGGGCCGCCGCCGACTATGCCTGCCACCTGCATGCGCAGTCGGCCGATATCGCCATGGGCGTTGATGCCGGTGACGAGAAGGACGAGGGTGCCGGTGATCAGGGCATCATGTTCGGTTATGCTACCGACGAAACCGAAGAAAAAACGCCCGCCCCGCTGCAATGGTCGCATAATATCCTGCACCGTCTGGCGCTGGCCCGCCATAGCGGTGAGGCCAAGTCTCTGGAGCCTGACGCCAAGTCCCAGGTGACCGTGCTTTATGAAAACGGCGTGCCCAGCCGTATCCTGAAAATTCTGGTGTCACACCAACACCATGATGGCCTGACCCCCGCAGATGTAGCGACCATTATCAAACCCCTGGCGCTTGAGGTTTTGCCCGAAGGCATGGTGACCGATGAGACCGAATGGCTGGTCAATCCGACCGGCAACTTCGTCATTGGTGGTCCTGATGGTGACGCCGGCCTGACGGGCCGTAAGATCATTGTCGATACCTACGGCGGGGCCGCTCCGCATGGCGGCGGCGCGTTTTCGGGTAAGGATCCGACCAAGGTTGACCGTTCGGCGGCCTATGCCCTGCGCTATCTGGCCAAGAATGTCGTGGCGGCGGGTCTGGCGAAAAAATGCACGCTTCAGGTATCATACGCGATTGGGGTGTCAAAGCCGCTGTCGTTCTATGTCGATACCCACGGCACCGGCGAAGTCGATGCTGAGGCGCTGGAAAAACTGTTGCCGGAACTGATCGGGGGCCTGACGCCGCGCGCGATCCGCACCCATCTGGGCCTGAATAAGCCGATCTATGAGCGCACGACCGCCTATGGCCACTTTGGCCGGACGCCGGATAATGACGGTGGGTTCTCATGGGAAAAGACCGATCTGGTGGATGCGCTTCGCGGAGCGTTCTAGTCGAGCCTAATTGAAAGTTTTAGGGTCTAGGGGGCTTGCCCCCTAGAATTACTGACTAATTGGCCCTAAAAGCGCCGCATGACCGACGACACCAAATCTCAAGATACCCCAACCTGGGGGCCGATGCGCTCATTCGGACGCATAAAGGCGCGCACTCTAAAGCCGCGTCAGGCCAGCCTGTTCGACAGCCTTTTGCCGCAGATTGTGCTGGATGACGCGCGGGTGGCAAGGATCGTGGCTGATCCCCGCACCGAATATGCCGATGCTACGGAAGTCTGGCTTGAAATCGGTTTCGGTGGGGGTGAGCATATGGCCGCCCAGGCCGGTCGTCATCCGCATGCCCTGATCATGGGCGGGGAGCCGTTTTTGAATGGTGTCGGTTCGGCCCTGCGCTATATTGACGAAGCGGGACTTAACAATGTCCGCCTGCTCGCCGGGGATGTGCGCCCGCTGATAGACCAGTTGCCCGACGGATTTATCGAGCGCATCTTCATCATGTTCCCCGACCCGTGGCCCAAGGCGCGCCACCATAAGCGCCGCTTTATTCAGTCGGATACCATCGCCGCTTTTGCAAGGGTGCTAAAAGACGGCGGGCGGGTGCGCTTTGCGACCGACTGGGCCGACTATGCCGACTGGACGCTGGAGCGGTTTTTGAAAAGTCCGGATTTTATCTGGCCCGCCGAAGGTCAGGCCGCGTGGAATTTACCGCCCGCTGATCATGTCACCACGCGCTATGAAGAAAAAAAGCTGGGCGATTGTGCGCCGGTCTTTTTCGATTTTGTCAGAAAGGCGCGGTAGTCACTTAATGGTGCCGCAAAACTCGCCTGACGCGCTAAAGTTCGGCACGAATGCAACAAAAATCAGATTTAGATAAGTTTTTTGAAAAAACCCCTTTTCAGCCGACTGAAAATGAGACTTAAATGAGGCACGGTTTCGAGGGGCGGGGGCCCGCAGCGTACAGATGGAAAGCCTGCATAAGACTTCGGGGGCAGTGGTCTTTGCTTTCCTTATTTTACATCTGACAAATCATCTGGTGGGGCTGCTGGGCATGGACGCGGCCCTTCAGTTCATGGACGCTGTGCGTCTGGTCTACCGCCATCCGGTGGTCGAGATGGGTCTGTTTCTGGCCCTGACCTTACAGATCATCACCGGCTACGCCCTGTGCCGCGACATCTGGACGGAGCGCAAGGACATCATCCATCAGCTACAGGCGGCGTCCGGTATCTACATGGCCGTCTTTATGATTGTGCATGTCGCCATGATCGGGGTGGCGCGCTATGTGTTCAATCTCGACACCAATGCCTATTTCATCGCCGCTCAGTTTCAGGTCTGGCCGTGGCAGTATGTGGCGTACGGCTTTTATGGGTTGGCGATCATGGCGCTGTTTACCCATATGGGCTGCATCACCTTTGATATCTTCAAGAAAAAGAACCGGCCCGCCGCATGGGTTATGCTGTTGCTGGTCGTCGGTATCGGCGGTTATGTGACCTGGCTGCTGATGGCCATGTACGGCGGCTATCTCTATGGCATTGAGGTGCCCGAAGAATATTCCCGTTTCGGAATATAGTGTTAGCGGGCGAGTGACGCCCGCGCCTTGGCCAGAACCTTTCCGGTCTGCTTCATCTCCGGATCAAGCACTTTCAGCAGCTCTTTTTTAAGCAGGGATTTCTGGTTCTTGTTAAGATGCGCGTGATCGTCATTGGCCGGATTGACGTAGAACGCATCGACCGCGCGCTCCCCGTAACAATCAATATGGGCCGAGGCGATATTCAACTTCGCCTGACTTAAAGCGTCGACGATATCCGCCAGCAGCCCGGAGCGGTCGCGTCCAGACACTTCGATAATGGTGGCGTGATTGCAGCTATCGTCGTCAAACACCACCGTCGGCGCAATCGCAAATGCCGCCATACGCGCCGCCAGCGGTTTGCGGCCCATCTCCAGCGGCTTGGCTCCGCCCACCGCCGCCTTTTCAAGGGCGCTTTGGGCCAGTTTCAGGTTGCGTTCGGTATCGTGGCCATAGGGCAGGCCCTGAATATCCTGAACGTAGAAAATATCGAGCGCCAGCCCGTCTTTTGAGGTGAACACCTGCGCGCCGACGACATTGGCCCCTAAATTCGCCAGTGCCCGTGACAGGTCGGCAAACAATCCGGGCCGGTCCTTGGCGGCCACAGACAAAGCCGTAGCGTTGCGCTTGGGGTCAACATAGGCCAGAGCCGAGGGATGACCGGCCTCGGCCGAGCGCGCCAGCACGGCATGATCCAGCACTTCGCTTTCGCTAAACGCCACCACATAGGAATCTTCCATGGTGGCCAGCCAGTCGCGGATATCCGGCTTTTGGGCAATCAGATGGCTGCGAGCGGCCTCAGAGCGTTCGCGGATATTCTCACGCGCAAAGCCCGCCGCATCAGCTTCACGGCCACCGCGGAACACGGCCTCGGTGGCGTGCAGCAGATCGCGCATCAACTGGCCTTTCCAGCCGTTCCACACACCGGGCCCGACCGCGCGGATATCGGCCACCGTCAGCACCAGCAGCAGCCGCAGACGCTCAGGGGTTTCGACTATGCGCGCAAAGGCGGCGATAGTTTCAGGGTCGGACACATCGCGTTTTTGCGCAAAATCCGACAGCACCAGATGATTGCGCACCAGCCATGCCACCTGATCAATCTGCCAGTCCTTGAGGCCCAGCCGCTCGCACGCCTTACGCGCCGCCCGTTCGCCGCCGATTTCCTGACCGTCCTCGCCGCCCTTACCGACGTCATGCAGCAGCATGGCCAGATACAGCGTCTCTTTGTCGGCCAGATGCGGCAGGATCGACGACGACAGCGGGTGGTCTTCGGTATAGCGGCCGGTCTCGATATCGCGAATAATGCCGATGGCGCGCAGGGTATGATCATCGACCGTATAGGCGTGATACATATTGAACTGGGTCTGGGCGACGATATGGCCGAACTCAGGGATATAGCGGCCCAGCAATCCGGTCTCGGTCATCAGGGACAAGGTGCGGTACGGATTTTTGCCACGCACCAGAATATCAAGAAACAGCTTGGCGGACTTAGGGTCGCGCCGCAAAGCCGGATTGATCAGCTTCAAATTGCGGTTGATGGCGGTAAAGGCGTCCGGGTGCAGGTCAAGCTCCAGCCGGTCAGCCATCTTGAACAGCGAGAACATCGCTTCGGGCGACTTGATGAAGATGTCCGGCGATTGCACGCTTAAGCGGCCCGCGTCGATAATAAAGCCCGGATGGTCGGGCTTGGCCAGCGACATGATCGACGACTGGATCATGTAACTGAGTTTACGCAGCGGCTTGGTTTGTTGGGCCTCAAGCTTGGTACAGAAAATGCGGGTTAGCGCGCCCACTTCCTTGGTGACCACAAAATAGCGGCGCATGAAGCGCTCAACGGCCGGCTCACCATTTTTATCGATATAACCCATGCGCTGGGCGATTTCGGGCTGAACATCGAACCCAAGCCGGTCATCGCCCCGTCCGGAAATGATGTGCAGCAGGATGCGCACCTTCCACAGAAACTCAAAGGCGGCGAGGAAGGTGGTGCGTTCCTTATCGGTCAGGATGGTTTCCAGCGCGAACCAGCCCTTATTGACCGGTGACGGCGTGGTGCCCGCTAAGAACTTGGCCAGCCAGAACAGGGTATGCAGATCGCGCAGGCCCCCCTTGCCCTCTTTGACATTGGGTTCAACCACATAGCGGGCGTCGCCTAACTTGGCGTGGCGGGTGTCACGTTCATCAAGCTTGGCGGCAATAAAGGCATAGGCGCCGTTGCGGATAACGTCCGACGCCAGCTTGTCTTTCAGGTTCTGCACCAGATCAAGATCACCGGCGATGGGCCGGAACTCCAGCACGGCGGTCAGGATCGTGTGATCATTCCTTGCATATTTCAGGGTTTCATCGACCGTGCGCGAGGCATGGCCTACCTTGAAGCCCAGATCCCACAGGCTATAGAGAATGAATTCGATCACGCTTTCTGAGTGCGGCGTTTCGCGCCAGGCCCTAAGAAACAGAAGATCGATGTCGGAATAGGGGGCAAGCTCACCCCGTCCGTAGCCACCCACGGCGACCAGCGACAGGCGCTCACCCTCGGTCGGGTTGCGGGCGCGGTAAACGTGGGTCAGGGTAAAGTCCCACAGGGCGCTAATGATTTCATCGGCACATTTCGACACGGCACGGGCAGTCGATAGCCCGCCTTTTTCCTGGTCGATATTGGCCAAAATGCTTTCGCGGCCCTGATCCCAGGCCTCTTTCAGGATCGCAATGGCCCGCCGCCTGAGATCATAGACATCGCCCGTCGAGTCCTCATAGGCCTGCGTCAGCTTCTGACGCAGGAGCTGTCCGTTGATGCGGAACTGGTAAGGATGCGGGTGGGTATGGGTCAACATGTACTACAGGTGGTTATGCGGCTAAGGTTTAGCAACTTAAGCCTCGATCTTAACCAGAGTCCGTAAACGATAGATGACCTCTAAGGCTTCTCTGGGGCTTAAATCGTCAGGGTTTAGCGCCAATAACGCTTTTTCGGCTTCGGATTGTTGTTGCGGTGCAGCATTTTTGACCGGCTCCGGTTGGAGGCTGGCAAACAACGGCAGATCATCGAGCTTAAGCCGGGTGGCGTTTTCGGATTCCAGCCGCTCCAGAATATCGCGGGCGCGGGCGACCACCCGTGGCGGCATACCAGCCAGTTTGGCGACCTGCACGCCGTAAGAGCGATCCGCCGCCCCTTTTTTAGCTTCGTGCAGGAAGATCAGATCGCCATTGTGCTCCTTGGCGGTCAGCGAAATGTTCTCACAGGCCGACAGCAGTTGCTCCAGCTTTGACATCTCATGATAGTGGGTCGCAAACAAGGCTCGGCATTTGATAGTTTCATGCAGATTTTCAGCCGCCGCCCAAGCGATGGCCAGTCCGTCAAAGGTCGCCGTACCGCGCCCGATTTCATCCAGAATAACGAATGATCGATCCGTCGCCTGACTTAGGATCGCGGCGGTTTCGACCATTTCCATCATGAAGGTTGAACGGCCCTGCGCCAGATCATCCCCGGCCCCGACGCGGCTGAAAAGACGGTCAACCACCCCAAGCTTAAGCGATGCGGCAGGCACATAAAGCCCTGCCTGCGCCATGATGATCAGGATGGCGTTCTGGCGTAAAAAGGTCGATTTACCGGCCATGTTCGGGCCGGTGACCAGCGACAGCCGCGCGCCCGCTTGCCCCGACGCATCAAGGCAGCAGTCATTGGGCGTAAACGGCTTGCCCTCAGACCGCAAAGCTTGCACCACGACCGGGTGTTTCGCACCCTTGGCATCAAACAGCGGGCCGTCGAAAATAACCGGACGGGTGGCCTCATGATCCTCAGCCCATTCGGCAGCGGCGCAGGCGACATCGAGCGCGCAGACCGCGTCGAACATCTGCTGCAATTCGTGGGTCAGATGACGCACCTCTTCGCGCAGGTCCTCGAAAATGGCCAGTTCCAGCGTCAGGGCATCGGAGGCGGCGCGTTGAATCCGGCTATCGAGATCGATCAGTTCGGTGGTCGAATAACGCACCTGATTGGCCAGGGTCTGGCGATGGATGAAATGCGCGGCATTAGGTAACGTGGCAATACCTTCGGCCTGCTTGGCCGACAGTTCGATAAAGTAGCCGAGCACGCCATTATATTTGATCTTGAGCGGCAGGCCCGTCTCGCCCTGAAGTTGGGCTTCCAGTTGCAGAATGACCTGACGGCTATCGTTCCTTAAATTGATCGCAGCGTTGAGATTAGCGTTATAGTTCGGGCGAATAAAGCCGCCGTCGCGCGCCATAAGCGGCGGTTCATCGACCAGCGCCTGACCTAAGCGGTAGTTCAGCGCCTCCACCGCTTCGGAAGGCGTAAGCGACGTAATCTGGGCCATAATCTCAGCCGGATGGGTATCGAGCGCCGAGCTATCGCGATCCGCCGATTGCAACAGATTGATCAGTCCGCCCGCATGGCTCAGGCAGTCCTTGATGACCTTAAGGTCACGCGGGCCGCCGCGCCCAAGACCGAGCCGTGACAGGGCGCGCGCCATATCCGGCAGGCCGCGCAGGGTATTGCGAACCTCCTGACGAAGGCCTCTGCGTTCGATCAGCCATTCGACGGCATCAAGGCGGGCGTTGATCGCAAGCGGATCAATCAACGGTCGCGCCAGCCGCGCCGACAACAGGCGCGAACCGCCCGACGTCATGGTGCGGTCGATGGCGGCGATCAGGGAACCTTCGCGCCCGCCGCGCTGGGCCCGGTCAATTTCGAGCGAGGCGCGGGTTGACGGATCAATGGCCAGAAAGGTCTGGGCCCCCAGCCTGCGCGGGGCTTTTAAGACCGGCAGCTTACCGGCCTGAGTGACATCGATATAGGCGGCAATCAGGCCAAGCGCCGAGACTTCTGCCGGACTGAACGCGCCAAAGCCGTCAAGCGTTTCAACGCCATATAATCGTTTCAGGCGGGTAAGTCCGGCTGCCGGATCGGACAAGGCCGCAGCTTGAGGCTGAATGACGCCGCCCAAAACCTTGACCAGACCGTAAACCGCCTCATCGCCCAGCAGGCGGTCGGCCACCAGAGTCTCAGACGGACGAAGCGCCGACAGGTGCGACCCCAGACTTTCCGGTGTGACCTCAAGACATTCGACGTCGCCGGTCGACAGTTCCACACATGCCAGCGCCATGACCCCGGCCCGCGCAGATATGGCCACCAGCCGGTTGGCGCCACTGGCCTCCAGCAAACTGTCTTCGGTCAGGGTGCCGGGGGTGACGATGCGCACAATGCCGCGTTTGACGACCGATTTTGAGCCGCGTTTCTTGGCCTCGGCCGGGTCTTCGAGCTGATCGCACACGGCGACGCGGAAACCGGCGCGGATAAGCTTGGCTATATAGGCTTCGGCGGCATGGGCAGGCACCCCGGCCATAGGGATGTCTTCGCCCTGATATTTCCCGCGTTTGGTGAGCGCCAGCCCTAACGCGGCGGCGGCTTTTACGGCATCATCAAAGAACACCTCATAGAAATCGCCCATGCGAAAAAACAGCAGCGCATCGGGCTGAGACGCCTTGGTTTCAATATATTGCGCGATAACGGGCGTCGCACCTTCTAAGCGCGCCGCCAACTCATCAGGGGTAATTTCGGGTGCGGAAAACGAAGCATTCATGTCCATAACTTAAACACTGTTAACCTTTGTGCCTAGCTATTATGCAGCACATTACACAGTCATTTTTCAAAGCCTTAGTTGACCCAAGGGTAAGTGTGCGCGCCCAAAGAAACAAACGCATATTTTAAGTGAAGTTTTGTGCGCACAAATTTTAGTCGCCTTTGTCGTTAAGGTGTTGATATAAAGCCCGTAAAATAAAAATCACCGGGAATTTATAATATAAAAGGCCGAATTGAGTATCTCATGCCAATTGAAAAACAAACCTTCAGTGATGAAGAAGCGCTAAACCTTCACCAATTTCCGCAACCGGGCAAGATTGCCCTGATGGCCACCAAGCCTATGGCGACGCAGCGCGATCTGGCGCTGGCCTATTCGCCGGGCGTGGCCGTGCCGGTGCGCAAAATTGCTGAAAACCCGGACCTTGCCTACGATTACACCGCCAAAGGGAACATGGTGGCGGTGATATCGAACGGCACGGCTATTCTGGGGCTGGGCAATCTGGGGGCGCTGGCCTCAAAGCCGGTCATGGAAGGCAAGTCGGTGCTGTTTAAGCGCTTTGCCGATATCGATAGCTTTGACATCGAAGTCACGACGCAGGACCCGGATGAGTTTATCACGGTGGTGAAAAACATCACGCCAGCGTTCGGCGGCATCAACCTCGAAGACATCAAGTCGCCGGAATGTTTCATTATCGAGTCCGCCTTGCAGGATATGGCGGATATTCCGGTGTTCCATGATGATCAGCACGGTACGGCCATTATAGCCGCCGCCGGTTTGATCAACGCGCTTGAGGTCACCGGCAAACGCTTTGAAGACGTTAAGGTCGTGCTGTGCGGTGCCGGGGCTGCGGGCCTGTCATCGCTGGGCCTGATCAAAGCCATGGGCGTGAAACCTGAAAACACCACGGTCGTCGATATCCACGGCGTGGTCTATAAAGGCCGCACCATCGATATGGACCAATGGAAGTCGGTTCACGCCACTGATACCCCTAAGCGGACTCTGGCTGAGGCTATGGTCGGGGCGGATGTATTCTTAGGGCTGTCGGCCAAGGGCGTGCTGACGCCGGAAATGGTCGCCACCATGGCCCCTCAGCCGATCATCTTCGCCATGGCCAACCCCGATCCGGAAATCACCCCCGAAGATGTGGCCAAGGTCAGATCCGACGCCATCGTCGCCACAGGTCGTTCAGACTATCCCAATCAGGTCAATAACGTCCTGGGCTTCCCCTACATCTTCCGCGGGGCGCTCGATGTTCGCGCCCGCCGCGTGAACCATGAGATGAAGATCGCCTGCGCGCAGGCTCTGGCCCAACTGGCGCGCGAAGATGTGCCGGACGAAGTGGCCGCCGCCTATCAGGGCCGCCATCTGAAATTCGGGCGCGACTACATCATCCCGTCGCCGTTTGACCCGCGCCTGATCTGGTACGTGCCGCCGTTTGTCGCCCAAGCCGCCATGGACACCGGTGTGGCGCGCAAGCCGATCGAGGATATGGAAGCCTATCGCAAGGAACTGGCTCAGCGCCTCGATCCATCGGCGGGTTTCCTGCAAAACATCACGGCCTCGGTGCGGTCGCGCCCCTCTAAGCGCATCGTGTTTGCCGAAGGCGAAGACATTCGCGTTATCCGCGCCGCCCATGCCTTTAAGGCGCAAGGGCTCGGCACGCCGATCCTGTGTGGCCGTGAAAGTCTGGTCCACGAAAGTATGCGCAAAGCCGGCCTCAATCCGGCCGAAGAGGGCATTGAAATCATCAATGCCCGTCTGACCGACCGTCGCGACGCCTATGCGCAGCTTTTGTATTCCCGCCTGCAACGCAAAGGTTACCTGAAGCGCGATGTGGAGCGTCTGATCAACCTCGACCGTAACTCGTTTGCCGCCGCCATGCTTATTTCCGGGCATGCCGACGGCATGGTGACCGGCCTGACGCGGTCTTTCGATCAGGCCTTTGAGGACGTGCTGCGCGTGGTCGATCCGGCACCCGGCGGGCGTGTTATGGGTATGTCGATTATATTGGCTAAGGGCAAGACGGTGTTTATCGCCGATACGACCGTGGCCGAACTGCCGACCCCGGAAGAGCTTGGCGATATCGCGATCGAAGCGGCTATGGCGGTGCGCCGCATGGGCCATACGCCGCGCGTCGCGTTCATGAGCTACACCACCTTTGGCAACCCGGCGGGGGAGCGCGGTGAACGTGTGGCCCGCGCCGTGGAACTGCTCGAAAAGCGCGGCGTCGATTTCGAGTTCGAAGGCGATATGCCGCCTGACGTGGCGCTCAATCCTGATACCTGGGCCAACTATCCGTTCCAGCGCCTGACGGCTCCGGCCAATGTGCTGATCATGCCGGCCATCCAGTCGGCCTCTATCGGCACCAAGCTGATCGAGGCTTTGGGTGGCGCGACGGTGGTCGGCCCGCTGCTGCTCGGTCTGTCAAAGCCGGTGCAGATTTGTCAGTTGTCGGATTCGGTCTCGAAAATCCTGACCATGGCGACCTTTGCCGCCTATGATGTGCGCGCTGATATCGGCGGGTAAATATATTCCTGAATGCATTATATGCATTCAGGCAAGACCGACCGGTCGTCCGAACTTATGTGAGGAGCCCTGCGGCGCGTGAGCAAAAGAAATCAAACCGGCTGAGTATCCTCAGCCGGTTTTTTCATGTCCGGATCATAGGCGCGGATCACCCATATGGCTAATATGATCGCCACCACGCCGATCAGGGCTGTGTAGGTGAAAAACAGCATATAGCCCGCGCCTAATGCGTGGGGTGATACGCCCAAAGTCTCCGCCGGTTTGGCATAGGCTATGGCAGGGGTATTGGCAAAAACCCCACTGACCCACGATTGCCCGTCCGAAGCCTTGGCTGACTCTTCGACAATCTTGCCGGATTGTGATGCCAAAAGCTTACCCGGTAAGGCATAGAGCGAGGTAAACAGCGCATATTGCTGCGCCGCATAGCCTTTGGAGATCAGCGACGACATATAGGCGATCAGCACTGTGCCCGCGACCCCGCCGGAGGCATTATCGATGCCGAGCGCGATTGAAAACGCCATCACGTCATTGCCTTTGGTCGCCAGCCACGCATAGGCGAGGTTGGACAACGACCCCACGATCGCACCGAAAATCAGCGAAAACTTGATGCCGAAACGGGTCATGACGATCCCGCCCAGCGCCACCCCGGCCATGGTCATGATGACGCCGAAAATTTTACGCACCTCAGCGATAACCGGCAGGTCAAAGCCCAGATCGACATAAAACGCACCGTTGACGTTGAGCACAAAATCCGAGACACGGTAGATGCAGATCATGGCCAGTATCAGCCAAGCGATGTTTTCGTAGCGCTCAAAAAACGCCACGATAGGCACCACAAAGGTCTGGCGCAGATAGGCTCCGGGACGTGTCGGTGTGCCGGGCAGCGGCAGGCACGCCATGACCAGCAGCCCTAGCCCGGAAAGCACGGCGGGTAATTGCAGAAAGATGCCGGTTTCACGCGCCGTCCAGACGGTTTTGACGGTATCAAAAGCTGACTCACTTGGGAACAGGCCTTTGAACAGGTCGACATTGGCGGTAAGGCCTGCGCCCAACAGGCAGATGGCGATCAGCATGACCAGCAACCGACCGGCCCATTCCAGTGCCTCCAGCGCCGGGCGGGCTTCGGTGTCGCCATAGTCGATGGGCCGCACCTTATGTTCGGTTTCCTTGGGCGCAAACAGCACGGCCAGAACGCCTATGCCCATCAACGCGGCCATCAGCGCATAGGCAAAGCCCCAGCCCAAGGTGTCGGCCAGCAGCAGCGGCACAATACCGGACACGAACGGGGCGATGCGCGCGCCCCAGGCGGTGGCCGTGGCCAGAACCGCCTGATTATCGGTGGAATCGCCCGCGGTTTCGATCCGCCAGGCATCAATCACAACGTCCTGTGTCGCCCCGGCAAAGCCGATCAGTATGGCGACCAGCGCCATGAGGGGAAGCTGAGTTTGCGGATTAAGCGTCGATATCGCCCACAGCCCAAACATGATCACGACCTGACTGAGCAATATCCAGCCGCGGCGATGGCCCATCAGGTAGGTCAGGCCGGGGATGCTGATGCGGTCAAGGACCGGTGCCCAGACGAATTTCAAACTGTAGACAAAGGTCACCAGCGAGAAGTAGCTTATGGCGGTCAGCGATAAATCTACGCTGCGCAGCCATATCGACAGGGTATCGAAGATCAGCGACAGCGGCAGGCCCGACGCGAACCCCAAGCCTATCATCACCAGAGTGCGGCGCTGAAAAAAGATTTTCAGAACATCCTTGAAACTCTTTTTGGGGGCCGCCCCTGTTTTATCAGTCATGAACGCTATGAAATCCCGTCGATCAAATCACGCCTTAGCCAATTTGGTAACGCGAAACCGGACGGGGATAAAGCCTTAAGTTTGCGCGGTTTTGGGGGTCCAGGTCACCAGCATCTGACGCAGGGCGTTTATCTCGATCGGCTTGGTCAAAAAGTCGTTCATCCCGGCTTGAAGGCAGGCGCGGCGGTCTTCGTCATAGGCATTGGCGGTAAGGGCTACGACCGGGGTGGTAATGTTCATGGCCCGGATCTGGCGGGTGGTGCCCAGACCATCAATGCCGGGCAGGCCCAGATCCATAAACACAATATCGAAATTACGCTCTGGCAGGATGGCGATGGCGTCTTCACCGGAGCAAACCCGCTCGACCAGACAGCCCTCCCGTTGCAGCAGGATCTTCGCCAGCAATGCGTTGACGGGGTTGTCCTCGACCAGAAGCACATGCGGTTCACCGCTAATCTTTACCTCATCTGTGCCGGTTATGCGTTCATCGTCATCATTGGCGGGCCGTGCGGTGGTGCGATTAGGGTTTTGGCTGTGCAGGGCTTCGATTTGTTCTTTGAGCGATTTCCGGCGCAGAGGTTTGATGAGATAGCCTGCCCAGCCCAGTTCCCGCCATTGTGGGATCTCGGCACGCTGCTCAGGTGTCAGCAGGATCAGGCAGCGCAGACCGGGTGCAGTGACGGGCCCTTCGCTCATATGGCTGCGGTCGGCAAGGATTATGCTGGCCCCTTGCGCCGTGTCACTCAGGTGAACCTCTGTGCCATAGGCGCTCAGGTGGGCCTGTGCGCCCTCAAGCAGGGATTGATTGGCTGACACCAGCGTAACCTCAGACGGCATATCTAGGTCCGCTGTCTTTTTTCGCAGGCTGTAGGGGGCGCGAAATTCAACAGCGAAGGTTGAACCCGTGCCTATTTCGCTGTCGAGGGTAAGCGTACCGCCCATGGCCGCAACCAGTTTTTTGACGATCATCAACCCAAGGCCCGCGCCGCCGTAACGTGCCGCATCGCGTTTAGGGTCAACCTGGCCATATTCTTCGAAAATACGGGTGCGGGCCTCAAGCGGGATACCGGGGCCGGTATCGGTGACGCTAAACCGGATAAGCCCGGCGCGGGTCAGCCCGACATGAATAAGCACCCCGCCGGTTGTGGTGAATTTCAGAGCATTGCCGGCCAGATTGAAGAGGATCTGACGCAGGCGGCCTTCGTCAGCCTGAATGGTTTCAAGCTGGGGATCAAGGCTCCAGACGATCTCAATGCCCCCGCTATAGGCGCGCGGCGACAACAGCTCGGCCACCCCTTGCAGCAGGGATTCCAGATCGACGCGCGTGGTTTCAAGCTCAATATGACCGGCATCAATGCGCGCATAATCCAGCAGGTCATTGACCATCGACAGCAGATGTTCGCCGGAATCGCGGGCGGTGCGAATATAGGATTCCTGTTCCGCGCTGATGTCGGTGCGCGACAAAAGCGATAACATACCCATGACCCCATTTAGGGGTGTGCGGATTTCGTGGCTTAATAGCTTGAGGAAATCTTCGCGGCCTTTTAGGCTTTCTTCGGCGGCAAGCGTTTCGGCAAGCTTTGCCTCAAACTCATCCGCACTGAAATTTTGCGCACCTTGGTGAGCGGTCATAGACTCCCCCATACAGATAATTCTTACCAGACCCTGATCTTAGACGTAAAAAGTTAATGTCCCGCCAAAAAGCTTGCCGCTTTCGGTGAAGAAACCATTTGTGCCCCTTCGCTTTGCGTGGTGCGACGGTAAATCAGAGCTTCGGCCATGTGGCGACGCAGGATGGGTGTGGATATACCTGACATGGCGCTTTCCAGATCCGCAATGGTGCGCGCCAGTCGCACGCAGCGCGTCCAGCCGCGTGCGGACAGGCCGCTTTGCTGTGCCGCTTGGGTGAGCAGGTCGCGGGCGGTGTTATCCAGCGGACTAATGGCGTCAAGGCCCGCGCCGTAAGCCGTGGCATTAAGTGTGTTGTCGGATGATAGCCCAAGCTGTTCTGCGCGCCTGATTTGAGCTTCGCGGGCGGCTACCACGCGCGCGGCGACCTCTTTTGAGCCTTCTACCGGCGGGGGCAGGGCCATGTCGGCGGCCGTCACCGGTGGGACATCGATTTGCAGGTCGATGCGATCCATCAGCGGGCCGGAAACTCGGCCTTGATAATCGCGCAGGCATTTTGGAGCCTTACCGCACGCGCCCTTGCCGACGCCGCCATAACCGCATCGGCAGGGGTTCATAGCGGCGACAAGCTGAACTCGGGCGGGATATCTGATGTGATTATTGGCGCGCGCCACCACAATTTCGGAGGTTTCCAGCGGTTGACGCAGAGAATCCAGCGCCTGTGGTGAGAACTCCGGCAGTTCATCTAAAAACAGCACCCCGTTGTGGGCCAAGGACACTTCGCCGGGTTTGGCGCGCATCCCGCCGCCGGTCAAGGCCGCCATAGAGGCCGAGTGATGAGGGGCGCGGAACGGACGATCGCGCGTCAGTTCGCCCTTATTCAACAGGCCTGCCATCGACCAGATTTGCGAGGTTTCCAATAATTCGCGTGAGGTCAGAGGCGGCAATATGCCCCGCAGCCTTTGGGCCAGCATCGACTTGCCCGATCCCGGTGGACCCACAAATAACAGATTATGGCCGCCCGCCGCAGCGATTTCGAGCGCGCGCTTGGCCAGTTCCTGACCCTTGACCTCATTGAGGTCCATCGGTTTGGAAGGTAGTGAAATTTCACCCGGTTCAGGCCGCGACAGCAGGCTATGGCCCTTAAAGTGGTTGATCAGGGCAATCAGCGACCGCGGCGCAAGGATAGGCACATCACCGGCCCAGGCGGCTTCGCGGCCGTTGTCTTCAGGGCAGATCAGTCCCATACCAAAGCTTGAGGCGGCCATAGCGGCGGGCAGGGCACCGGTGATAGCCCCGATGGAACCATCGAGTTGAAGCTCACCGACACAGACATAGTTATCGAGCGCGTCCTGCGGGATAATGCCCATGACCGACATCAGCGCCAAAGCGATGGGCAGATCGAAGTGAGAGCCTTCCTTGGGCAGGTCGGCAGGCGCCAGATTGACGACGATACGCTTACCCGGCCACCCTAAACCCAGTCCCGCAAAGGCCCCACGCACCCGCTCCCGGCTTTCGGCGACGGCCTTATCCCCCAGACCGACGATGGAAAAGGCTACCTGTCCGCCGGTGAGCTGAATTTCGGCTTCGACCCGGCGGGCCTCTGCCCCTTCAAAGGCAATGGTAGTTACGCGCATGTAGAAATGCCTTTTACGGAATAATTATGCGGGGAGTGTGGAATCAAACGCAGAACTTATCCACAGCTCATCATATTCTCAAAGACAAATCAAGAACAAAAAATGAACAAATGCGCAATAAAGCCCATGCGCCGTTTAGGGCGTGCCCAATAGGGCTTACGGATAACGATTTAAGGTCAGGTGGGGAGGCGTTTCTGTTCTATCCGATCCCACAAAATATCCCCGGCATCAACCCCCTCAAACGCCTTAAGTTGTACCGCGCCCGTGGGTGAGGTGACGTTGATTTCGGTCAGGTAATCGCCGATGACATCAAGGCCCACAAACATAAGACCTTTTTCTTTGAGCACCGGGCCTACGGCAGCGCAGATGTCCAGATCACGTTTTGTTAATTGCACGGGCTCGGCCACGCCGCCCACGCGCAGGTTGGAGCGTACCGCATCTTTTGGGGGGACACGGTTAATGGCACCGACAACTTCGCCATCGACAAGGATGATGCGCTTATCGCCAAGGCTTACGGCGGGGATGAATTTTTGTAAGACCAGCGGCTCCCGGCTGATCGAGGCGTGCAATTCAATCAGGGCATCAAGATTACGGTCACCGGCTTTGAGCTTGATGATGCCGGAACCGGCCGCGCCATGCAGGGGCTTTAGAATGACATCGCCATGCTTTTCGTGAAAGGCGTTGAGGGCGACCGGATCGGCGCTGATCAGGGTCGGGGGCTGAAGGCCGTCAAAGGCGGTTGCGAACAGCTTTTCCGGGCAATCGCGCACGGCGGTCGGGTTATTGACCACCAGAGTCTGCGGGTGGATGCGATCGAGCAGGTAGGTGGCGGTGATGTAGGCGATATCAAACGGCGGATCCTGGCGCATCAGCACGACATCTATGTCGGTGTGCAGGTTCAGGGTTTCATAGTCACCGGCGCTGACATGATCGCCCTTGATGGGGCGCAGGGTGACCTTGCGGGCGCGGGCATAGACCTTGCCGTCTTCGAGCGAGAGGTGGGCGGGATCGTATACCCAGAGGCTGTGGCCCCGGTTTTGTGCGGCCATCATCAGCAGAAAGGTGGTGTCGGACGCGATATTGATATTTTCAATCGGGTCCATCTGGATGGCGACGCGCAAGCTCATAACACACCTCTTAGTTTAAGCTTTTATATAGGCCAATCAAAAGCCCGCGCAATGACGGCGCGGGCTTTTAAATTTATAGTCTCAGCCGGGGCTTACTTCTTTTTCAGTTCCGCCAGAATATCGGCCAGAAGTTCCTGTTCGGTAGGTCCTGCCACCACGGCGGGCGGCGGCGGGGGTGGCATCAGGCGGTTGATCGCCTTGATGATCATAAAGATAGCCGCGCCAATAATGACGAACTGGATCAGGGTGTTGATAAACAGGCCGTAGGATATGGCAACTTCCGCCACATCACCGGCGGCGGGTTTCAACACCCACTTAAGCTCGGAAAAATCAACGCCACCGGTCAGCATCCCGATCGGTGGCATGATGATATTGTCGACCAGCGAGGATACGATTTTACCGAACGCGCCGCCGATGACCACACCGACCGCCAGATCGATGACGTTGCCGCGCATTAGAAAGGTTTTGAATTCAGAGACAATGCTCACAACCGGCATCCTTTGAAGTTATAAATTTCGGACGTTAGGTTCAGCGGTTCGCTAAACTAATGGCAGCTATGATTATTCGTTGTCGTCGCCGCTCAGGTTCAGGCGCTCACGCAGTTCTTTGCCGCTTTTGAAAAAGGGCACATGCTTGGCGGGGACGTTGACGGATTCGCCGGTGCGCGGGTTGCGGCCAACGCGGGCCGGGCGCGAGCGCACCGACAGGGCGCCAAAACCACGCAGTTCAACGCGACCGCCTTTTTCGAGGGTGGAGATCATCGAGTCCAGAATCAGATTCACGACCCGCTCGACATCTTTTTGAGTCATATGCGGATATTCCGACGCCAGACGCTCAATGAGTTCGGACTTCAGCATTTACTCCCCCAAGAGTTTAAAGAAGATAATGGGTTAAACCAGCCAATGTAACCTTGAAGCGGTGAGCATGATTTAAAATGAAAGGCAGTTCAAGGGGTTATTTAGTGTTAACGCTTATGTTACCGCTAACAAATGCAGCGGCTGTGCGGTTTAAGCAATTATACCTTGGTAAAAAATATGGAAACCATAAAAAAGCTCCCGCATCCGGTATTGGGTGCGAAAACCCTATAGGATGCGGGAGCTTAATTGGATAATGCCGACAGAGCCGCGTGAGGCGGCCTTGTCGGCATTATATCAAGGATTACTCCTTAGTGGCGCCGCGCAGAGCTGCACCCAGGATGTCGCCGAGCGAAGCGCCCGAGTCCTGAGAGCCGTACTGCTCGATAGCCTGCTTTTCGTCGGCCATTTCAAGCGCCTTGATCGAAACGCTGACCTTGCGGGCCGCCTTATCGATGTTGGTCACCTGAGCGTCGATGCGGTCACCGACAGCAAAGCGTTCAACGCGTTGCTCGTTGCGGTCGCGCGACAGGTCCGACTTACGCACGAAGGCGCTCATCGGGGCATTGTCGTCGCCGAACTTGACTTCGATGCCGCCCGTGGTGACTTCAGTGACGGTAACCGTCACGGTCTGGCCCTTACGGTAGGTGTCGCCGGTCATTGGATCTTCGGCCAGTTGCTTGATGCCGAGGCTGATGCGTTCCTTGTCGACATCAACGTCCAGAACCTTGGTCTTGACGACATCGCCCTTCTTGTACTTGGCGATAGCTTCTTCGCCGGCCACGTTCCAGTCGAGATCCGACAGGTGAACCATGCCGTCGATGTCGTTTTCAAAGCCAACGAACAGACCAAATTCGGTCGCGTTCTTGACTTCACCTTCGATGGTTGAACCGATCGGGTGGGCCGAAACGAAGGCTTCCCATGGGTTTTCCTGAGCTTGCTTCAGGCCCAGAGACACGCGGCGCTTGGAGGCGTCAACTTCGAGGACGACCACGTCAACTTCCTGAGACGTCGATACGATCTTGCCCGGATGGACGTTCTTCTTGGTCCACGACATTTCCGAAACGTGCACCAGACCTTCAACGCCCGATTCCAGCTCAACGAAGGCGCCGTAGTCGGTGATGTTGGTGATACGACCGGAGAACTTGCCGTTGACAGGGTACTTAACGTCAACATTTTCCCACGGATCGGATTGCAGTTGCTTCATGCCGAGGCTGATGCGCTGGGTGTCCGGGTTGATCTTGATGATCTGAACGCGAACCTGATCGCCAACCGCCAGAACCTGCGACGGATGCGACACGCGCTTCCAGGACATGTCGGTGACGTGCAGCAGGCCGTCAATGCCGCCGAGGTCAACGAACGCACCGTAATCGGTGATGTTCTTGACGACGCCGTCACGGATTTCGCCTTCGGCCAACTGACCGACCAGCTCAGTACGTTGTTCTGCACGGGCTTCTTCGAGGATGGCACGACGCGATACGACGATATTGCCGCGCGGACGATCCATTTTCAGGATGGCGAAAGGCTGTTCCTTGCCCATAAGCGGAGCCACGTCGCGCACAGGGCGGATATCGACTTGTGAACCCGGCAGGAAGCCCGAAGCGCCGTCCATATCGACCGTAAAGCCGCCTTTGACACGACCCACGATCGTACCCATGACCGGCTCGCCCTTGTTGAAGATAACTTCTAGGCGGGTCCAGGCTTCTTCGCGGCGGGCTTTCTCGCGGCTGATGACCGCTTCGCCCATGGCGTTCTCGACGCGCTCAAGATAGACTTCGACATTGTCGCCGACCTTAAGTGCGGCGCCGGCTTCGGTCGAGCCAAATTCTTTCAGCGGGATACGGCCTTCGGTCTTCAGACCGACATCGACGATGACGAAGTCTTTTTCGACACCGACGACCAGACCGTGGACGACCTGACCTTCAAGCATTTCGCGGCCATGAAGGCTTTCGTCGAGAAGCGCGGCGAAATCGTCGCGCGAGGGATTATAATCGCTCATATAGATCTTTGACTTTGTTGGCGCATGTCTCAGGGGCGTTGATGGCGATACGTCAGGACATAAGGATATCCGGCGCATGGCCTGACCCGAAGGGGGCGGCTTTCGTGAGTAGATTTTTAAGGGGATTCAGAGTCCGGTTGGTGTTAGGACGCTAAATGAGAAACCGCAGGTCAAAGACCCTGATAGCGACCGTAGTGATCCTTATAAGCGCAGCGCCGGGTAAATTTGGTGACGTTTAAACGCCACCACGGCGGGCCTTCACGATGGATCGCGCAGCTTCGATGGCCGCTTCTATATCTAAATTAGTGGTATCAAGCAAGACCGCATCGCGGGCCATCTCCAGCGGGGCGCTGGAACGCGAGCTGTCGCGCTCATCGCGGATGCGGATATCACTCAGCACATCCTCAAACGTAAGCGCCGAATTGGCCTTGATCAGTTGCAAAAAGCGGCGTTTGGCGCGGGTCTCAGGCTCTGCGGTGACAAACAGCTTAACCGTCGCGTCGGGGGCAATGACCGTGCCGATATCGCGGCCATCGAGCACCGCGCCGGTAGATTGATGGGCAAAGTCGATCTGGAATTGTTTTAACGCCGCGCGCACTTCGGGGATGGCGGCGACGCGGCTGGCCCACTCACCGGCCTCACGCCCACGTAAGGCATCGTCTTCGAGCAGGGTCGGGTGGATGAACTGGGCGGCTTCGCCTAAAGTCTTGGCATCCTCCAGATCAAGGCCCCGCTCGCGTGCCACATGTCCAACCGCGCGGTACAGCAAGCCGGTATCGAGAAACGGCAGGCCGTAGTCGGCAGCAATGATTGAGGCCAGCGTGCCTTTGCCGGACGCCGCCGGACCATCAAATGCGATCAGAAGAGGGGACATGGAAACCTGATTTAGCGAACGAACTACGGATTAAACCGGAATGAATTTTTAGCAAGGCTATAGATGGTTGACCTGCGAAAATGCAACGTCTTTAGCGTGAAAAGGTGACGTACAACAAATTGGGGTTACATTTTCAAAAGAGTTAACTAATAGTAAACCATGGAGCCGTCGGGGGGCGTATGGATATCTCATCGGAACAATTTTGGTCTGGAGCTATTTTCGCTTTAAGCGTCATTTGCGGACTCCTGATCATTGCTTGGCCCTTTAGGCGCAATCGTAAGCAAAAAACCGATATCACTAAAGCTGCAATCTCGCTTCAATCCGAGGTGGTTAAAGCAAGAGATATGTTGCAAATTTATTTCGACAAAATAAGTAAAATTGAGGAAAAGTATAAAAATGGTGATATTGACCTATCAAGACAATTGCCAATGCTAAAGCTTCATTTGGATGATGTTCAGTTAAGTCAAAAGTATTTAACCGATTGCGCTAAAATAGAAAAAAGAGGTCAATCTTTTATTCTACCTTATAATAAAAGATATCTTTATGAAAGAGTGGCGCGATATGCTGTTATGTTTTATTTTATGATAGGGCTTTTAAAAACCTCAAAAGTTTCAGGATTTATGAGATCAACAAAAATGCTTGAGGAATACATAACTCAGAGGCACAATAGTTCTGTAAAAAAAGTTATAACTGATGCATTTGCAGAGGATTATTTCGACGAAAATGCTTATAATATTTATGTAAATTTAAGCTCGGAAAGATCTATATTTATAGAGCCTGACGGAAAAGATGTAACATTCAAAGATTTGATAACAGATTTAGAATCGGTCGTTCGCCACAGTCAGGCCCTGTTCTAGCTCGCTATTCAAACGCCATCTCAACGCCGACACTATTCAGGTCGCGCCAGTAGCCGGGATAGGTCTTGGCGGTGCAGGCCGGGTCAAGGATACGCAGGCCTTCAATCACTAACGCGGCCTGTGAAAAGGCCATCGCGATACGGTGGTCATGATAGGTGTGGATATCGGCCTGTATCGTTTTTCCGATCAGGGTGCGGTCGGGTGTAATCAGCAAATCGTCACCAATCTCTTCGGCCAGACCGGGTTGGATGCGGTTCAGTTCGGTGGCTACGGCATTGATGCGGTCACATTCCTTGACGCGCAGATTGGCAATGCCCACAAATCTGACCGGATGGTTATTAAAGGCGGCCAGAACAGCAATGGTCGGAATGGAGTCCTGCATCTGGCTGCCGTCAATGACGGCGGGCAGGTTAGGGAACTGCGAAATAAAGTCATAAGCTTTGGCGTCGGGCTGCATCATATCGCCGGGGGCGATGCCTATGTCGATGTCAGTACCCAGCAGCGCATTGATGCCCCAGATATAGGTGGCGGCACTGGCGTCCGGTTCGACCCAATAGTCGCGGGCCGCATAGGGGCGGTTGGCGATGTCCCAGCTTAACGGGCTGGTCTGGGTGATGTCAGCGCCGAACGCCTTCATACATTCTAAGGTTATGTCGATATAGCCGCGCGCGCCGATATCGCCGTCCTTGACCTTAAGGCTGAACGGTGTGTTGCCCTTGGTTCCCGCCATCATCAGGGCGGAGACATATTGGCTGGACAGGCTGGCATCGACCTCGATGGCGCGATTGGCAAAACCGCCATTGCTGGTGACTGTCACCGGCGGACAGCCGGTGGGGGCGGTGGCCGTCACACCGGCCTCATTCAACGCCTGAACCAGAGGGGCGATTGGGCGTTTCTGCATATGCTCATCGCCGGTCAGGATGGTGGTGCCGGTGATATTGGCGGCGGCGGCGGTTAGAAAGCGCACAGCTGTGCCGGCATTGCCCAGAAACAACGGCTCAGATGACGGCTTAAGCGTGCCTGAGCTATCGATCACAAAATCGGTTTCACCCGCATCCTCAACCGTCACGCCAAGCTGTCTTAACGCCCGCGCCATATAGGTTGTGTCATCGCTTTTGAGCGCGCCGCTGATGTGGCTCTTGCCGCTTGCCAGAGCCGCGATCAGCAGCACCCGGTTGGTGATCGACTTCGATCCGGGCAAGGCGATCTGGCCACTCAGGACGCGTTTCGGACATTTCAGCCTTACGGCAATGGCAGGATTGGGCATGTGAAAGGAGGTCATGAGGGCTTACTAGCAAATAATGGCCAATTCACAATCATCATTTGCGGGCATTTAGCGACGCGTCATCAGGCGGCTTTGCGTTAACCCGCACGCTTGCAGTGCAAAAACACGATAAATTTTAGGGGCGGGGCATATTTAAGCCTTTGACAGATGGCCTCTCTAGTGGCATGGGCCAAGACTCAAAAATTTCTGTGTGCCCGGATGACCGGGCCCGCAAACCAAAGCTGAAAATCCTGACGAACCGCTTCAAAGGATTTTCTCCGTATATTCTAAAGAAGGACGTCTCGTGGCTGATCCCGCCTTAGGTACCAAACAGCTTTGCCCGAATTGCACGGCAAAATTCTACGATCTGCAAAAACGCCCGGCCCACTGCCCCAAGTGCGCCTTTGAATTCGATCCCGAAGAAGCGATCAAGGTTCGCCGGGTGCGCACGCGTGCCACGCCGACCGACTATGAAGATACAGACGAAGAGGCCGAAGATCAGGTCAAGGGCAAGGTCGGCGATGACGAGGATGATGAAGAAGAACCCGAAATCATCACCCCGGAAATCGACGAAGTGGTTGCCGATGATCCGGTGCTGATCGACGAAGACGAAGACCTCGATCCTGCCGATCCGGCGCGCATTACCCCTGATGCGGTCGATATGGACATCGAAGATGCCGACCTGGTTGACGATGCTGACGATGATGATGTGCCGTTCCTCGAAGATGAGGATGACGATACCTTCGATGAAGATATCGATGGCATCGGCCCGGAAAAAGACGAAGACATCTAAACACGCTTACTTTAAGTTTGGGCCGCATCCCGCAAAGGGTGCGGCCTTTTCTTTGGGCGCAAAGATTCAAGATAACGGCTTGCGAAAAATTTGGAAAAGTTTGAAAAAGGGCTTGCGCTCCAAATTTGCCTGCACTAGAAGTCGCCGCCTCGGACGCGACACGCGGTCTGAGACCATTTTGATAATGGGGCTTTAGCTCAGTTGGTAGAGCGCTTGCATGGCATGCAAGAGGTCAGCGGTTCGACCCCGCTAAGCTCCACCAAAACAACCCCGCCATTGTGCGGGGTTTTTTGTTGCCCTGATCACGGGATTTCCACGGAACTTGTTTTGCCATAAGCTGCGTATCGATATTTTATCGCGCCATTTCATAAACATGATCGTAGTGGCTAAGGGGGGGGAAATGATCTCAGAACATTTCGTGGGTGCATAGGATATGCGCCTTAAGCCTGAACCCACACCGGTAATTCTAAAACGTCAGGGCGGCTTAAATGTCTGGCATTCCCTGTGGCTGCGGGCGGTGCTGGTATTGGGGCTGGTGGGGATTGCTTTAGCCGGACACTGGTTTGACCGTGAGGGGCTAAGGGATAATATCGACGGTGAGGTCTCATTCTCCGATGTCGTCTATTTCACAGCGATTACGGTCACCACGGTCGGCTACGGCGATATCGTGCCGGTCACGGATCGCGCACGGATGTTTGATACCTTTGTGGTCACGCCGGTGCGTCTTTTCATATGGATTATTTTCTTAGGCACGGCCTATACTCTGGTCTTAAAAAGTACATGGGAGCAGTTGCGAACGTGCATGATCCGTCAGGGGCTGAACAATCACATCATCGTCTATGGTTATGGCGCGACCGGCGAAGCGGCGGTCACTGAACTGCTGCGTCAGGGCGTTAAGCCGCAGGATATCGTGGTCGTCGATCAGTATACGGCGCGTATTGCGCTGGCCATCGAGCGCGGCGTGACCGGCATCGAAGGTGACGCCACCATGAATGCCGTGCAAGATGCGGCCTGCATCAGGACGGCGCGGGCGGTGATAATTTCCACCCATCGCGACGATTCCGCCATTCTGATTGTGTTGAGTGCGCGCCAGATGAACCCGCACGTCTCGATCAGCGTGGCGGTGCGGGCGGCGGAAAACGAAGACCTGATGCGTCAGGCTGGGGCCAATAATGTCATCAATCCCGTCAGCATGGGCGGGCATCTGCTGGCGCGCGCGTCCGAAGGCCGGCATGTGGTCGAATACATCACCGATCTGGCCTCTGCTGATGGCCGTGTGGTTTTGAGGGAGCGCGAAATTACCGCCAAAGAAGTGGGGAAATCTCTGGAAGCGCTAACCACCGGCAAGGGCGTGCGCATCTGTCGGGCCGGTAAAATCTACGGTTACTGGGAGGTTGAGACCCATGCGCTTCAGGCCGGTGACGTGATCGTGGAAATCGCGCGAACCCATCCCCATGAGACGGTTCAGGCCTGATCACAGTGACTCTGACCGATTACATATCTGCGCCGATCCTAAGTTCGGCCATTTTGGTTATGGCGCTGGCGCTGTTTGTGTCGGAAAAAGTGCGTCATGATCTGGTCGCCCTGATTGCGCTGATGGCCTGTCTGCTGACCGGTTTGGTTTCACCAGACGACGCCTTGAGGGGCTTTGCTGATCCGGCGGTCATTGCCGTGGCGTCTGTGCTCGTGGTGGGTCGAGCGCTTGAAATGACCGGCGTGGCGTCAAAACTGGCGCGGGTTATCATTCCGCCCAAGGCCCCGTTTAGCGTGCAACTGATCCTGCTGATGGGCGGGGGTGCGCTGTTGTCGGCCTTTATGAACAATATCGCGGCTCTGGTCATCACCATGCCGCTGGCGGCGGAAATCGCGCGTCAGAATAAACGGCCGGTCGGGTCAACCCTGATGCCGTTATCGTTTGCAACCATTCTGGGCGGGATGACGACTTTGATCGGCACGCCCGCCAATATGATCCTGTCGTCGGTGCGTGAAGACCGGCTGGGCCAGGGGTTTGGTTTTTTCACTATGGCCCCGGTCGGGATCATCGTCACCGTGATTGGGGTTGTGTATCTGGGCCTTGTCGGCTGGCGGCTGTTGCCGGTGCGTAAAGGGGCTGGGCGGGCTGCGGATACGCCGTGGCGGGTGCTGGAATTGCAACTGACCGAAAACCTTACCCGCACGCGCAAAGACATTGTCGCCGAATTGCGCGGTACGACCTCACGCTTGCTGGCCTTTATCCGGCGCGAAAAGGTGCTGGAATGGCCATCGGATAATAAGCTGAAACGCCTTGATAAACTGCTGCTCTTGTCGCGCTCAGGCCGCTCACTGATCGAAGAGAAGATTAGCTTTAAGGTCGCCCCGGCGCTCACCGATCCCGATCATGTCACCGCGCGCATGGTGGTGGCGCACGGTTCCCCCCTGATCGGGGAATGGCATGATGCTGTCCGGCAACGATCCGACGGCGATCTGCGCGTGACCGCCGTAGGCCCAAAGGCAGCCGTGATGCGTAAACCCTTATCACAACTGACCATTCAAACCGGTGATCAACTTTATATCACCGGACGGTCGGAAGCGATTGCAGCGTTTGGGGCGAGAGAAAGATTGTTGGAAATCGACCGCAATGACCCGGTGCCGGTCAATCTGCGCACCGCCGCCTGGACCGTGGGTATTTTCGTCACCGCCATTTTGGCCATCGTCTTTGCCGATGTGCCGCCGGCAATCAGCTTTCTGGCCGCGGCCATTATCATCGCAGGCGCAAAGCTTATTCCGGCGCGGGAAACCTATAAGTCAATCGACTGGAGCATTATTGTTCTGTTGGCAGCCATGATCCCGGTCGGCGGCAGTTTTCAAGCCAGTGGTGCGGCCAGTATTGTGGCTGAAACCATTGGCGGCGTCCTGACCGGATTGCCGCTGGTGGGGTGTCTGGCGGCCATGTGCGCCCTTACCTTGCTGCTGTCGATCCTGCTCAACAATGTCGCGACCGCCGTGATCATGGGGCCGCTGGCGATCCAGTTGGCAGGGATATTGGGCGTGTCACCTGATGCTATGCTGCTGGCGGTACTTGTTGGGACATCGTCGGATTTTCTGACGCCGATTGGTCACCAGAACAATCTGTTGGTCATGGGGCCGGGGGGGTATCAGTTCACGGACTATATCCGCATGGGCTTCATATTGTCGCTGATTGTGGTGTCGACCTCGGCCTTTGTACTCAGCGCGATCTATAGCTGATACCCACATAAAGGGCGCGGCCTTCGCCGGGGTAAAAATGGCGGCCATCATTGCCAAAGGCATTGGCGATGACATTGGTGGTGGTGACATAGGTCTCATCAGTCAGGTTGCGCAGGTCGGCATAGACTGACCAGTCCGCATCCACAGGCTTCCAGTTGGCGCGCACGCCCCACACCGTATAGCTCTCAGTTTTTAAGGTATTGGCCATATCGACCGGATAGCCCTGCGGTGTCCATTCGACATTGGGAGTCACCGTCACAGGCCCGATATCATAGCCCAGTTCGGCGCGCACATAATGTTCCGGTGCCCCCGGCAGGACATTATCGCCGTAAACCGGATCATTGCGGAACCGGAAGCGGCTATAGGTATAGGCGGCGTTAAACGACACCGTGTCGCTCAATCGCCCGCCCGCGCCCAGTTCAAGACCGGCATGACGTGTGCGGTTGGCATTAACGGCTTCGGAGGAGCCATCCGGCTGACGCAGGATGATAAATTCTCCGTCGATTTCGCTATTGTAGACGGCGGTCTGCCAGTGGATATCGTTCAACTTCCCACGCGCACCTACCTCAAGCGTGGTGGCGCTCTGATCATCAAGGCTGTTAAAGCCCGGCCCGTTACCGCCGGACAACTCGCTTAAAGTGGGCGGCTCATAGGAACGGCTGAGATTGCCAAACACCGTCACGGCTTCACCATCATAGCGCAACCCAAGCCGCGGGCTAAGGCCGTTGAAATCACGGTCGCGCCATTCAGAGGTGGGAAAATGCTGCGCAATATTACGTTGAACTGTGGCCGCCTGAAGTCCGGCAATGGCGGTGGTATGGTGGGCGATCAGGTGCTCATATTGCGCATAGGCCTCAGTCGTCAGGGCCTCAAGGTCGCGCCGGACAATGGCGGTGGTAGGCATGCCGCCCGAATTGACGAAACGCTTTTCTTTTTCAAGCCCGTAATAGACATTCAATCCCGCCGTAAAGCGATTGGGCCGGAGACCGTAGCCGTACTTAAGGCGCACACCGGTTTCGCGCGACTGGCTCTGGATCGCGACGGTCACCGGCGTATCCAGAGCGCGGTAGCTGGCGTAGATCACGCCCTGCCATTCCGACAGACCGTCAGTGTATGTACCACGGTACGCTACCCGCCCCAGATCGACATCGCGCTGGAAACGCCCCGTCACATTGGCCGGATTGGCGCGGCGCGGGTCGGCGGCGAGTTCAGCGAGGGACAAGGTGCCGGGTATTTGCGCCTCGGCGTGGCTGAGTGTCAGGAACAGACGCTGCTCGAACTGATCGGTGGTCTGCCAGCCGAAATTGGCGGCGATGCGGGTGGATTCCTGGCCATTATTGCGGCGGTAGCCATCTTGCGCCAGATAGGTGGCGGCGATAAATCCATCCACCGCGCCATGCGCAAAACCGTACCGCACAAGATGATGCTGATGGCTGTCCGGCCCGCCCTCTAACCGCAGGCCGTAACCGCTGTCACGGCCCGTTGGGGTGATCATATTGATCGAGCCGCCAAGCTGCGTGGCTCCCTGCTCCAGCGCATTGGCCCCTTTGAGGATCTGCATATTGGCAATCAGCCACGGATCGATGGTGTTAAATTCAAATCCGCCGTCGGCCGAATTGACCGGCACCCCGTCCTGAAGCAGCAAAATCCCCCGCCCCTGAAAGGTGCGGGTAAGCCCTGATCCGCGCACGGATAGCCGCAGCGATTCCGCCCCGTTGCGCGGTTGCGCCACTATCCCCGGCGTGAAATCGACCATGTCTTTGAGCGTAATCGCCCGCCGGTCAGCCCAGTCATTTTCGGTAAGGAACTCGGTCGCTCCGGGAACATCGCCGGTTTTCTGACGCAAGCTATCCAACGGATCGCGCGCGGCTCTGTCACCCTCAACCACTACGGTCGGGGTTTGAGCCAGTGCGGAGCTGGCCATGAGCGCCATCAGGTAGGGCAGCCGGCAGATCACCATTTGACCGGCTTTGGATTGCGTTCGTCAAAGTCCATCTGGTGCCAGTACGGATAGGGCTTGGGTCGCGTAGACGCCCCATCCAGGCGCGCCACCTGATCCGGCGTCAGATCCCAGCCAAGCGCGCCGAGGTTCTGCGTCAATTGCGCTTCGTTGCGGGCGCCGACGACGATATTGGCCACCGTCGGGCGTTGCAGCAGCCAGTTAAGCGCCACTTGTGGCACGGTCTTCTCGACCTCAGCGGCAATCTCGGTCAGGATATCGACGACATCATAGAGATAGTCCTCATCGACTGTTGGCCCGCCGGCATCACCGCCCTGAGCAATGCGGCCTTCGCTGGCTTGAACGCCGCGGCGGATCTTACCGGTAAGGCGTCCCCAGCCGAGCGGCGACCACACCATGGTGCCGACGCCCTGATCCTGCGCCAGCGGCATCAGTTCCCACTCATAGTCGCGCCCGATCAGCGAGTAATAGCCCTGATAGGCCACGAACCGGCTCAGGCCATAGCGGTCGGCGGTGGCCAGCGACTTCATCAGGTGCCAGCCGGAATAGTTGGACGCGCCGATATAGCCGACCTTGCCCGACGTGATCAGGGTATCGAGTGCTGACAGCATTTCTTCGGGCGGGGTCAGGGCATCATAGCCGTGCATGAAATAGACATCGATATGATCGGTGCCAAGCCGTTTCAGACTGGCCTCGGCGGCGCGCACAATATGATAACGCGATGAGCCTTTGTCGTTGGGGCCGGAGCCTGTGGTAAAGGTCGCCTTAGTCGAAATCAGCACCTGATCGCGGCGACCCTTGAGGGCCGCGCCCAGAATTTCCTCTGATGCGCCTGATGAGTAGATATCGGCAGTATCGAAGAAATTGAGGCCGTGATCGAGGCAGACATCAATCAGGCGTGAGGCTTCGGAGACATCGGTCGCCCCCCACTTGGCGAACATATCGCCCTTGCCGCCGAAGGTGCCGGTACCGAAGCTTAAGACAGGGACTTTCAGACCCGATCGGCCAAGTTGACGATATTGCATGGGGTAGCTCCTTATGAATAGGCATTGCTCATCTAAGGCGTGGCATTCAGGATTTAAACCACCTGTGCCGTCAAAATGTGAATATCTTTTACAAGCCGGTTGGAACGACAACAGCCATGCACAAAAACATCTTGATCCGTTACAGAAGACAATCGTACCTCTAGGCGACAGTAATTTTACGGAGCTTGCACATGGGACAGCTTATTGATCTAAAACGACCGGACGGTGGCCAGTTCCAGGCCTATGTGTCCGACCTTGATCCGTCACGCGCCAGCGTGATCGTGCTTCAGGAATGGTGGGGCCTGAACGATCATATCAAGTGGATCGTTGACCGTATGGCGGGTGAGGGCCGCTTTAACGCCATCGCCCCCGACCTTTATCATGGCCGCGTCACCGGCGATGCCGATGAGGCCAGCCACATGATGAATACGCTCGATTTTCCGGGCGCGGTCCATCAGGACATTGTGGCTACCCGTGACTATTTGAAAACGAAAGGCGGCAAGGTCGGCATTATGGGCTTTTGCATGGGCGGGGCGCTGACCATTGCGGCGGCGGCCCGCCTAGACGGCTTTGCGGCGGCGGTCTGCTATTACGGTGTGCCACCGAAGGAATTTGCCGACCCTAAGGATATCAAAATCCCTCTGCAGGGCCATTTCGGCAGTCAGGACGATTGGGTCACTCCGCAGGTCGTCTCCGACATTCAGATTGCCATGGTTGGTGCCGGAAATCCACCGGAACTGTTCAGCTATGAGGCTGACCATGCCTTTTTCAATAAGACCCGTCCGGAGGTCTATAAGGCCGAAATTGCCGAGCAGTCGTTTGCGCGCACTCTGGCCTTCTTCAAGACCCATCTGGCGTGACGGCGTTTACCACAAGATCAGTCAAATCCAATTGTCGGCTGTAGTTTTGCGAACCTAAACTAATGTATAGGTATGGATAGACTTCCATTGACTAGGCGCTTCCCCTTGCCGGGGCTAAGATTGAGCGACAGATCGCAATAGACATAGCAAGGCAATGGACATGGCAGAACCAAGCCGGACGGCAGGGGCCCCCGCTGATGGTAACGGCAACGTGGGGCAGGTCACGCTGCTGGCCATGGCCGTTGCCTGCGGCATCGCGGTCGCTAACATTTATTATAATCAACCCATGCTTGGCATAATCGAGGCCGAGTTTCAGCATCAGCCGATTACCGGCATGGTACCAACCGCCACTCAAATCGGCTATGCGCTGGGGTTGTTCCTGTTGCTGCCTTTGGGTGATCTGATCAATCGACGGCAGATGATTATTGTCCAGTTCATCATTCTGGCGGCGGCATTAGCCTTGGCGGCCCTTGCCCCATCTGCCTGGATGCTGGTCGCAGTCTCTGTCATCGTCGGAGCCTGCGCCACTGTCGCCCAGCAGATCGTCCCTTTTGCGGCTTCGCTGGCCGTGCCTGAAAAGCGTGGGGCTACCATTGGCACGGTGATGGCTGGTGTGCTTTCGGGCATATTATTGAGCCGGACCCTGTCAGGGTTTGTCGGCGAACACGCCGGATGGCGGGACATGTTCTGGATCGGCGTACCGTTAGCACTGGTTGCCGCCGGCCTCATGTTTGCGGTTCTGCCGCATCACACGCCGACCTCGACGTTGCGGTATCATGAGGCGATCCGCTCACTTGGGCACCTCTGGCGGCGTCATCCATCGCTCAGGGCCGCCACGATCATTCAGGCCTTAATGTTTGCGTCATTCACAGCGTTCTGGACGATTCTGGCGCTTTATCTTGAAGGTCCGAAATTTCGTCTCGGCGCGGATATCGCGGGCCTGTTTGGCATTATCGGTGCGGTCGGGATATTTGCTGCCCCACTTGCAGGGCGGGTGGCGGATAAAAGGGGGCCGCATTTCGTGGTCTGGCTGGGGGCCGGCCTGACCATTGCGGCCTGGCTGATCTTTGGCGTCTGGGCATCGATCATCTCACTGGTCATCGGGGTCATAGTGCTCGATTTTGGCATACAGAGCGCGCTTATTTCTAACCAGCATATCGTCTACGCCCTTGATGCCGATGCGCGCAATCGGCTCAACACTGTGTTCATGACCGGCATGTTTTTGGGTGGGGCGACCGGCTCAGCGCTGGCGATGCTTGCCTGGGGTAAGGGGGGATGGGGCGCTGTCTGCTGGCTTGGCGCCGCACTGGGCCTTACCGCGTTTGCAGTCAAATTCACCCATCATCGCCGCCATCCGTAAATGATTTCCTGAATGACTTGGGAGCGCTCGCAAAGCTTAGGGCTGCGTGGATTTGCGAGACGACGACGGCCCCTTCACCCACGGCGGCGGCGACCCGCTTAGTTGATCCCGCCTGGACGTAGCCTATGGCGAAGACATGGGCAGACTGGTTTCAAGGGCTATGGCTACAGTGCCGGTGCCCTGTGCAACTGTTGCGGCGAAATATTTTAGCGAACTATTCGCTGCTGGCTGTGGCTGCTCCTGACATATTAATAAGCCAGAGCCGTGGAAATTGCATAACACGTAGGTTATAGCTGCCCGGTCGAAGTTCGGGGGGCTTGTTTAAATTGTGGGCAGTTTGCAGGCGTTACGTCATAAGATTGTTACCTGTTGTGGTAATGCCATAATCTTTGCCAACCTAAGCGGCGTTCAACCGGCATCTGAGGGTAATGGCGAGGTTTTTAATGTCTCGCCGCCGTCACTTGAAACTGCCTTGTCGGCATTTGTACGTCCCCCAAATATTATGAATTCAGTGTCTTAACAGTTAGAAGAAAGTTCAGATCTACTTGATCAAGGCGTTTTTCGCTAAGGGGGCATAACTTTTAAAGGTAACAGTATGGCGCGACGTGATCTCTTACCCACGGATATTCTGACTCCGGCCCTCGATATGGTGGCCGAGGAGGGGTTAGGAGCGCTTACCCTGCGTCCGCTGGCACAGCGCACCAACACCAGCGTTTCAGCCCTGACCTACCATTTCGGCGTCAAGGACGATCTGCTGCGTCATCTGATCAGTACGGCCCGCACTGAGGATCAGGCGTTTTTCGATGGCTGGCGGCGGCGGTTGGATGCGGTGAATAGCCTGTCATCAGTCGAGATGGCCAATCTGGTCGAAGCCATACTGAGCGATATGGTCAACTGTCATCAGCGCCGCGCCCTGTTTTTCAGCGAACTGGTGCAGGCCAGCGCCCATCAACCGGGCGTGGACATAATGCTTTTGCCGTGGCTGGACGATCGGCTTCGGTTCTGGCGCGACCTGACGGGGCGTCTCAGTCCGGCAGCAGATATCGATATGGCCGAGGTGCTGCACGCCTATGCGATTGATGAAACCGTGCACGCTCTGGCGCTGGAGGCGTTGCCCGCCTATCGCTGGCTGCGGCGTCTGACGGTGCGGCGTCTGTTTACGGGTTTTGTCAGTGCAGGCCCAGCGGCGGGTGATGCTGATCTGTTTCGGGTGTTTTACGACGAACTGGGACAATTGCCGGATGCCTTCGGCGTTGACCATGAAGCGGCGGCCCTTAATCACAAGCAGGCCGCCATTGTCGGTCATATCTCCGAACTCATCGTCAGTGCGGGGATTGAGGCCGTCACCCATCGGGCGGTGGCTGGGCGGGCAGGGGTGGCGGCCTCAACGCTCGCTTATCATTTCCGCACGCAGGAGGATCTGGTCAAGGCCGGGTTAGAGGACATCATCCGCCGGCTCCAAACGCAGGTCAGCGACCTGACGGCCGATGGCGGACGGCAGACCTTTGTGCGTGAGGTCAGCCATCGGCCCTATTCCAGTATTGAAATTGCCCGCGCCACCTTTGCTGTCGCCCTGTCGGCGACCCGCAGGCCGCAGCTTTTGGCCTGTGCCGCCGACATGCGCCGTCGCCGCGGGATCAATCTGCACAAAATACTTAAGGCCGAATTTCCCGACCCGCGCTTTGATCCGCTGGCCGCGCAGGCTCTGTCGGTGGCGGCCATTGGCCAGATTGTTCTGTCTGGTTCCAAAGGCCATACTGAGGCGTCGCGCGATGCCACCGAAAGGCTTGAGACTTTAAGCGGCATCATCCGCCAAAAACTTTCATAGCCATATGTTATCACGTCCGGCGACCTGACGGGGAATGTACCACATGACGCCTTCACGAACCGAACCGCTGAGTTGGGCGCAGGTTATGGCCCTGTCAGCCCCGACCTTTGCCTTTGTGGGCTTCGAAGGTTCGGTCAGCATTTTTTTGCCCACCTATCTGAGCACGCATATCGGCCTGTCCTTGGCGACGATTGCGGCCCTGATGTTTGCTATACGGCTGTGGGATACGCTCAATGACCCGCTGATGGGCGCGGTTTCGGACGCGACGCGCTTTAGCTATGGACGTCGTAAGGTCTGGATCGTGGCGGGTCTGCCGTTGGTGCTGTCCGGCACGGGCTTTGTCTATTTTGCGCCGCCTGACCTGAGCCTGTGGCAGATGGCGGCGGGCCTGTTCGTTCTGACGGCTGGCTGGACGATGATCAATGTGCCGCATGGAGCCTGGGCGCTGGAGATTGGCCAGACCCCGCAGGCGCGTATGAAGATCTTTGGCCTGAGGTCTGCAGCCGGTCTGCTGGCCATGCCTATATTTGTGCTTGGCCCGGCCGTGCTGGAGCGCATGGGCCACAACAATGTCGCCGCCCATATGGCCCTGATCGGTGCTTTGATTCTCATCGTGCTGCCGGTGGCTGTGGTCTGGATGCTGTGGCAGACGCCGGATACGAGCGGTCAGGGGCGGCTTGACGTACGGACGGTGTGGCGGGGTTATGGTCTGGCCTTTTCAAAGCGGGCCTACTGGCCGCTGGCGGCCCTGTTCGGCGGGGCCGGGGCCTATTACGCAGTGGATGCCGGGCTTTATCTGTTTCTGGTGCGCTATGGCATGGGGTTGCCGGAGTGGGGGGTTAGTCTATTGCTGGTTCAGACCGTCTGCGGGCTGATAGGGATTGGGGTGTGGATCCAGCTTCACCATCGCTGGGATACCCGCCCGACGCTCAGGCTGGTTCTGGGGCTTCAGATTGTGTTCTGTCTGATCCTGCTGATCCTGCCGAAAGGCGAGGTCTGGCCATTTGCCCTCTATAGCGTGGCGCGCGGCCTGATGAGTGGGGCGGTATTTACCTTGTTGCGGGCCCTTCTGGGGGAATTACTGGATCAGGAACGCGACGCCGATGGGCGAAAACCGGCGGGGGCATTTTATAGCGCGTTTCATCTGGTGCTGAACCTGGCGGCGGCGTCGGTCACCTTTATTCTGTTCCGGGCGCTGGGGGCGGTGGGTTTCGATCCGCGCCTGCCGGTAACCAGTGAGGCTCAGGCCGAGGCCGTGCGCCTGGCGGCTGTGATCGGCCAGTTCATACCGTTGGTGTTTATGCTGTGGGTGCTAACGCGACGGATGGTGACGCCCAAGGTGTGAATTCGTACAAATGTAACGCAATGGTCGTTTAAGTGGCTTTTTAAGGCGATTAAAATCGAACAATCGTCACGCAACCGTCATGTGTTGATGCTATTTCCCCGCCATCATAATCGGCCAGAGGGGTTTGCCATGTCTTTTTCCAAAACGTCTTCAGGGACTTTCCGCCGCGTCCTGAGTGCGGCGTTTATCACCGGCGTCAGCGCCTTGCCATTCGCACAAGTGTCTGCCCAGAACGCCGACCAAAGTGCCGCGCCTGTTGAGCTGGAAACCGTTGTCGTCACGGCCCAGAAGCGGTCTCAGGCCGTTAAGGACGTGCCTCTGGCCATCACGGCCTTTACCGCATCGGATATCGACCGCGAAAATTTCACGGATTTCGAACGTCTTTCGACCCGCACGCCGGGCTTTTTTGTGCAGCAATCGACCGACTCGTCAGCTAGTTTTGTCATGCGCGGCATCGAGGCCGGCAATGCCGGAGCCATTGCTGAGCCGTCGATTTCGTTCTTCCTAAATGATGTTGACACCTCACGCTCGCGCGGCCTGCTGAAGGAACTGTTTGACGTTGAACGTGTCGAAGTCGCCAAGGGCCCGCAGGGCACGCTTTATGGCCGGGGCTCCGAAATCGGCGCGGTGGCGGTCTATACCAAAAAAGCCAATACCGGGCTTTATGACTGGAACCTGGAAGGCCAGCTTGGCAATTATGATCTCTATAGCGTCGGCGGCATGATTAACGTCCCGCTGGTGGAGAATAAGCTGGCGTTACGTGTCGCGGCCCGCCGCCGTGAGCGTGAGGGTTTTCAGGATATTCTGTCCGCCAGCAAACCTGCCGGCAGCGACGATCTGTGGGCGGCGCGCGTATCGCTGCGCTATGAGCCGTCCGACGAGATGGCCTTTGACCTGATCGTTGATCATCAGGCCGATAATGATAACGCCACCATCACCAAGGCCCTGTCGGTGGCCTCACCCGGCACCGATACGAACCCGTTTACAACCTTTGACCGTAACGCGTTGCCCGTGCCGCAGCAGCGCCGCCAGACCGGTGTGACCCTACTGGGCGACTGGAAACTGAGCGATAGCTGGACGCTGAACTCAATCACCGGCTACCGCGAAGTGACGTTTCAGGAATCGTGGGACGGTGACGGCACCAGCTATCCGTTTATCCTGCCGGTCAATAATCCCGACAATCAGTGGCTGACCAGTCAGGAATTCCGCCTGCGCTATGACAATCAGGGCCGCTTCAAGTCGGTGATGGGTGTGTCTTTTTATAAGGACCGCACCAAGAACGAGCTGAGCTTTATCATCAATGAGCAATATCTGCTGGCGGGCTTTCCGCGCGTCCTTACGCCGGTAACGACCTTTATGGGCATGCCGGTGACCACAGGCAACCAGACCGATCTTTATAGTGCCCTTAGCCGCGATTCGGTCTCGGCCTATGGTAACATCACCTATGCCGTCACCGACCGACTGGTGGTCGATGCGGGCCTGCGCTACACCCGTGACGACGCGACCGTCCGGCAGCGCTCCACTGTCTCGACCATCGATGGCATTGCCCCGATCGCCTTGAGAAACGGTTTGTCCAATTCGCTCGGTCAGACCTTTAGCCATTCGGAAACCTACGGCCTGACCACCCCGCGTCTGGCCGTGACCTATAAGCTCAATGACACCATGAATATCTATGCCGGTGTTTCCAAAGGCATTAAGGCCGGTTACCCGCAGATCAGCTTTGCCGCCCCGGTTGGTGGTGTCGCTCAACCCGCCTACAGCGAAGTTAAATCCGAAGAGGTCATCAATATCGAGGTCGGGTTCAAGGGCAACATCGCCCCGCGCACCTATGTCGAAGCCATCGCCTTTAGCTATGACTATAATGACTTCCAGACCCGCTCACAGGATCTGACCAAGGGCACGATCAATGCCGGTAAGGCGTCAGCCTATGGGCTTGAACTGCTGGGCCGCACCAAGATCACGCCTGAACTGACCCTGAACGGCAGCTATACCTATCTGCACACTCAGTATGACGAGTTCTTTGAGGTCGTAGGCGGCACTTTGGTTGACTATTCCGGCAACAGCTTCCGTCTGGCGCCTGAGCACACCGCCTCAATCAGCGCCGACTATCGTCGTCCGATCAGTGCCAACTGGCAGGGTTATGGCAATGTCAACTATTCGTGGAAGTCGGAATATTTCTTCAACAACGACAATCTTACCAATGAGCGTCAGGAAGCGTTTGGCCTGACCGATCTGCGCTTAGGCGTTGAGCGTCAGGATGGCACTCTGCGCTTAGAAGCCTATGCCGAGAACCTGTTCGACACTCAATGGTACCGCGATGTCGGTAATACCGGAAAGTCTTTCGGCATTTCCACCGTCATTCCGGCCGCCCCCCGCTTCTTCGGCGTGCGCCTGACCGTTTCGAAATAGGTATTCAGGCTCCCCCCTGAACGCCGTTTCGAAATCAGAGGCCATCCGTTCTGATCCGCTAAATCCGGGCGGGTGGCCGCCTTTTTTGAGAGTTCTTCACATGAAATATCTGCTGATAGCGGCGGTTGCCGCCGTGACCTTGGGGCAGGGTGCCGCCGCCGAGGATTTCGACACCGCCCCGCGCGATCTGAAACTCAATGAGATTCAGGTGCTGGGCACGCATAATTCCTATGCCCGCCCGGTCGATAAGCGCCTGCTGGCCGTGGTTGATCCGATCCTTGACAAGCTGATGGCGCAGTTTTCAGCCAATATGTCAGATGCCGACATGGCACGTTTCAAGGAGGAGCACCCCAGCGGTATGAAGCTGTCCGAAGGGCTTAACTATGATCATCCTGATCTCAAAACCCAGCTTGAGGCCGGTTTGCGCAGTCTTGAAATCGATGTCAATCCTGACCCTGAGGGCGGCCATTATCTCGATCCGGCCGGTTATCGATTGCTTCGGGCGCAGGGCGTTACCGACCTGCCGGCGCATAACACGACCGACCTGGATAAGCCCGGTTTCAAGGTGCTGCATGTGCCGGATATCGACTTTCGCAGCCATTGCCCGACGCTTAAATTGTGTCTGACTGACTTGCGCGAATGGTCGGATGCCAACCCAAGGCACGTACCCGTTTTTATCCTGCTGGAAGCCAAGTCTCAGGGCATTCCGATCCTTCCCGACCCGACCCCGGCGGTCCCTTTCGATAAGGCGCGCTTTGATGAACTGGATCAGGAAATCATCAGCGTGCTGGGCCGTGACCGCCTGCTCACCCCGGACGATGTGCGCGGCCACTATCCGACCCTCAATGCCGCCATCAGGGCCGGCAACTGGCCCAAACTGTCCAAAGCCCGCGGCAAGTTCATTTTCCTGATGATCACCGCCAATGGCCCGGCCAGCACACGCCTCTATCTGGACGGTCATCCGTCGCTTAAAGGCCGGGTCGCCTTTCTGCGCGCCGAGCCGGGCGAGGATCACGCCGCCTTTTTGATGTACGACAATGCCCTTGTGCGCTCTGAGGAGATAAAGCGCTATGTCAGCGAAGGCTATCTGGTGCGCACCCGCTCGGACATCGAAACCTATGAGGCCAAGACCAATGACATGACCCGCGCATATGCCGCCTTCGACAGTGGCGCGCAGGTGGTCTCCACCGATTTCTTCCGCCCCGGCAATGCCTACGGCACTGACTATGTGGTGACCTTGCCCTGCGGTGGTGCGGCGCGCTGCAATTCGCTCAAATGCCCGCCAAACCCGTGAGACGCCGACGGTTTGGAGTCTAGCGGCCTATTGTGAGACCGGCTGGGATCCGGTCAACAGGCCAGAGGCCCGAAAGGGTACAGGGTTAGACAGGTCTATGTTCAGTCGGGTCACATCGACAACGCCATAAGGCTGTTGCGTGGTGGCGTTAACGCCGGCGTCTCCGGCGGCATTCAGCCTCCATAGATTAGCCACGCCAAAATCGCCTTGAGTCAGAGTAAAGGGATCTGTGTCGCCATGCACCAGCAAAACCGGCTTTCCGAACCGTTGCGCGTTAGCCGTCAGGGCCTGCCGAACTGAGAAAAAGCCATCGCAGTCATTAGCCACGCGCTTTGTAACCGCATCACGGCAAGGACGGTCTGAGCTCGCAACGGTCATGTCGGCTTGCATCACGACAATCACCGCTTTTGCTTTTTGCTGTTTTGCCCGATCAAAGGCCGCGTTCAGCCACTTTACATTGGCCTTGTCACGGTAATCGGCCGCCCGCGCCGCCTGATTCAGGTCGTCGCCCATGACGGCGTCCCGCCCGTTGTTCGTACCACTGACGTTCACAGTGACGACGATAACATTGGCGAAGTCCAGGCGAGCGTTTTCCGGCAATTTGCGCGACCGAGTGTAGGTCATCGTTGCCGGAACCACCACGTCACGGCTAAAAAACAGGCGGCGAAGGGTATCTAATCTTTTCAATTCCGAAAAGGGTTTGCCGGTTGTGGGATCGACTTTCCGATCACAGTCGGTCCATTCATTGTCGCCGGGTGTGTAGATAACCGGCAGGGGGGCGAGTGCGTTCAGAAGTGACTGGAACCGGCTGTCGTGTCGGCCACAGATGTCTCCCCCGGATTGAATATCACCAACATGCAGGACAAATGATGGATTGGCAGCTTTGGTTGCGGGCAGGGCGCGCGCCAGCATAGCTTCGTCGGCTGATGTGTAGGGTGTATCGCCAAATACAACCACTTCAAAAGGCGCAGAAGCAGACGAGGTTAAGGGGGCGGGTTTCGGCCCTGTAGTACAGGCCGCCAAAGCCATGGCCAAAACTAAGCTCAACACCTTTATGGCTGTGCGCACGAATTATCTCCTTAACCTCTTGGCCTGGAAAATCAGGTTAAGCCATGAACTGTACCAGACAAATAAGACACGTTTCTGATCGGCTGGATCTAAAAACGTGTCTTAATGTCTTTGGGTACATGGCGTCAAATCAGAAGCGGACGCGCAAAGATACGGTCGTGGTACGCGGCGCCCCCAGGAAATAGCGGGTCAGCGACCGCCCGGTGGGATTAGCCAGGGTCGCCCCGAATTCGGGTTGTGTCGCCGTCGCTCCAGACACCGACGCGATATAGTCCTCATCGGTCAGGTTATCGACATTGAGCTGGAGGCGGATGTTGTTGAGGTCATAGTGGCCGGTCAGGCCAAAAACCGTGTAATCAGGGATCATATCGACGCCGACCTCCTGAAACGTGTTTTGCAGCACAATGTGCGCCCCGACACGTTCCCCGACATAGCGCCCATTAAGCACGATGCGGGCATTAGAGACCGGTGACCAGCCGAGCTGCACGAAGGCCGAGTGTTCGGCAATATCGCGCACCCGTTCACCGCCAATAATGGCCAGAGAGGCCAGTTTCAGCCGTTCCGCGCTGCCGGCCGCCGGATCATCATGGCGCGCATCTATCCATTAGTAGGCGCCGTAAAGGTCAACTTGCCCGAAATCGTAGAAGCCGGTGACATCAAAGCCTTCGGTGACCTGTCCCTGTGTATTGGCGGCCTTGGTGGCCACATTGCCGCGCACGATTTCGTCCGGATCAACGCCGACTGTCGATATGGGCACAATGCCGACATTCTGCTTCAGATCAACGCGGTACGCCTGAGCCGAAAAAGCCGCCTGATCCGTAACGTAACGCAGGCCCATATCCAGATTTTCAGTGGTCACCGGCTCAAGCTGACCCGGCGAGATAATGGCGGTTGAGCCTAAGAAGGCGTCTTCTGGGATGCCGGCGAAGTTTTTGGCGTAACCCCCAAACACTTCCCAGCCGCTGCCAAGCTTATAGTTAGCGCCGATCTTTGGGTTGACATCGGACTGCTGCGAGAACGACACAACCGCTGAATATTCAAGCGGTGAACGGGCCTCGTAGCTGAGGTCATACCAGGTCAGGCCCAGATCAACCGTCAGGCGGTCATCAAGCGCTTTGATCTCATCCTGAGCGTATAGCATGGTGCTCTTGAGTGTCGCTTCACGGGCATATTCAACATAATTCAGCTTAGAACGGTCATAGGCCGCTGAGGTCGCAGAATTGATGACCTGGTAGAAATTGCGCTGTTCGCTGCTTTCGCTTTTTTCATACCATGACCCAAAGCGCAGGGTATGGGTAAGGCCCGTGTCGGCCCACAGGTCGCTGATGATCAGTTCGTCGGTCAGGCCGACGCGGTCACGATCACGCGGTGTTACGCGCATGTCAGCGGGACCGCCCACCGCATTGGAATTGCGCACCGTCGTCAAGGCCGGGCGGATAGCGCCGCCATTGGCATTATAGCCCATCACCGCATAGGGGTTGCCACCGGTCAGGATTCGCGAGCGATCCTGATAGCGAAAGGACTCACCGCGCAGGGTTTGATAATAGGGGGTGATTTTCAATGTAACATTGGCACCGAGCACCAGATCGGCGATGACGTAGCTTAAGAAATCTTCTCGGGTGCCGCCCAATGCACCGCCGTAGTTAACATCCACAGCCGGAATGCCGGAGACGGTATCGGTGGCGAAGTCCCAGTCAGGGTTGGCGCGAAACTGCGCCAGGGTGATGATATTGAAATCATTGTCGGCCTGCTCATTATACGACAGACGACCGGTCAGGCGTGAGCCGTTGCCGAAGCTTTTGACGACCTTGGCTTCGTAGTGGTCGCGTTCGGATGAGCGGCTGTCAGGCCCGGTCCAGATATCGTTGCTTTGGGTGGAGGCGCTGAGATAGGCGGTGAGGCCGTCGGCGATTTCACCGGTATCAACGCGGGCAAAGGCGCGGCCAAAATCAAATGACCCAAGCCCGCCTTCGAGAGTGACGCCAAAATCCTTTCTCGGCTGGTCGGTGACGAAATTGACAAAGCCCCCCAGCGCAAACCGCGACGGGGCACCAATATCCCCGGCGCTTTGCGATACGACGATTTGGCCCACATTCGAGGATTCGATAAAGCGTGCGGGCGGCGAGCCGCCATTAAAACGGGAGTCGCCCGTCGGCACGCCATCAAGCGTCAGGCCAATCTGTTCATCGGTCAGGCCGCGCATGTACATTTCAAAGGAGAAGGTGCCGCCGCGGGAGTCGCCGGTCGCCACGCTCAGGCCCGGCACCTTGTTAAGGCTTTGCATAATGTCAGCCCCTAATGGCCGTTCATTAATGTCGTCCTTGCCGAGGGTAAAGGTCGCGCGCGTCAGGCCCGACCCAAAACGGCGCCCGACAACAATGACTTCTTCAGTGCCTGAGGCGCCAGGTGCCGCCTCCGGCGTGGTTTGCGCAGAAACACTGGCGGCGAACAGGCCGGTCAGGGCCGTTGTGAGCAGCAGAACGTAGGTTTTCATTTTGGTCCCCTTAAGGCTGAAAATAGAAAAATTCAGTGAAACGTTTAAGTATTCTATCGCCATCTGTGTGAAGGCTTGTCTAAGGCCTCGGTCTTCGGCGATGTCTGATGAGCGTGGGTTGATACGTCTCCGGCCTATATACGGCTAAAATGACAGTTTCATTGCGTCGTTCGACGCAAAGCGCGCAAGTTTGCTATGTGCTATTGAAACGTTTCATTTAATGGGCATGTGTGCCCCGGATGCCACGGCGATCTGCCGAAGCGACTGGGCATGGTAAACGCAATCGCCGCCAGAGCAGGCGTGAGTCCGGCGGTCAGCTGCCAAGGCAAAAAGATCACAAGGGGCGGGAAGTGGATTTACGCTCAATAAGGGCGGTTTCAAACACCACCTTGCGGCGCGGCTGTGCGCGCGACTCAACGCGGCGGAGCAGGGCATCAATGGCTTCGGCGGCCATCTCTTCGACTGGCATTTCAATGGTGGTCAGGGGCGGTGCTGATATTTGCGCCCAGGGAATGTCGTCGAAACCTACGACTGACAGATCATCGGGCACTCTTAGACCAGTGCGCGACGCGTGTTGAATGACACCTAACGCGATCAGATCAGCACCGGCAAAAATGGCCGTCGCGTCACGGCGTTCAATAGCCATGCGGACGTCGGCCTCCAGATCGTAAGAGAAGGCGTTGGTCAGGTTAAACACCAATCCGGCATGCTGCTCGATAAAGGCAATCGCCCCGGCACAACGCTCACGCATGCTGAGAACGCTCATGGGGCCTGAGACCACACCAATGCGTTTGTGCCCCAGCGCTACCAGATGCTCCGCCGCCAGACGGCCACCAGCATGGTAATCGGCATGAACTTGCTCTATGCCGCCGACGGTACGGTCGATGACCACGGTGGGCGTATCGTTGATCAGGGCGGTGCCATTTTCGAGGTCATGTATGGGGAACCACACAATCCCGTCAACGCCGCGCTCGACCATTAAATGCATAGCTTTGCGTTCCTGGTTTGGGTCACCTTCGGTATCGGTCACGAAGACACAGTAACCCTGAGCGCGGGCGCTGCGAATCACCGATTGCGCCAGGGAGGTGAAGAAGGGGTTGGCAAAATCCGGCAGGATCAGACCCAATGCCCCCGTGCGTCCCGTGCGCATGGCTCGCGCCGACAGGTTCTGACGATAGCACATCGCCTCGGCGATCTTGAGAACGTGTGCGCGCACCTGATCGCCTACGGAACCTGTGCCATTGATGGCATAAGACGCGCTGGCGAGGGATACTTCGGCGGCCTTGGCCACGTCTTTCAGCGTCACGCGCTTGGCAGATTTGACATCTGCGGGATCTGTGGACACGGTAACCCTGACTAAATTCAGTGAAATTTCACTGAATCTATCATCAAGATGATTTAATGCCAATAATTTCAGAGAAAATTCTATTATACCGAGGTCACCGGCTTACTGATTTTGCGAAATAACATATTAAACGCTTCACTTAAATTTGAACCCTATAGCGTCGGACGAGTGTCTTTCACGGCAATGTCCAGAAAATATGATCCATACAAACGCCGGGTTAGTGTCTGCAAATGGGATTTTCCCGCTAGACGGTATGTTATTCGCTAAACTTGGCGGGCGCGTTACTGGGGAGCTATGCCCCTAGCGGCTACAATTTTTGAGCAACGGGCAGGCTGACAGCTTTTCATCCTGCCCGCTTTGATGCCCGCCACTTTACTTAAACCCCTTTAAGACGCCCTGACATTCGCCAGGAACCTGTCCATCTCAAGGTGCAGACGCTCGGCTTGTTCGGCCAGTTCATTGGAAGACCCCAAAACCTGACTAGCGGCGGCACCGGTTTGCTCGGCAGCTTGTGAGACGCCCGATATGTTCGATGTCACCTCACTGGTCCCGAGGGAGGCCTGATTGACGGCCTGAATGATTTCGCTGGTGGCCGCGTTTTGCTGCTCCACTGCCGAGGCGATGGCCGCGCTGGTTTCGCAAAGCTGACGGATCGTGCCAGATATACCTTCGATAGCGGCGACCGCGCGCCCCGTTGACGCCTGTATCTGGGCGACTTTTGCAGAGATATCGGTAGTCGCGAGAGCGGTTTGACCGGCCAGTTGCTTGACTTCTGAGGCGACAACCGCAAAGCCCTTACCGGCATCCCCAGCGCGCGCAGATTCAATGGTCGCGTTGAGCGCCAGCAGATTGGTCTGACTGGCCAGACCCGAAATCACATCAATAACGTCGCCGATGCTGGTGGCGACGGCGTTGAGATCTAAAACCACCTGCGCTGCCTGAGTGGCCTCGTTAACGGCTTCACTTGAAATTCTGGCCGATGCTTCTACCTGGCGGCCAATTTCCGAAACCGAAGCCCCCAGCTCTTCAGCCGCACTGGCGACCGAGGTGACGTTTGTACCCGCTTCTTCGGCGGCGGCGGATACGGCGACCGATTGCGCGGCTGTCTCTTCAGCCGTGGCGGTCAACTGGGTGGCCGCGGCCTGCATTTCGGTGGCCGCCGCGGAGACTAAGGTCACGATCCCGCCAACTGACTTTTCAAAATCATCCGCCAGTTTTAGCGTATCGGCCTTGCGTTCCCGGGCGGCGATCGCTTCTTGTTCGCGCTGACGCTCAGCCAGATCGGCGACACGTTTGGCATTGTCGCCAAAGGCCCGCGACATCGCCCCGATCTCATCCTTACGCTCGGCACCGGGTACCTTAACATGGTCCTCACCGCGTGCCACAGCCTCCATGGCGGCCGTCAGGCTGACAATAGGCCTGACTAACTGACCACGGGTGAAAAATAGAGCAATCGCCATGCCGGCAACCACGCCGGCTGCGGCCACCGCAATCATGATCAGGATCGCCCGAGTCCCCTGAGACTTGGCGGTATTGGCCAGATTGGTTCCGCGTTGATCGATATGATCGACATAGGCCTTGACACTGTCTTGCAGGTCATCAGCTCTTTGGCGACTGATCTGAACCTGATTAATCAGAGCCTGCTGTTTCTCACCGGCAGTAATCTGGCCTTCGAACTGACGTGCCATTTGAAAAGTGGTGTTTAGCGCGTCCAGATAGTGGGCGTAATGGGTCTTAATTTCAATTAACTGCGCCTTTTCCTCGGCATCAGCCGTGGCTTCGGCCGCCGCCAGACGCTCGGCGAACTGTTGCTTGTTCAGTTGAACGACTTCATCTGAACTGCCGATGTTTACAGCCGAGGTGTCCCCCACGACACGATACTCGGCCCGGTTCAAAACGATAGCGTTCTCACTCATCCGGGCCGCCTGTGTCGCGGCCGTATTCACCTCGTTGACAGTGATCAGGCTGTCGTTTGAAGTGTCGATGCGCAAAACACCAAACATGGCTACAATCGCGGTTACGGCGGCCATCATGCCTACCAGTAAAAACAGTTTGGTTGCGATATTCAGATCTTGTAGTTTCATAACCGTCTAACCCCTCATGCGTACAAAAAACATAATTTAATCTGTATGTTGTGTAGGAGGATTGACGATTAGGGTAAGATGCGGGTTAACCGATCGGTTGAAATTCTGTGATTGATTGTGGTAAAATGATAATAGGGCCTTCTTTTTAAGCCGCTGCGTCTATGCTGGCGTAAGAAATGGCGAGCTGGCCGTCATTTGTAAGGCTGTATTGCACGCCACCGTTTTTGAAAGCGGTGAGAATGGCTTCTATACTTTTATCCTTGAAGTACCCGCTAAGGCGACCGGTTGTGGTCGTCATGCGTGATATTGTGGTGCTGGATATTTTCGAGCGTTGGGATACATCGGTGTGTGTCCAGCCCAGCAGGCTACACAGGGCCCGAATGGTGGCCCCGGTCACCAGTTTTGCCCCCGTTTGGATATCCAGTCCCGGTAAGGCGTGGCTGAGGGGGCCACCTGGCGCTTCAATCAAAGCGCCGTTCCACTCGATAATTACGCCCTTTGAGTCCCGTTCAGGGTAGGCTTTATAATTATATCGGCGAACTTTTGCGTCTACGCATAAGATATCTATGTGCAATGAAAACGGCTGATCACCGGACAGCGCTTTCTTAATCGATTGAACCGAACCGCGTCTTTCGTCGTCAGCAATATTTGCCTCCCAGGCGCTGCCAAGTGCTGACGGGTGTTGCTGCAAAGCGCCCCGCGTCACATAGTCAAATAAATGGCCGTGACTATCGATGCGAAAGACGCAATCGACGCCAGTCGATCGCATGATTGTATCGATGCGTTGAGCCATCTCGCGGTTCATGCGCTGGAAGGCTGCCTCTTGAGTCACGTCCCGTAAGACGCCTACGAACTTCTGTGTAACCCCCATCTCATTGGTTAGGGATCGGAAGTCGATATAAATGGAACGTATCAGGCCGTTAGATTTCAGGACTCTGAAAACCGAAGGGTGGGGGGATATGCCCGTGCGCATCAAAACAAGAGCGTCCCGAAAAGTTTGCCTGTCCTGCGGGTGCAGGGCGTCAATTATGTTGTTAATGATATCACTTACACCCAAAGCTATGCCGAACAACTCGCGAAAGCCATTTGATAACGTCCATGCGCCACCATCAACCGGGATTTCGATCATACCCGCGTGTAGAGCGCCCTCTAAGATGGAAAGTTTATGTACGGATGACAGGGTTCTCGCATAGGGCATTAAGGGGGTCCTTAGATAATCAGCCTTACCGCCCTTACCTTGCTCCACTGACCTGGAATTTAACCTTGCTTTTGGATGGTTCTTACCACCTGTTCGGGTGATAACTGAGCTCTAAAAGATTTGATACTGAATTTAGCAGTATCCCCAATTCTGGCGACCCTGCCGTGATTATCTTCATTGGGCGGCTGACCAACGCCGAAGGCCTTTAGCGGAAACCGCTTTGTAAACCCTTATGGACGCATTTAAATTTTATTTTTGGGTGCGTAGTTCTAAATACATAAACGCAGTCGTAAACTCCGTTCAGAAACGGTAAGTTCGTCCCGCAGCCTCACAACACACTAAGACAGGTCATGTCCATGTTAGAGAAGAAAAACACCATCCTTATCGTGGATGATGAGGAAGAAATCCGCAAAATGCTCAACATCTTTCTGGATGTGGCGGATTTCAAAGTCTGTGAATGTGAGACCGGCAAGCAGGCCCTGCGGATGAGCGCTTCGGTGCGCCCCGACCTGATCCTGCTCGATCTGGGTTTGCCGGACATGGACGGTAAGGATGTCATCACCCAGATCCGTGAGTGGTCGAATGTGCCGATCGTGGTTTTGACGGCCCGTTCCGAAGATCTCGATGCCGCCCCGGCCCTGAACATGGGCGCAGATGACTATGTCACCAAGCCGTTCTCAGCCGAAGTGCTGCTGGCGCGCATCAATGCCAACCTGCGTAAGTGGGCGGTCAAGGAAGTTGGTGAGCCTGATATCTCGCACGGCCCGATCCGCATGGATCTGGTGCGCCACGAAGTCTTCATCAATGATGAGCGGGTGGCCTTTACGCCCAAGGAATATGACCTGCTGCGTTACTTCCTGGTCAATCGCGGGCGGATGCTGACCCATAAGCAAATCCTGAAAGAAGTCTGGGGGCCTGCCCACCTTGATGATACGCAATATCTGCGCGTCTACATCGGTCAGGTGCGTGAAAAGCTTGAGACCGTACCGGGTCTGGGTAAGTCGATCGTCTCAGAATCCGGTATTGGCTACCGCATGGATCTGGTGATGTAAGCGAAATTTCACCCCTATGTCTAACAACCCCTTGGCCTGTGCCGAGGGGTTTTTTCATGTCTTATCGCTTACTTATATTCAGATTGAAACTAGGTTTTGTTTCTTTATCGGCGGAAATTTAATGTGGACATTGAGGCATCGCCGCACGCGCTAAGGTTAAGCCGTTTACACTGAATTACGCGTTTTCGTCCCGATTATGCGGAAGATGCGCTAAAGGAGGAATACCATGCTCAACTGGATTATCACGTTCTTTATTCTGGCGGTCGTGGCCGCGTTCTTTGGCTTCGGGGGTCTTGCCGGCACGTTTGCTGACATCGCCAAATTCATCGCCGTTATCTTTGTGGTGCTGTTTGTCGTAGGTTTGATCTACCGTATGGTGACCGGCCGCAACGCCAACCCGCCACTATAAAGCTACACTATTTTAAGCGACAAAAACCGGCCTGGGAGGGCCGGTTTTTTTTTGGTGTGAATTGTGGAGCCTTACTTCGGCCAGCACAGCTTGAATACGGCGCCGCCATCCTCATGGTTGGTGACTGACACCTGCCCGCCCATCAGCGTCATAATGTGGCGGCACAGGGTAAGCCCCAGACCTGTGCCCGCGTTTTGCTGGTCGGCCTTGCTGAGGCGGGTATATTTATCAAAGATCAGGGTCTGCTTATCAGTGGGGATGCCCGCGCCATGGTCGCGGATGCGTACGCACGGGTGGCCGTCTTCGAAGCCCAGGCTGATCTCGATGACCGGCGCTTCGGCCCCGTCCGGGCCACGACTGCCGCCGTGTTTTAAGGCATTTTCAATCACCAGACCAATGGCGCGCGCTGACAGCATAGGATCGCTGACAAAACCATCATCACCGGCGCCGCGAATGACCTCGATCCGTCCGCGGGCCTTGAGCGGACCCAGCCGCGTCAGGGCGTCCTGCACGAGCTGATGAAGGCCGACCGGCTGCGGGCGGGGCCTGACCGCCTCCGCTTCAAACTTAGCCATATCGAGAATGTTGGTGATGAAGTTATCCAGCCGGTAAGCTTCGGTCAGGGCTGACCCGATCAGGGTTTTGCGCTTATCTTCCGACAGGCGCGCCCCCATCAGGTTGATCACTTCCAGCGATCCGATGACTGTGGACAGGGGTGTCTTAAGGTCATGAGACACCGCCGACAACATCTGCCGGTGCAGGTGCTCGCGGATTTCATCGTGAGACTGCCCGTCCAGTGACGCCGTACCGGAGACATGGTTCGTCGATGTGCCATTTTCGCTGACTTTCGACGGGGGCGTGTGATCACTTTTCATAGGATGTCATTACCAATACAACGCCACCAAGGTCAAACAAAGACGGTGATCACGCGATAAGATTTAAGCGGAAAAAGAGGGAGCAAGCGGTGAACTTGCTCCCTCTCGGATCAGGCTGCGGATGCGGACGGGGACTGAGCGCAATCGCAAACCTGAATGGCTGGGGTTAAAATACGCCGAAGACAAACAGCAAAATAATAACCGGGATCGGGATGCCTAATAGCCAAAGGAATAAGGGTTTCATGATGTTTACTCTTTACGTTGCGGGATTGCCGTCCGTGGCATCCTCAGCCTTTTGTTCGGTGGTCTCAGCGCCTTCCTTGATATTGTCGCCCAGACGCTCAGCCGGGGTGCGATCCTCAAGCTGTTCAGCGGCCTTATCCACCCCTTGAGGCAGGGTATCGACCGCATCACCGACCCGCTCTCCGGCGGTGCGATTATCGGGCATGTTCATGAATACGGCCGCGGCCACGATGACCAGCAGGCCAATGAGGGAGGCAATAACAAGGTTCTTATTCATCGCGATAACCCTCCGCGCGCGTCACATAGAGCGCAATATCGTTAAAGTCGTCATGGACATCATAAAGGTCTTCGAACAGCGGTTCAGGCCGAACCTCAATCGCGTCATATCCACCGGCGTAAGGCTGCACCACAGGATGCGCAGGGGGTGTATAACGGGTCGCAGTATAGGCAGTCATGGGTGTCTCCTTTTTTGTTATGTGGGTTCAGGACGGCTTAATGGCCGAGGCAATGCCGGTTGCGGGGCTTAGCTCAGAGGGCTGTCCAAAAGAATTTTCGATGGCAGGGATGAGCCTGTTGATCCGCTTAAGGGCGTGTCTAAGCTCATCAGTTTTGCGGGCGTCATCATCGGTCGAGGGCTGACCGCCTTCGTCATCGAGACGCAGATATTCTTCGAGGGCCAGGGATATTTCTTTTTGCGCCTCATAAAGACCGCTCAGGCCGCGGTTGCCGATTTTGCGGGCGGCATTAAGCCCTTCACAATAGGTCTTGGCCCAGCGGTTAAGGTTCTCGATGCGCGATTTCACGTCACCTTTAAGGGCGGTGTTTTCCACGCCGTCCATCAGGCGGCGAATGTCCTTGGCCAGACACTGGGCGGCATCAAGCGAGGTGGCGTAATCCGTAGTGGGTGCTGCGACCGCGTCCACAGTTGGTTGCGAGGCTTGCGGCACAATCGATCCCATAACCTCATGGTCGGATGCGGTATCGAGCGTCTCTGTTTTTTGAACATCAAGCACGGCAGGCTCTCCTTGTGGCTGCGGGGTCGTTAAGCCGACTATAGGCTTAAGCCTCGCAAGGCATCAGTGCGTGAGTCGAGAGCGGAAAATCAGAGCCACATAAAAAAAGCCCCTTACGCTTTCCTTAGGGCAGGAGGCGAAAGGGGCTTGATATTTCAGCTAAAATTAACGAGTCAGATCGTGTTCCAGTCGCCGCCCAAGGCGCGGATCAGGCGCACACTGGACTGGTACTGGGCCGCTTTGACCTGCAAGGCTTGTCGCCGTGTACGTAGTTCCGACCGCTGGGCATCGAGCAGATCAAGCTGCGACACATAGCCGTTACGATACCGCGATTGCGACAGGTTGAGCGCACGGGTGGCGGCGTTCAATGCCTCGGTCTGGGTGCGGGCCTGTGCCTCAAGGGTCTGGCGGGCGGCCAGTTGATCCTCAACATCGGCAAAGGCGACCAGAACCTGCTGCTGGTAGCCGGCAAAAGCAATCTCAAGATCACCCTTGGCCAGTGCAATACCGGCATTACGGCGGCCACCGTCAAAGATGGCCTGAGCCAGCAGCCCGGTCAGGGACCAGTTGCGGCCGGCATCTTCGAACAGATCACCCAGATCCGACGACGCATAACCGCCAGAGGCCGTGAGCGTCAGCGATGGGAACCACGCGGCCTTGGCGATACCGACGCGGCGTTGGGCGGCCTGCATCGAAAGTTCCGCCGCCTGAACGTCCGGACGGCGTTTCAGCACGTCGGACGGGATACCGGCAGGCACGACCGGCACATGACCGGCCCACGGCTGAGACGCCCAGCTTTGGGATTCCACATCAAAGGTCGTCGCCACCTCACCCGTCAGCACGGCCAGCGCGTTTTCGATCTGGGCGCGCTGACGATCAAGGGCCAGAAGCTCGGACTCACTGGACGACACTTCGGTCTGAAGGCGCGCCACATCCAGTTCGGCGACATCACCGGCCTCAAAACGTCTTTGGGTAACGTCTAAGGTGGTGCGGTAGGCGGTGAGCGTATCGCGCACAATGGCCCGTTCTTCATCAAGGGCGCGCAGGGCAAAGTAGGTTTCCGCCACGGTGCCCGCAATCAGAAGCCGCGTGTCGGCCAGCAGAGCTTCGGACGCCTGCGCATCCAGACGGGCCGCCTTGGCGGCACTGAATAGCTTGCCGGTGATATCGACTTCGTAAGACAGGTCGATGCCAGCACTATGCAGGGTCGAGGCTTTGGGGTCCTGGCCCACGTCGGAGGCACGGGTGGAACCGGCACTAATCCCCACCTGCGGGAACAGGCTGGAACGGGCCGATTTGACCAGAGCTTTTGATTGCTCCAATCGAGCAGCAGCGATGCGGATGTCGGTGTTGCGGGCCAGTGACCGCTCGATCAGGCCATCTAAGGTCGGATCGGCAAACACCTTCCACCACTGACCCATGGCCAGGGCAGGGGTGGCCGCCGTTGCCGGGGCCGCTTCGCCCTTAAAGGCGGGCGGTGGCGCGGTCAGGGCGGCTGAGTTTAGGGGTTCGGTGGCGCACCCTGCGAGGAGCAGGGTGGCCAGCGATAGGGTGGTGATAGATTTAAGCATGAGGATTTCCCTCTGTGTTTGCCGATAATGATACCGGCGTACCTTCGATGACCGGGTGACCGGCATCGTCGGTGTGCGGGGTGTGGGCCTTAAGCGGACGGTTGCCGCTGAGGGCGCGTAAGGTGACGTAGAAAACCGGCGTCAGGAACAGGCCAAAGATGGTCGCCCCGATCATGCCTGAGAACACCGCAACCCCCATCGCGTGGCGCATTTCCGAACCGGCACCGGTAGAGGTGACCAGCGGCAGCACGCCCATGATAAAGGCAATCGACGTCATCAGGATCGGCCGCAATCTGAGGCGCGAGGCCTCAATGGCGGCGTCGAGCGGTTTTCGTCCCGCCAGTTCCAGTTCGCGGGCAAATTCTACGATCAGAATGGCGTTCTTAGCCGATAGCCCGATCAGGACGAACAGGCCGATCTGGGTGAAGATGTTATTGTCACCTCCGGATACCCAAACCCCGAACATGGCTGCCAGCAAGCCCATCGGCACGATCAGGATGATCGATAGCGGCAGGATAAGGCTTTCGTATTGAGCGGCCAGCACCAAAAAGACCAGCAGGATGACCAGAGCAAAGATGATGGTCGATGAGTCCCCGGCCAGAATCTGCTGATAGGTCAGGTCGGTCCATTCATACTCGATGCCGGGGGGTAAGACCTCGGCGGCGATCTTCATGGCCGCAGCCTCAGCCTGACCGGACGAGAAGCCGGGGGCTGGGCCGCCGTTGATATCCGCCGTCAGATAGCCGTTATAGCGGCTGGCGGTCACCGGCCCGAACGATGGGTCGATCTTCATCAGGGCCGACAGCGGGATCATCTCACCCGTGTTGGAGCGCACCTGTAGCTTACCGATGTCTTCGGCGCGGGCACGGTAAGGCGCGTCGGCTTGCAGACGGACGGAATAGGTGCGGCCAAAACGGTTGAAGTCGTTGACGTATAATGACCCCAGATAGATCTGCATGGTCTCCAGCACGTCATTGACATTGACGCCCAACTGACGGGCCTTGGTGCGGTCGATGTCGGCATAGATTTGCGGCACATTGACCTGATAGTTGGTGAATACACCGGCCAGTTCAGGGGTCTGATAGGCCTTGGCGACAAAGTCCTTGGCGGCCTTATCGAGCACGTCGGAACCTAACGCGCCGCGGTCCTGAAGCTGCATCTTAAAGCCGCCGGTGGTGCCAAGCCCCAGAATAGGCGGGGGCGGGAAGACGACCACATAGCCGCCAGCAATCGACTGGAACTTTTGGTTCAACGCTCCGGCAATGGCTCCGGCGCTGGTTTCCTTGGTGTGGCGGTCATGGAAGGATTTCAGCGGCATGAATACCACCGCCTGATTGGACGCCAGGGTAAAGCCGTTGATCGACAGGCCGGGGAAGGCCAGCGTATCGGCAACCCCTTCCTGCTTCATGGCAATGGCGCTCAGTTCGCGGGCGACAGCTTCGGTGCGATCCAGCGTGGCCCCTTCGGGCAGTTGCACCATGCCGACCAGATAGGCCTTGTCCTGCGCCGGAATAAAGCCGTTAGGCACGGTCTTAAACATGACCATGGTCAGGCCGACTAGAGCCAGATAAAGGCCCATCATCAGGGCTTTGCGCGGAATGATGCCGCCTAAGCCCTTGGCATAGTTATTTGAGCCGGCCTTAAACAGCTTATTGAAGCCATTAAAGAACCCGCCCAGCCATTTGTCCATGAAACGGGTCAGGCCGTCCTTTGGGGCATCATGGCCTTTGAGCAGCAGAGCCGCCAGAGCGGGCGACAGGGTCAGGGAGTTAACCGCCGAAATCACGGTCGAAATCGCAATGGTCAGTGAGAACTGACGATAGAACTGACCCGACAGGCCGGTGATGAAGGCCAGCGGCACAAACACGGCCACCAGCACCAGAGCGATGGCGATGATAGGGCCGGAGACTTCGCGCATGGCCTGATAGGTGGCTTCACGCGGGGTTTTCCCGGCTTCGATATTTCGTTCGACGTTTTCGACGACGACGATGGCGTCATCGACCACGATCCCGATCGCCAGCACCAGACCAAACAGGGTCAGCGCGTTAATGCTGAACCCGAACAGGTGCATGACGGCGAACGTACCGATGACCGAGACCGGCACGGCCAGCAGCGGGATGATCGACGCGCGCCAGGTTTGCAGGAAGATGATGACCACGATCACCACCAGAATGATGGCTTCAATCAGGGTGTGGATGACGGAATCGATCGATTCCTGCACATATTCGGACGTATCATAGGCGATGCGGTAATCGACGCCTTCGGGCATGGACTTTTTCAGTTCGTCCATGGTGGCGCGGATATCGCGTGACAATTGCAACGAGTTGGCCCCGGCCATTTCATTGATCGGGATACCGACGGCGGCTTTGTTATTCAGCAGTGAGCGCAGGGCGTAATCGGCGGCCCCTAGTTCGATACGGGCAATGTCGCCCAGACGGGTGACGGCACCATTTTCGGATTTGACGATGATTTCGCGGAAATCCTCTTCGGTCTTGAGGCGGCCTTGGGCATTGACCGACATTTGCAGGGTGATATCGGGCACGCCGGGCGAAGACCCGATGGTGCCCGCTGCGGCCTGCACGTTTTCCGACCGGATGGCTTGCGCGACATCAGAGGCGGACAGTCCGCGTTCGGCAACCTTTTGCGGGTCAAGCCAGATACGCATTGAGTATTCGCCGCCGCCAAACATCTGCACGGGGGCAACGCCCTTAATCGATTGCAGACGGTCCTTGATGTGGATCAGAGCGTAGTTGCGCAAGTAATTCACATCATAGCGGTCATTGGGCGAATAAAGATGCACCACCAGCGGCAGGGATGACTGGCTCTTTTGCGTCGTCACACCAAGGGCGCGCACATCAGCCGGCAGGCGGGCTTCGGCCTGAGAGACGCGGTTTTGCACCATCTGCTGGGCAAGGTCGGCATCGGTGCCGAGCTTGAAGGTCACGGTCAGGGTCATGGCACCATCAGAGGTGGCGGTGGAGGACATATAGAGCATGTTCTCAACGCCGTTGACGGCTTCTTCGATGGGCGTGGCCACGGTTTCAGCTATCACGTTCGGGCTGGCGCCCGGATAGACGGCGCGCACGACGACCTGCGGCGGCACGACTTCGGGATATTCCGATACCGGCAGGGTGCGAAGCGATAACAGCCCCGCCACCAGGATCAGAAGCGACAAGACCCCGGCGAAAATGGGCCTGTCGATGAAGAATTTGGACAGATTCATAGCGTTGCCCCTTTGGTTGGGCGAGAATTTGAATAATTTGATTTCTTAGAACTCCCCCTCCAGGAGGGGGAGTTCTTGTGTTAGGCCTTGGGCTTGCCGACGTCAGTCATGGCGACGATCTGCGGGGCCACGACCGCACCGGGGCGGATGGCTTGCAGGCCGGTGACCACGATCCGTTCTCCGGCTTTCAGGCCAGAGGTGACGATCTTCAGACCATCAACCGTGGCCCCCAGCGTGACTTCGCGGTATTCGACGGCGTTATCCTTGCCGACGACCCACACGAAGCGCTTGGACTGATCGGTGCCAACTGACAGTTCGTGGATCAGCACGGCGGGCCGGGTTGAGGCTTCGCCCATGCGCACGCGCACGAACTGGCCGGGGATCAGCTTGCCATCGGCGTTGGAAAAGACCGCTCTGGCCCTGACCGTACCGCTTGAGGCATCGAACTGGTTGTCGATCAGTTGCAGCTTGCCGGTCACCGGCTCACCGCCGCCGACCTCCAGCGTTACCGGCACCCGTTCAAACGCAATGCTACCACCGGCGCCCTTAAGCTCTGACAGGGTGCGGGTGATGACCTCTTCGTTGGCGTCAAAGCTGGCATAGATCGGCGATACCGACACCAGCGACGTCAGCACAGACGACGAAGGGCCAGCCGCTACAAGGTTGCCTTGCGTGACATCAATACGCCCGACCCGGCCGGAGACCGGCGCGCGTACCTGAGTGTAGCTAAGGTTCAGGCTGGCCGACTGTAACTGGGCCGAAGCGGCGGCGAGGTTGGCCTCAGCTTCCTGAAGGTCATTCTGGCGGCTTTCGGCCTCACTGCGGGAAATAGCATTATCCGCCAGCAGGCGTTGGGCGCGGGCTTCCTCCGAGCGGGTCAGGTTCAGACGGGCGGAGGCGGCGGCAACTTGCGCCTTGGCGCGGGCGTATTCGGCGGCGTAGGGGGCGGGATCGATGGTGAACAAAAGATCGCCATGACGCACCAAAGCGCCTTCGCGGAAGTGCACCGACTTGATTTGCCCAGCAACGCGCGGGCGGATTTCGACGCGTTCAACGGCTTCTAATCGGCCGGAGAACTCTTCCCAGGCCGTGACATTGCTCTCGGTCGTGATGGCGACGCCAACCGGAATGGCCGGTGCGGCGGCAGTAGCGGTTTTGTCGGCGGCGGCGGTTGAGGATGACGCGATGATCAGGCCGCTGGTGGCGGCGCCGAGCACCAGAAGCGACGCACCGGCAACCACAAGGGTCTTGCGTCGTTCCTTATAGAACTGGGAAAAAGAGAAAGTGCGCATGTGAGTGTCCTTCGGGGAGAAAGGGGTAAAATTTTTAAGGTACGCGATCACGTAAGGCCCGCCGTCAGCGCGGGAAAGGGTCATTTTAGCTCTTGAATAACCGCGAACGTGATCTATTTATGTACTGGTTCGCAAATTAATAGACCCGGAACCGCGTTTTGTAAATAATTTTGTACTAATTCGCATAAAATTAGTTCATAACGGGTGGGTCGCCGCTCAAAATCCCGGTGCGGCATTTACGCATTGGCAATTAACACTTGATGCGGTTACACTTGGGGCAATGTCGGCAGTGGCTTGAAACACTGGCGGGCAATAATAAGATAAGGGGCGTCACGCGCGGCACAGATGTGGCTGCGTTTAGGAGTATTGGGTATCATGGTTCACTATCGTGCCGACGTCTGGTCCAAGGCATCGCCCCAATCTGATGGGATTAAGTCCGATGGAATTGAGGTTGAAGCGGAACTGGAACTGCCGGAAACGGCGGAATGTGCTGGAAAAGCCGTTGACGATGCCGCCTGTGCCTATGCCCGCGTCAGCCGTGCCCGTGGCCGTCCGCGCGCCTATGATCCGGGTGAAGTTCTGGATAAGGCGCTCAAGGTTTTCTGGCAAAAGGGCTTTGCCGCCACGTCGCTGGATGATCTGGTCGAAGCGACCGGCGTCAATCGCCCCAGCCTCTATGCCGGGTTTGGCGATAAGGAATCGCTCTATCTCAAGGCCATGCAGCGCTACCGCGCCCGCACGGACAGCCAGCTTGATGCCGTGCTGACCTGTAGCGGGCAAAATGATACGGTGCGATCAATTATCCGGCGCTATTTTGACATCATGATCGATACCTATACTGGAGAGGCCGAGCATCCGCTGGGCTGTGCGTTCATGTGTACGGCGCTGAACGAAGCGCCGCAGCACGAGAGCATCCTTGAGATGCTGCAAAACACCATTGATCAGTTTGACACCCGCTTTGAGACCTTTTTCGCTCAGGCCCGCGATATGGGGTTCATCCGTCAGGATCAGGACCCGAAGGCCCTGTCGCAGATGATTATTGGCCTGACCGCCAATCTGGGGGTGCGCGCCCGCGCCGGCGCCAGCCGCGAAATGCTTCAGGATATGGTTCGCGGGACAACGGCGTTATTGTTCGGCGCATAAGTCTTTTGCGCAGCGCACGATTGCCTGCTCATCCTGTGGCTGGGTAAGCGCCAGATCGTGCGCGCCGCCGCCTCAGAGGCGTGAGGGTATCCGGGACAGGACGGGGGAGATAGCCTGCCTAAAAGGGGATAAGACTGAAAAAGATATGGCTGAAATGTGGTTTAGCCTAATACCATCCCGCCCCGGATGGTTAATAGCAACACCTTGAAACCCGTTTGTCACTCATAATCCGATGCACATAGGTTTCATATAGTGAAACTTATGTTGCAAACTATTGCAACTCTGAGTTACGTTGCGATCAGGCCCTGACCACACCCAACTTATTTGACAATATATCGGGCAGTATGGGCTTTGAAATATAGTCGTCCATCCCGGCCTCCAGACAGCGCTCGCGGTCTCCGGCCAGAGCATGGGCGGTGACGCCAATAATGCGCTGCGGTGGCAAACCTCGCTCAGTTTCCAGCTCACGAATACGGCGGGTCGTCTCCAGCCCGTCAAGGCCATGCATCTGCACGTCCATCAGAATGGTGTAATAGGGCTTATCAGCCGCCATGATCATATCCAGCGCCTCAAGACCGGATTCCACGGCCACGGCCTTAAAGCCCATGTCCTCCAGCATCAGGGTCGCCACCATGATGTTGGGCGCATAGTCTTCAACGATCAGCACGGTTGGCATGGTATCAGCATTGACACTGCGCGCGACCGGCACGGGGGCGACCGGACGCGCAGGCGCTGCGGGTGCCGCGCGTTTCAGCTTGAGCTTAACATGAAACACCGAGCCGCGGCCTTCGTGACTATCGACTGTGATGGTGCCGCCCATAAGCTCAATCAGTGACTTGGCAATCGACAGACCAAGGCCCGATCCGCCAAAGCGCCGGGTAATGGTTTCATCAGCCTGGGTGAAGGTATCGAAAATCAGCGGCAGCTTGGAGGCTTCGATACCGATGCCGGTGTCGCGCACGCTGATGCTAAGTTCCGCCAGATCGCCGTAGACACTGCGCAGATCGGTGATGACCTCGATTTCGCCCTGATCGGTAAATTTCAGGGCATTGGACACCAGATTCATGATGATCTGTTGCAGGCGGGTGCGATCGCCTAGCAAGCCAGCGCCCTCCGTGCGATCGGTCATGACTAGCTTTAAGCCTTTGCGCGCGATGTCAGACTCAAACATCACCCGGATATCGTTGAGGATCTCACCGGGCACAAAGGCGATGGTTTCAAGGTCAATGCGGCCATCTTCGATCCGGCTGATATCCAGAAGGTCATTGATCAGTTTCAGCAGCAAATCGGCATTGGTGCGCAGGGTATCGACCATTTTTTGCTGATCACCGTTGAGCGGCGATTTGGCCAGCAAGGTCGCAAGGCCATTGACCACGTTCATCGGTGTGCGGATTTCATGGCTCATGGTCGCCAAAAACCGGCTCTTGGCCTCGGAGGCGGCTTCGGCCTTCTCCTTGGCGGCCTTTAGCTCCTCCTGCTGGTGCGCGTTTTCACGCAGCAGACGTTCCTTGGTGTAGGCCGCCAGCATGATCGCGGGCAACAGGTCGAGATAGGTCTGGTTGACGTCCTTAACCGCATAGTCAGCCGCACCGTTTTCCAGCGCCTGCAAGGCGATGCGCTCATCCCCCCCGGCCGTCAGGATCACGGCGGGCGGCACCGGGTCGAGGTCAGTAATGTGCGACAGCAGCTCAAGCCCGCTCATCCCCGGCAGATTATAATCGATCAGCAGCAGGTCGTAATCGGTCTTTTGAATCAGCGCCAAAGCCTCTTCGGCGGTTTCGACCGTCTCCACGATCAGGCCGTTGCGGGCCATACGCTTTTGCAGCAGACGCGCCAGAGCGGCATCATCTTCAACATACAAAACATGCTCAAGCGTCGCCGGCACCGCCGATCGGTTCGGGCGGCGGCCATCAGCCGATATCGTCGCGGACACTGGTTTCATTCTTTCATCCCTGATTATGGGGAACCTTAACGACATTGAGCATGAGCCCCAGCTTACGGATCGCATCCGCAAAGGCTTCATAACCCACAGGCTTGGTCATATAGACATTGCAGCCCAGAGCGTAACATTCGTCTATGTCTTTAGGGTTATCAGTCGTGGTTAAGACGATGACCGGAATGTTTTTCGTGTGCTCATCGGCCTTGAGGCGGCGCAGAATCTCAAACCCATCGATTTCCGGTAAGTTGAGATCGAGCAGGATCACTGTCTTATCGTGCTGATCCGGACGGCGCTTGTCGTTAAAGAAATAATCAAGCGCCGCCGCCCCGTTCGGGACATGGACAATCTGATTGGCCACGCCAGCGCGCTCAAGATTCTTGATGATCAGGCGGGCATGGCCTTCATCGTCTTCGATCATCACCAGCTTGAAAGGTTCGTTGAACAACTTGATCATGCCTGTTGCGCCTTTCGGACCGGCAGGGCCTGAGCGGCAGAGGCCAGGACGGTATTTGCCTCATCGGGCACATCATTGACCCCGTTGCGACGCGGCAGGCGCACAAAAAAGGTCGTGCCCACGCCAACGGCGGATTCAAACCAGATGGCGCCATCCATCTTGCGTAGGGTGGTTTTGACAAAGCTCATGCCGATGCCCAAACCCCGCACATCGGAGGTATTGCGGGCGCGGCGGAATATCTCGAAAATCTTACCCGAGTCCGCCGCATCGATCCCGCGGCCATTGTCGCGGATGTAAAAGACAAAATCGCGAGCCGTTTGCTGGCTGCCGATTTCAATCCGTCCCTTGCGCTCGACGGTGAGATATTTGACGGCATTATCAAGCAGGTTGGAGAACACCTGCTCCAGAGCCAGAGCGTCGGTCACCAGTTCCGGCAGATCATGGACGATGACCTCGGCGCCCTTGTTCTGGATTTCAAAGCTTTGCGCGCCGATGCACTTATCGATAATGGCGCGGGAATCGACCCTCTCATAGCGATGGACATAACGCCCGATCCGCGACAGGTCGAGAATTGCGGTGGTTAAGGTATCCATGCGCTCAACCCCCTTGCCGATAAAGGTCAGGGCTTCGGGGATATCGCGGTGCAGGTTGAGATCGATCTTTGACCAGTCTTCGGGTTTGATGCTGTCCTTATAGGGCGTCAGCGTGTCCGAAACCTCAGCGATCGCCATGTCCAGTTCGCGCGAGAATCCCTTAAGATTGACCAGCGGCGAGCGCAGATCGTGGGAGGTAATATAGGTGAAGGTTTCCATGTCGGCATGAAGCTGACGCAGTTCCTCCTCACGGTTTTTCTGGTCGGTAATATCGGTATGAGCGCCGACCATGGAGCGCATCCGGCCATCGTCTCCGCGCTGGGCCACCGCGCGCGACATGATCCAGCGCCAGGTGCCGTCCTTATGGTGCATACGAAAGACATTGGTATAGAGCGCCGATGGCCCTTCGCGGAAGGCCTTAAGCGTGGCCAGGGCCGCATCCTTATCGTCAGGGTGAATCAGGTCTATGGTGGCTTTGAAATCGTCCTTGATGTCCGCCTCATCATAGCCGAGCATCGACTTATATTCCGGCGACATATACATGGAATCATTGATAAAATTATATTCAAAGACGCCGTCATTGATGCCGTTCAGCACGGTTTTGAAGCGCTCTTCTGAACGCCTGTGGGCATCTTCAAAACGCTGATTGGCGACCTCCAGATTGATGATGGTCACGGTCCCGACCAGCAGGATACCGATCATCAGCACATTGCCGAGCACGATCACCGTCAGAAAATTGTTCTTCTGCGACTGAGCGGCCTTGGATTGCAGACGTAATGTAACTCCACGCCTTGCAATGCTTTGATCCAGCATCTGACGCAGTTCGTCCATCTGGGCTTTTTGGGCGTTGAGCGCCGCACTTGACGGCGATCCGGCGCCCCGGGTGCGCACGTCGGTAATCTGATCGGCCAGCAGCTTTTGATAATTATCAATGACCTTAAGCCAGCTATTGACCTCTTCGCGGGCGGCCACTTCGGGATAGGTCGTATTACGAAGATTGACGATCCAGCTTTGCAACCGCGCATAGGCCGTGAAATAGGGATCCAGAAAGGCCTCATCGCCGGTCACCATAAAGCCGCGCACACTGGTTTCCATATCGACCAGATCAATGACAATAAGGCGGCTCTGGTCGATGACCTGAGATTGATACAGCGAAAAGTCGTTGTGGGTCTGAACCTTGTTGTACTGCTTATAGAGCACAAAGCTGAACGTGACGAACGCCAGAGATATCAGGCAGAACACCGCTATGTAATAGTGTTTTCGCGCGATCGCCCAGGGCAGTTTCATAACAAGGCAGTTTCATAAGTTAGAACCAGTTTAAACGGGTGTAGCCAAAGCCACACCCGCCGTCGTCGATTGAACTATTGCTTACCGGCGTCCTGAATGACTTCGCCGGTGGCTTCGACATCCTTGCCGACGCCCTGAACCGTATTGCAAGCTGCCAGAACGGGCAGTGAGACTACGAATAACATAATGGCCAAGCGCTTCATATTAGCTCCGATTGATGTATGGGTTGATTACCCGATGCCGTAGACCCCGAAAAACGACAGTACTTAATCAGAACGTAATGTAACAATAGGCGCGCCCTCGCAAAAAATAAGGAACCCATAAGTTTGGTTAATATAAGTTTAACTGTGCTTATGGCGTTACAGTCCACCCTACAGCTTGCGGCCAGCCTTAAAGCCCTCAGTAAAGGCATGGATGACGCCTTCGGGTTTATGGTCATCGCCCGCACGCTCACTATGGCGATCCGCGCGGCCATCATTGGCGATCAGATCAATATTCTGGCGCACATTGCGCCACAGCTTGCGGGCGGCATAGAGGCTAAGGCCCACCACCGCAGCCACCACGATCGCAGCCACAAGCGTCGCCGCTAACGGCCCGTTACTGGGCGCAATCCAGATATAAAGCCCCGCAATCAGGCCGCAAAAGGCCACGCCCGCAATCAGCATCAAAAATATGCCGATCATGATCAATCCGGTCAGCGACGCCAGCAGCTTTTCAACAAACGGAGAGGCGGTTTTCAAGCGGCGGCTGACGCCAAAAACATCAATCAGCTTACCGGCCAGAGGTGCCACCACCGGCGCCAGTAACGATAATCCAGCCAGATTCCAAGCCATGCTTTAGTCCCCCAAAAAACCGAAATAAAAAAAACCGGCAATGTCACTTAAAAAATAAGCGCCATCACCGGTTTTACAAAAAATAGGTTTCGGCTATTAGCGGCGGGTCAAAAGCGCGCCCAGGATAAAGCCAACACCCAGAGCGACCATGCTGGAGCGCACCGGATTGGTTTTAATCTCGGATTCGACATTGTGGGAGACGTGGCTGACTTCGTCGACCGCCTGATCATAAATATGACGCACCTTTTGGCCGGCATCCGAAGCATAGTGCGAGACATCGTCCATAACGCTCTTGGCTTCGCGCTCAACCTTGTGCAGAGCCTCGCGGGCCGACGTCTTCACATCATTTTCGGCCAGACCTTTGGTGACACCGGCGGCGGTTTTGGTGGCTGCGGACAACATGGGTTGTGCCTCCTGAAGATGTTGAGGGAAAAGAAAGGGTTACACGTTCACGGGCCGTAAGAACCGGCTATACAGCAAACCGTAAGGTCGGGAAACCTTATGGCTTAAGAGTTCGGGGCAAGGGGGGCTGGGGTCGGGGTGAACCCTTAAGGGGTCTGCCTTTCGCCCGTTCCTGAAACCCGTGAACGTGATGATAGCAGGTTATTCAGCGCCAGTTAAGGATACCATATGGCGTGTGAGTCCGCCATGTAAAAAAGCCATAAGGGCGAGCCCGCCTGTCTGAAATTTTACACATGCGCCCCTAAGCGCCTGCCTCATACTTATGCCCATGTTGCTATGATCTGTCTTCTGCGGTGACGTAACCGGAGCCGCTGACATTTCATCCCTCATAGGAGACTTAAACCATGTCTATCAAAGGTAAGATTAAGGAAACCGCCGGTGCCGCCGAAGAAGAACTGGGCGAAGCTCTGGATAATGAGAAAATGGCTAATGATGGCCGCCGTCTGCGTAATGAAGGCCGCCTCGAAGACGGCAAGCTGCCCAAGGTCACCAAGGTCGGCTCAGAGAAATAGATCTGTTTTTTTAGATTTGTGACTTCCTCAGAAAACTTCAAAGCCCGCACATGATGCGGGCTTTTCTTTTTTATTTTTAGCCCCTTGCCGGGCGGTGGCTACGCCACCTTGGCCGCCGCCTCAGTGGCGGCTTGAGCGGAATTTTTCCATAAGTCATTCCGCTCTAAAAAAAACCGCCCCGGCCATGCGCAGCCGAAGCGGATAATAGTTGCAGGGAGGAAACCCATGAAATGGGCCTGATCTTTATGAGCCGACAGTTGAGCGATTGTGAGGCGCATACATGTCCAGAATGGGGCCATTTGGTACGATGCCGGTCGGATTGATGTTCAGGTGGCTTTGGTAATAGTGGCCCTTGATGTGCTCAAAATTGACGGTCGCGGCGATATCAGCCGTCTGGAAAATATCGCGCACATAGGCCGACAGATGAGGGGAATCGGCAATCCGGCGCAGATTGCACTTGAAATGCCCGACATAGACCGGATCAAACCGAATCAGGGTCGTGAACAGGCGGATATCGGCCTCGGTCAGAATATTGCCGACCAGATAACGCGCACGCGACAACCGATCTTCCAGCCAATCCAGACTGTCAAACAGCGGCACCACCGCATCTTCATAGGCGTCCTGCGTGGTCGCAAAACCCGCCTTATAGACCCCGTTATTGACGGTGTCATAAACGCGAGCATTGACCGCATCGATCTCAGCGCGCAGATTTTCCGGATAATAGTTCCCCGGTTTTGCGCTCAAGCCATCAAACGCCTCATTAAACATGCGGATGATTTCGGAGCTTTCATTACTGACGATGCGGTTTTGATGTTTGTCCCACAGCACCGGCACGGTCACCCGCCCGCTGTAGGTCGGGTTATCGCGCGTATAGACCTCATGCATGAACTTAGCCCCCAGCGGATCGGGCACAACGCCGGGGCCCTCAGCAAACGTCCAGCCGTCTTCGCGCATAATCCAGTGAACCACACTGACCGAAATCAGATCCTCCAGTCCTTTGAGGTGGCGCACAATCAGGGTGCGGTGCGCCCAGGGGCAGGCCAGACTGACATAGAGGTGATAGCGTCCGGCCTCGGCTGTAAATCCGCCCTCACCCGATGGGCCGGGCGCACCGTTAGCCGTTACCCAGTTACGATACTGAGCCTCGGTACGAATAAAGCGCCCGTTTGAGGCTTTGGTGTCATACCACTGATCCTGCCACTTACCGTCAACCAAAAGGCCCATATCAGACTTCCCTGTGTGAAAGCCCTCCACTCGACTGAGGGAGGGCTATATTATTGAATTTAAGCCGCCAGTTTCAGCAACTCAGCGGTCGCCGCTTCAATCGCTTCGGCCTTGAACTCCGGCCCAAAGGCGATTTTCTCAGCACGCACCACGGTCACATCAGTGATGCCGATAAAGCCGAGCATAGTCTTGATGTGACCTTCCTGAAAATCGATTGCCGCTAGCGGGCCTTCGGAATAGAGACCGCCACGGGCCAGAACGATAATTGCCTTCTTGCCTTTCAGCAGACCTTCCGGGCCGGCCGCAGTGTAGCGGAATGTGCGACCGGCACGCAGGACATAATCAAACCACGTCTTGAGTAAGGCCGAAATACCGAAATTATACATTGGCGATCCGATAACCAGAAGGTCAGCGGCTTCGAGTTCAGCAATCAGAGCATCCGAGGTCTGCGACAGTTCGATCTCGGCAGGATTTTCACCGGCGGTTCCGGCAAAACCGGCGATATTTAGGCTCGACAACGGCGCCAGCGGGGCCTTGCCGAAATCATGTTCGGTAAAGGTAGCCAGCGGATTAACGGCGGCATATTTGGCCTTAAACGCGTCGGTTAATTGTGCGGAAACCGAGCCGTCACCGGTGGCGGCGGAATTGATGATCAGGACTTTAGACATGATAAATCTCCTTAAAAGGTTGGAAACCGTAATAGTTACGGTTATCTATTTGGGCCTGATGCGGGCGTTAGATGCGCACGCATCAGAGAGGTTGTGAGGGCCTCAAAGCCCCTCCCGCATAGTTAGCGGCTCTGCGGGAGGGGCATTTGCATCAGGGCGTACTAAAATTTGCCGCTCTGATAATCGGCAAAGGCCTGATGGATTTCCTGCGGCGTGTTCATGACGAACGGGCCGTGGCGGGCGATGGGCTCTTTCAGCGGCACACCCGTCACCACCAAGGCGCGCGCACCGTCAGAGCCTGCGGTTAGCACCAGCGACTGACCGGCCGTCAAAACCGCCGCCTGTCCTTTGGTGACCACCGTGTGGTCAATCTCAACCGCGCCGTCGAACACATAGACAAAGCCATCGTGACCGGTCGGCACCGGCAGACCGATATCGCCATCAGCCTTCAGCGTGACGTCGACGATAAATGGCTGCGTGGTCGGGGAGGCTATCGGGCCTTTCAGGTGGCGATACTCACCGGCAATGACCTTGAGGTGGGCATCGTCATAGGTGATCTCAGGGATAGTCGCCGCCGGAATATCCTGATACTTGGGATCAAGCATCTTTTCCTTGGCGGGCAGGTTAAGCCAGAGCTGAAAGCCCTGCATCAGGCCATCTTCCTGCTCAGGCATTTCCGAATGAACCAAACCGCGCGCGGTCGTCATCCACTGCACATCACCGGGGCCGAGCAGGCCTTCGTTGCCTTTTGAGTCCTTATGGCGCATCCGTCCAGCCAGCATATAGGTGATGGTCTCGAAACCACGATGGGGATGATCCGGGAAACCGGCAATATAGGCCGAGGGATCGTCAGAGCGGAACTCATCCATCATCAGAAACGGATCGACCGCGGGCAGGGCCTGAGTGCCGAGCACACGGTTAAGCTTGACGCCGGCGCCATCGGTAGCGGGGATGCCGCGCACCAGACGCGCAACAGACCGTGTCTTATCCGATGTGTTGTCGCGTACGATGGAATTGGTAACGGACATTTTCGTATTCCTCCTTAAAAGGTGAAATGATCTTGTGAGACGATATATAGGCCGCTATGGTCGTTGCCAGAAGATACTAAATCGGAACACTGGTGTTGCACCATATGGAACAGCTAAAAGTCGATATTGATGACCTGTCGGCCTTTTTTCTGGTTATTGAGACCGGCAGCTTTGCGCGCGCGGCTGATCGTTTAGGCACCTCAAAATCGATCATCAGCCGCCGGGTCATGCGGCTGGAGGAGACATTGGCGGCGCGATTGCTGACCCGCGGGGCCAAGGGCACGCAACCGACCGATGTCGGCCAGACCTATTATGAACGCGCCCGCGAAGCTCTGGCCCAGCTTGAGGCCGCCGGTGAAGCGGTGGCGGAGGCCGTATCCGATGTCGCAGGCCCGATCCGCCTGTCTGGCCCCTTAAGTTTCGGCGTCACCCATCTGGCGCGCGCTTTGTCGGAATTTGCCGCCGCCTATCCGCGGGTGGAACTTGATATTTCGTTCGACGATCATTCGGTCGATCTGATCGGCGGCGGTTATGATCTGGCGGTGCGCATTGGCGAACTGGCCGATTCGTCGCTGGTCGCCAAGCGTATCGGTAAGGTCCATACGGTCACGGTCGCTAGCCCGGCCTATCTGGATGCCTATGGCAGGCCTGAACATCCTGATGATCTGAGCCACCATCGTGGCATCCACTATACCAATGTCGCGCCAACCGTGAACTGGCGCTATGCCGATGGCGACGGCTTCAAAAGCTACCGCATTAACGGTATCATGCGCTCAGACAATGGCGACATGATGCTGGAGGCGGTGAAATCGGGATTAGGCATCGCGCGGCTGCCGACCTTTATCGCCAGCCGTGCCATCCAATCCGGCGAAGTTGAGGCCATATTAAAGGCCTATGAACGGCCACCGGTGCCCATGCACGCCGTTATGCCGCCGGGTAGGGCCACCACCGCCCGCGTGCGCGCTTTGGTCAGCTTTTTGAACCTGAAATTCGGCACCGAGCTGCTTTAATTTTTCGCGGGTTTGTTGCGCAGCAATTTGTAATAGAGCCGATCAGGCATGTAGCGCAACGCCTTGATCAAAACCGTCAGGCGCTTAGGGAAATTGATCTCAAACCGGTCAGACAAAAGCCCCTTCATGATCCTTGCAGACGCATCTTCGGGCGTGAGCAGGAACGGCATCTGAAAGCTGTTTTTATCGGTCAGGCGAGTTTTGACAAAGCCCGGATTGACCAGTTGCACCTTGATGCCACTGCCCGCCAGATCGAGCCGCAGATTTTCGGCCAAATGGATGATGCCTGCTTTTGATGCCCCATACCCAATAGCATTGGGCAGGCCCTTGATGCCCGCCAGCGATCCGGTCAGGACAATATGGCCGCGGCCCCGCGCCATAAAGGCGGGCAAAACCGGCTCCAAAACCCGAAACGCGCCCATGAAATTGGTGTCGGCCACCATGATCGCCGTATCCGCATCATAGCGCGTGGCCGACATCGGCTCATAGGCTCCGGCATTATAGATGACCATGTCGGGCATACCTCTGGCCTTATTGAGCGCCGCCCAGGCCAGATCAACAGAGGTTTGCTGTGTCACATCAAGCGGGTAGACGCCGTGGCCGTCGCCTTTCAGTTCGGATTTTAGCGCCTCAAGCTTGGTCTGATCCCGCGACGACAGGGATAATTTCGCGCCCGCGGCGGCCAGATCACGCGCCAGTTGCGCGCCGATACCGGTGCTGGCGCCAATCAGCCAGATATGTTGGTTTGTGAGTGACATGAACCTGATACGCGCCACCACGCCCAAAGGTTCAGATCAAACCCGATTTTTCAAGCCGATCACGCAGGGGTGACAGTTGCTCTTCATACCGCCTCCACGCACTCACCCCTTCGCGGTTGATGGGTTTGCGCACCTGAGCCGAACTGGCGGTCGCCACCGCCCCTTGGGCTTCGTGTGGCGACAGGCAGGCGTCCTCAAACGGCAGGTCGCAGGCCTTAAGCAACCGCCGGATTTCAAATTCCGGACACTCGATCAGGGTCTCAAGCTTTACGTCGATCACCCCAAACGCCTGCCAATGATCCATCAGCGTACGGTAGTGGCCATAGTGAGCGGCCAGATCATCAAGACTGTAGGACCAGCGGTGGGCATGGGCGAACAACAGTTTATAGGCCCCGAACAGCGAATCCATCGGGTCGCGTCGGACATGGATAATCAGGGCATCAGGCCAGGCCCGTAGGATCAGACCGACATAGTCATGATTGTGCGGCAGCTTATCAATCGTATGGCCCGCCCCGTTATGCAGATAAGCCGTTTCCGCATCATAATATTGCGCAAAAATTTTGGGGTCAGTGGCTGCCGCCGCCGAAATGGTGCCCGCATCCAACAGGTTGCGCCCCGGTGCCCCTGAGCCATGTTTGACGCCCAACCCGAAGGTTTGCAGTTCCCCCAGAGCCTGCACATCCGAATGGGCGGTCAGGATGCGCTCAACCAGGGTCGTGCCCGATCGCGGCAGGCCGACAATGAAAATCCGACGCGGCCGATGGTCAGTCTGTGCGGCGGCGGGCGGATACGAAATATGCGTCCGCCAGGCATCCACAATCGCGGCTTCCTCAGTGGCGTCCCACGGATAGACCTGCTGCGCGGCCTTTGCCCCGGTTTGCAGATAACCCCATGCCTGAGCAGGATCGCCCAGATCATCATGTTCCTTAAACAGCGAATAGTTCAGGCGGGCTGTGTCAATCACGCTTGTCGGTTTCAGAGCCTTGAGTCGGTCGATGTGGTGGCTATCCGCTGACCACTTTTTCAACCTCGCCAGCCCCAGATGAGCGGAAAAATGATCACCCGCCGCCACTGCCCGTTCATAGCTATATTCAGCGGCGTCCAAATCGCCCAGAAATTGCTGCACCCCACCAAGATTATACCAGTAATCGGCTACCTTGGGGTCAGAGCGCACCGCCACTTCCAGCAGCGGCACGGCATCTTCGGGCCGCCCCGCCTGCGATAAGGCCGTGCCAAGGATATTCAAACTGGCCCCATCGGTCAGGCCGCAGTTCAGGGCATCCCTCACCACTTCGCAGGTCTCACGACCCCGCCCCAGTGTCACCAGCGCCCGCGCTCTCTGCACCCAAAACCGGCCCTGCGCCGGCGTATTGGCCGGTGCGCGTCGCGCGCCTTCGGCCAGCACCTGCTCGGCCTCATTGAACGCCTGCGCCATCATGGCCGTGGTGCCCCAGATATACCAGCCATCCAGCCGATCAGGGGCCAACTCGGTCGCCTGACGCGCTGCGGCTATCGCGGTTTTCAGATCGCCCCGCCTTCGGGCGGTGGCCGCCTGCGCGATCAGATTATCGGCATGAGCATTAAGCGTCGTCATAAGCATCCATAGAAAAACCTCCTGCCATCATAGGCAGGAGGTTACTTTAAACAAACGGATTATGATCAGAACTTTTTGTTGATCGATACGCCGATGACACGCGGACGGATCGGGATAAAGAACTTACCCTGAAGGCCGTAGGTGGCCTCACCCTGCTGGGCGACATAGGCATATTCATCAAAGACATTGTTGACGAACAGCTTGACGCCGACAGTATCCATAGGCTCCCAGCCGAACGACAGATTGGTCTGGCTGAACCCTTTCAGTTCGGCATAGTCGAGGTTGGGCGATCCGTTCTTGATCGGCTCGGCCGAGGTGGTGATACCTGACGAATAGGAATAGTCGGCATGGAGCGTCATTGGCCCATAGTCACCGAACGGCAGCATATAATCCGCAGCCAGCGACACCTGCTGCTCCGGCGTACCGGGTAGGGTTGTGCCATCATAGAATTCCGACACAAAGCTGTCGTCGGATGTGTCATCGGGTGTGCCGCCATCGTCAACCGGCGTGAAGTCTTCGCTGATCTTGGCATTGGTGTAGGCATAACCAAAGCTCAGGGTCAGGGCATCGGTCGCCCTCCACAGGGTTTCCAGCTCAACACCCTTGGAATTGGCTTCACCGGCATTGGCGATGATCGGCAGATTACCCGGTGCCAAGGAAGACAACTGCACGTCCTGCCACTTGATGTTGAACAGGGCGGCATTGACCGTCAGCTTACGGTCAAACCATTGCGAGCGCACGCCGATTTCGTAGTTATCGACGGTGTCCGGTGCATACTGGCGCTGCGCGTCGATAATGCCCACAAACTGGCCGCCGCTCGGCAGCAAGTTAACCCCGCCGCGGCGGAACCCTTGTGAGAAGGTGCCGTAAACCATCACATCCGGCGTCCACTGATAGGAGGTATTCAGCTTATAGATCGTGTCTTCGACTGTCGATTTACCGACCGAATCCGAGCAATTGATCGCCGACGAATTGGGATCCTCATAAAGCGGCAAGGCAGTACATTCGGTCGATTTTTCAATCAGCTTAAAGGCCCGCGCCCCCCCGGTGACCTGCCACGCATCATTAATATGCCAAGTCAGTTCACCAAACGCCGCCCACTCGCTGTAGAGCACATCAGACTTGGCGAAATATTCCAGATCATCGGTACGCGTCGCCCCGATAAACTGGGTGAAGCCCGGCGTATATTCCGACGATGTGCCCCAGGTGCCTTCGTTGGCATAGTAGAGGCCAGCCACATAATCAAAGCTGCCGCCGTCACTGGACACCAGCCGCAGTTCCTGCACGGCGGACTCGAAATCATCAAGCTCGGTCGTGAATGAGCGGAAATCGGGATAGCTTTCGTAGCCGAAGCCTAAGCCCAACAACAGGTCGGTCTGGTCACGATGCCCAAGGCCGGTTTTTTTGGTGTAAGACGTCGAAGAAATCAAATCGGCAAAGCCCAGATCATATTTCATCTCTAAGGCGGTTAACTGATAGTGCATCGAATAGGGTTCTTCGAAGCGCAGACCGATATCGTAATCGCCCAAAACCTTACCAGCATTGGCCGCATAGTTATAAGACGGATAGGAGTGGCTGTAGCCATCGCCGGTGCCATCGGCGGGCGGCAGCAGGGCAAAACCGGGATTGCCGCCGGTGCGGCCACCGGATTTAGAATTGTCGGTATAGTAGCTTAAGGTCGCCTCGAAATTCTCAGTCGGCGTCCACAGAAGCGATGCCCGCGCCGTGGTGCGCTGTTCGAAATCGAGGTCGGTCTTGGGGCCAGTCAGAACAAACGGATAATCGGTAAAGCCTGAGTCATCAAGGTACTGCGCAGCAACCCGCACGGCTAGTTTGTCTTCGACCAGCGGCATATTGATCATGCCGTTGACTTCGTATGAGACGTCATCGGCTTCACTGATCTGGTACACCTTGCCACCGGCAGAGGCCTCAAACTTCATCTTCGGATCGGCCACGATATAGCGGATCGCCCCGCCCAATGAGCCGGAGCCATAGAGTGTGCCCTGCGGCCCGCGCAGCACTTCGACGCGTTCGATGTCGAATATCTTGGGCTGGTTGGTGACCGGCGTGTCATTGATATAGGTCGCCACCGAGCCGTTATCGCCCAGGGTTGAGGCCCGCAGCGGATCGACCGACAGGCCGCGCAGGATGATGGAGGCATCATCGCGTGAGCCGACATCGCGCACAGACAATCCCGGTATCGCGCGCGAAAGTTCAGACAGCTCGGTAATGCCCTTGGTGCTGAGGTCACTGGCCCCAATAACCGAAATATTATAGGGCACTTTTTGCACGCTGGTGGCGCGGCGGGTGGCGGTGACAATCACCTCCGTTACATCGGCGGCCGGATCTTCCTGCGCCATGGCGGGCAAGGCAGCACCCATGTTTAGCGCTGCGACCGAAGCCGTCGCCAATAAAGCCAGATGAATTCCGGCTTTCCCTGTCACTCTTTTATGTGTCGTCATAAATCTATCCCCTGAACACAACAAACCCATGCCAAACCCAGACCCATTTTGGACGCACAAACTCGCACACGCAAAAGGTTGCGCGGGATCACTGACTGCTTATGCAGCCTTGGGTTCAGCTCTTGGAGAACCCACAGGCTCACACATGTTTTTTGGCAGCGCAATATAAATATTGTTAATTAAACAATTATCAGTCTGCGGATTGTTTTTCACAAAATTCATATATTTCAGTCTTTTAACAAAACCTGCCCTGTGGCTTTTATGACGCGCTTTTGAAGTATCGAATTTTTCAACGGCGATGTGATCACGGTGACGCGCGCAGAGATTTAGGTTAAAATACCACCCGACCCCGTCTCAGGCCAACGCGTAAGGAGGCGCAGACCATGACAACCCATCTTAAAATCCTGTCCGAAGGTTCCTATGCCGGGAACCCGCGTAATGAAGACCGTCTGGGCTACGTCGGCGACGCGGCGTGGTTGATGGATGGGGCAACCGGACTTGGGCCCTCCAAATTCAGCGATAAGACGGACGCCGAATGGCTGGTCGGGGCGATGTCCGGCTTTCTGACCGAAACCTTTACCAACGACCCGGAAGTCGACACACTCGATGCTTTAAGCCACGCCATCGAAGCGGTCGGTGAAGGTTATAGACGTGCCACCCACAACGCCGACCTTGAAGCCTTTGCAAGGCCATCCGCCGGTTTGTCGCTGGTGCGGGTTAATGGTGAGGATGTGGAATTGTCGCATCTGGCCGATGTGAAGGCCTATGTGTTTGACAAAGTCGGCGGCTATAAGGTGTACGGTGGCGGCCCGCTGGAAGCGCTCGACAACAGCGCGTTAGAGGCCCTGCGTAAGGTGCAGGCTCAGCAGGCCGAGCCTGATCTTAAGGCCGCCCGCGAAGAGATCAATCCAGTCCTGCGGCAGAACCGCGCCCTGATGAACACACCCGATGGATACTGGGTGCTGACGCTTGATCCGGTCTGCCTTGAGGGGCTGAAAACCGAATATCTTAAGGCCGCCGATATCAGCTATATTTTGCTGGCTACCGACGGATTTTACGACCTGTGGGAAAACTATGTCATTGGCGGCCTGCACGACATTAAGCGCCGCCTGATTGCCGGAGAAGACGATACCATCATCTCTGAACTGCGCCGCATCGAGACCGACGATCCCCACGGCATCAAGCATACGCGCTTTAAGCTGCATGACGATGCGTCCTGGCTGTTGCTGGCGATCGAAGGCTTTGGCGAAAAGGCCAGATCGCGCACAGGCCCGGAACGGCGGGAGTAGCTAAAAGACTATGTGTTTTTAATCAGAGTACGGATAGGCTCAGGCGATGAAGGTTTATCCGCTATGAAGTTTTACCTGAAAAGTGCTGACGCCTGGGCCGCGATGGCGCAGGCCTGTGAACAGGCCACCACCTGCATTGATTTCGAACAGTACATCGTGCGCGACGATGAGGTCGGACAGCGCTTTTTGGGCCTTCTGGCCCGCAAAGCGCGTGAAGGGGTCAAGGTGCGCATTGTGCTGGATGCGTTCGGCAGCCGCACCCTGCTGACCAGTAAGGTGCTGGACGAAACCCGCAAATCCGGTGCCAAAGTCATATTCTATCATATGCAGAAGCCGCGTCGCTTTGTGCGGATCGGGGGCCTGTTTCCGCGAACCCACGCCAAATTGCTGCATGTCGATGATAGCGCAACCTATCTCGGCAGCATGTGCATGGCCGAGTATATGCGCCACTGGCGCGACACTATGGTCGCCCTCGAAGGCCCGGCTGCCATCGCCGCCCGACGCGATTTTGATGTACTGTGGCGCGATCTGGATGACGGGCAACTGGACGGTGATCCGGGCATCATCGGCGGCAATCGCGGCGGGGTTTATCTGGCGCAAAACCCCAAGGGCGGACAGCGGCCGCTTTATGAGGCACTGTTGGCCGCCATTATGACGGCCCGCCATTCGATCCGGCTGGCCACACCTTATTTCTTTCCGCCCAAGCGCCTGCGCCGTGCCCTCAGAGATGCGCAAGGCCGCGGGGTCAAGATCAGTCTTCTACTGTCGCAACATACCGATGTCGCCATAGCCGATCTCATCACCCATGCTCTGCTGGGGCAGTGGCGGCGGCTGGACTATGACGTGCGTCTTTATCAGCCGACGGTGCTACACGCTAAATACGCCGTAATCGACGACGATTGGGCGACCCTTGGCAGTTGCAACTTTGATCACTTAAGCCTGATCCTGAACCGCGAATGTAATCTGGTGATGCGCGATCCTGGCGATGTGGCTTTGCTGGCCGCACAGTTTGAAGAAGATTGCCGTCATGCCCTGCCCGCCGGATCAGCCACAGTCGTGAAAACACGTTGGCACAACCGGCTGATCGGGCGGCTTGGCGCCATGATCTCTCAGGCTTTGTAAGATGAAAATTCTGTTCAGCAATCTGGGTTATGCGACCGGCATCAGCGGCAGCCTGTATCACCACGTTACGCGCGTCTATCGCCACCTGTATCAGGCCCCCGCGCAGCAACGCCGGGTGCTGGCGCAGTTCCGCCAGATCATGGAGGCTGAAAAACCTGACCTGTGCTGTCTGGTCGAGGTTGACCGGGGATCACTCCATTCAGGTTTTTTTAACCAGATCAAGGCCTTGCAATGCGCCCAGTACGACACCTTTGATATTGCCGACAAATATGGTGAGGGCAGCCCGTTTTCGCGCCTGCCGTTCCACGAGGGCAAAAGCAACGGCTTTCTGGCGCGCGCAGCCTATCCGTTTTCCCGTCTCTATTTTCGCCATGGCACCAAACGCCTGATCTACCGTATCGAGATGGATACGGGTTTGACGGTGCTGTTCGCTCATTTTTCGCTCAAACCCGTCGTCCGCCAGAACCAGTTTGAAGAGATCGCCGAACTGGTCGCAGGCATTGGCGGCGAGGTCATAGTGCTGGGGGATTTCAATACGCTGGGTGGTCTGGGCGAACTCGACAGCCTGCTGGCGGGAGGTCGCTTAAGACTGCTCAACCGGCGCGATGAGGCGACCTTCACCTTTCATCAGTGGCAGCACACGCTTGATCTATGCCTCTATACCCCGGGCTTAGAGACGCGGCTTGACCTTAGCATTATTCCGCAGCCGTTTTCAGACCATGCCGGACTTTTGGTGAATATAGATTAGGCCGCTGCCCGGCGGCACGCTCAACCATGGCCGTGACGATCTCAAGCCCGTCCACGGCATAAACCGCACCGCCGACACTTAAACCCAGACACAGCTCTATCCGGTCAGCGCCACCTTCGACCGCCGCTATGAATCCGGCGGGACTATCGACACAGATTTCGTGCCAGATCGCCGTCATGACATCACCGTCTCAACATCCATGCCGTTGGGAGCCCCCTGAGCCAGCAGAATGGCCCCCTCAATGGCATCATGTTCCGGCACCGCCAACACCGACCGCGTCCAGGGCGCCAGCCACGGCGTTAAGGCATCGGCCATACCCCCGACCAGACAGATTTTCGGCGCGCCGATCTCATTAAGCCGCGCCAGATATTTCCCCAGATCCTGAGCGGCGCGCTCAACTATGCCGACAGCAATCAGATCGCCATCCGCCGCATGGGACATGATCATGGGGGCCAGGGTTCCGTAATCGCCGGGGCGCGCAACCGTCGCCCATTTGACGACATCCGACGGATGACCGCCAAAGTGGGCCATGACCGCGCGGGTAAAGGCGGTGTGCGGGGCCAGCCCGTCAAAGCCATGCAGGGCCGCGCGGATCGCTTCGCGCCCCAGCACCGCCGCCGAGGCATCGTCATTGACCTCAAACCCCCAGCCGCCAACGGCATGGCCGCGCCCGCCAACCCAGGCGTAGCCCGCCGAGCCGGTGCCGGTAATCATGATGGCGCCATCACGGCCTGAAAACGCCCCAAGACAGGCGGCATGGGCATCGGTGGCGGCATTCGCAAAGGCAAAGCGTGGGCCCGCCGCGATGGTGCGTTCACAATCGGTAGCGGTGGTAATCCCTGCCAGACCCAGGCCAAGGCTGGTGTCACTGAAAATCGCGCGCGTCAGGTGAGCCTGCGCCAAAGCCCCGTCGATGGCATCAAGGATGTGGGTCCAGATCAGATCCAGCCCCAGCCGGATATTGGCCGATCCGCCAACTCCTTCGCCCAGCAACGCTCCGTCACCGGTCAAGCCCGAAGGTGCTTCCGCGCGCAGACGTGCCCGGCATTTGGTGCCGCCACCATCAATACCAATATAGAACATAATCGGCTTCATTTTCCGGCGACCTTTCGGGTGCCTGCTTTGAAGCCCATAATAGCAAAGAACAGGATATAGAGATAGGTTGGGACTGATGTGGTTTCCATGGATTGCACAATGCCTCTTATAAGGGTCGCTATATAACCTATTTGCCGCTTTGGTATTATTTAGTAAAATTGTATAATGGTTGCCTTGTCCAGAAAATATTGGCAATTGAAGCGGCGCACATAAATCAGACCTTAAAAGCCCTTTTGATAAAGGCGTTTGCAGTGATTAAGTGTTCTTTGTGCACGGGCCTTAGATCGTGCAAGCCATGTGATCATTGTGATTGGTTTCATATTGGACATGTAACCAATGCCAACTATTTGAAACTTAAATATCATTTAGTTCCACGATGACATCGTAGACGTCACCACGATAGTAGGACTGTGTGAACTCAGCCGCACGACCGTCGGACAGGAACCCACGACGCTCGATAAACAGACCCGGATCACCGGCCCGGATACCGAGCGTTTCGGCCTGATCGCTCGTAAAGGAGATGGCGCGCAGACGCTGGAGGGCCCGAACCGGTCGATGCCCCGCCCGCTCCAGTGCCTCATACAGTGAGTTATGAACCGCCTCAATCGAGGGCAGGCAATAGCCGGGTATGGTCGAATATTCGAGCGCCATGGTCGCATCATCGGCATAGCGGATCCGGTGAAACCGATAGACCAGAGACCCCGGTGACAGGCCCAGAGACAGGGCTTCTTCCGGTGTCACGGCCCCTGCGGATTTAGACACCCAAACGCTGTGGGGCTTACGCCCGCGTGAGATCATGTCTTCGGAAAAGGACGACAGTTTGAAGAGACTTTTATCGACGCGGGTGGCCACAAACGTGCCCGCCCCTCGGCGGCGGGTCAGCAGTCCCTCAGAGACCAGGCCATCAATCGCCTTACGCACCGTAATGCGTGAAACCTCGAAATCTTCGGCCAGGTCGCGCTCCGGCGGGATGGCATCTTCGGCCAGAATAATCCGGTTTTTGATCGCTTCACGCAGCACTTTTTGCAGTTGCAGGTAAAGGGGTGCCGGATCTTCTTTGTGCAGACGTCCAACCGCCTCGATAAACGACATTCTGCGCGCTCCGCCATTCAGGGCGGTCTTTTGCGTGCCGCCAGTCTGATAGAATATCTATTATATTGGTATGCATCCGTCAAATTCAAAACGGATCGCTTAAGCGACGTATCGGGCGCGCTTAAGTTCACCTATAAATGTAGCCTAACCCCTTTAATATGTTGCTTTTGTCTTAAGGGCATTCAAATTTCAGCCAAAACAATGTCCTGCGGATATTTTTGCGGTTACGTTACGGGAGCGGCCAAATTGGTCCTATATAAGTCTGTGTTTGAAAATTTACGCCCTTCCCTAAACCCTGACCTGCGACTAGGCTGCGCGAACATAAAAACAGATGCTGCAAACCCCCAGGAATTCCATGTCTAACCCCTTCATGTCCGCCCTTATAGCCTGCGCCGTCATTAGCCTTACAGCCATCGGCGCTCAGGCCGAAACACAGCTTCTGACCGGTGCCTATAGCGACGGCGCCTTCAAAGGCATGAAGCTGTTGACGTTTGACGCAGACCGCGATGAGTTCACCATCATCAAGTCATTTGAATCGATAGAAAATGCGTCCTTTGCGCTTTACGATGCTGACAATGGCCGCCTCTATGTGACGGGTGAGGCCGATACCGGTCAGGTCGGGGCTTTTAAACTGTCCGAAGATCATATGACCCTGATGCCGCTGGGCTATGTGTCATCTCTGGCGGGCTCGCCCTGCTATCTGGCGCTCAGCCCTGACAAATCCCGGTTGGCGGTGGCCAATTATCACGGCGATATCGTGTCGGTCTTTAAGATTGATGCGGCAAGCGGCGCCATTCAGAGCGACCCGGACGTGCTTAAGGGGACGGACGCCACAAAGATGGGACATGCCCACTGGGTGCAATGGTCACCCGAAGGCGACAAAATCTACATGGTCGATCTGGGCCACGACGAAGTGCGTGCCTATCCTTATGATATCAAGACCGGGGCGATCGGCGCGGCGACCCGCGCCTTTAAAACACCGGTGGGTTCAGGCCCACGCCATCTGGCCTTTTCGCCGGATGGACGGTTTGCCTATGTAGTGACCGAATATGCCAATACCGTCATCGCTCTTGAGCGCGAAGCAAACGGCACCCTGACGGAACTCCAGACCGTTTCCACCCTGCCTGCCGATTATAAGGAAAAGTCATTTGCCGCCCACATTCAGATAAATTAGGCGGGCGACACCCTCTACATGACCAATCGCGGCCATAACAGCCTGAGCGTGTTCCGCATCCACGCCGATGGGCAGCTTACACCGCTTCAGACCATTTCTACCGGTGGTGACTGGCCACGCTTTTTCCTGTTGCTTGAGGATGAGAAACGCCTGCTGGTCGCCCACCAGAGGAGCAACGACATCCGCACGTTTCACATCAATACCGACGGATCACTGGCCGCGACGCCCGCTAAGTTTGCCCTGCCCAAGCCGGTGATGATCGTGCCGCTAAGATAATTACAGTGCGGCGTCGCCTTTGTCAGCCACGCGGATTTCATCAATATCTTCGGGGGCATAGCCTGCGGCGACCAGACTGCTCATGAGATATCCGCGCACAGCAGGGGTTGGCTCAACGCCGTCAACACAAACCAGAGTGACCTTAGTGCCATCATCGACCACAAAGGCGGCAATCTGCGGCGTCAGAGGTGATGGCGATGTCATATTTGCCGATATCAGACGGGTATAGGCATGGGCGACCTGATCCCGATGCACGCCACTGACATAGCCCTTGTAGAGCGCGGTCACGCGCGTACCGCCGACCATAACGGTGTCAAACCCGCTGACCTCAGGCCGCGCTACAGGCTCAGCAAGCGATGGCACGGTAAGCAAGGCGCTCAGCAGACTGGCGGCAATAATCGTTCTGATGGATGAGAACATGGCGGTAAACCTTTCGGGACACCGCCTATATGGGACGCTTTTTGGGCTTTGCCAGACCATCGCGCTTTAAAATGTAACCACGCCTCCTACAGAGCCATGGCTGTTACATTTGCGTTACACTAAGGATCAGGGATTGATATCGGAATTGTAGTTTGGGCGTATACCGGCCTCACGCATGGCCTGAAGGCTTAGGATGCCCAGAATTTTTGGTGCGCCTTCGGTACCCTTGGCCACAATACCATCCACATCATAGCGATAGTCGCCAATATGGAAGAGGGCCGGGTTCTGACGGTCCTTAAAGGCCTGAAGCGGTTGTTCAGCCCCTTCGATACGGACCCAGGCGCTGTCATATAATCGGATACTCATCAAAATATACTCTTAGGATAAATGGCTAAAAAAAACCCGCGACACGGCTAAGGGGCTTCATAGCACGCCGCTTCGCGATGTGGGATGCTATTTGGAATAAAATTTATGTCATAGGGCGCGAACCTTAAAATAATGTCGCCAGTCCGGTGATTTCCATCTGGCGGGCTGTGGTTCTAAATACCGGAATATCATGCACATAATCTGCGAATGTGCCTTTATTGAGATAGCCCCGGCAAAAGCGTTCCGCATCGAACAGATCATCGATCAGATCCAGCAAGGCTCCGGTCAGATAGATCCCGCCGCGCGCCCCCATGATCAGGGCGACATCCGAGGCCATCCCCGCCAGCCAGTCGGTCACGATACCAATAGCCTCCAGCGCACGCCGGTCGCCGGCGCGGGCCCGTTCAACCACGCCTGCCGCATCCGTCGTTGTCACCGGCACGCCGTCAATCAGGCTGAGCGTTTCCCACACCGCAACGAGGCCGTTCAGCGAAATGCCCATCTCGCGTGATACGTTGCCAAAGCGGTGTTGCATCACCTTAAGGACAGCCCATTCGCGGTCTGTTTTCACCGGCAAATCCGAGTGCCCGCCTTCACCGGGCAGGGCCGTCCAGCCGCCCGCACCATCAGCCACAAGGGCTGCCAGCCCCAGACCATAGTGCGGCCCCAGCACGGCAATTACGGTCTCTTCGGCGTTTTCACCGCCGCAGATTTTTGACCGCTCATTGCGCTTCAAGCTCGGAATGGCCAAGGCCCGCGCCACGAAATTATTGACCAGATTGACCCGCTGAATATCCAGCAACTGCCGCAGTTCATCGCGCGATAAGGTCATATTACCTTCGGGCAAATGGATGATGCCGTCATCCTCCCAACCGCGCGAGGACACCGCCGCCCCTTTCAGGCGCGGATTGTCCTTTCGTTTGAGAAAGTCGCGGATCGCGCCGTCCAGATCGCTGCGGCCGGCACATTCATATTGTTCCGCCAACTGAGGCCTGTGGCCCGGATCGGCCAGAGCCAGATTGACATGCGATCCCATAGACAGATCGCACAACAGAACCTGATCGCCCATTGCGTACTCCTGATGTTACTTGTCCCTGCGTGGCGTCTGATGCGCCCATTTATGGATCAGGAGTATCGGTCCCATTTCATAAGAAAGAAATAATAAACCTTAAGGCGTAAATCCCTTGCAAGCGCTTGTCCGGAAGCGTTTGGGCTTTAGGGCGTTAAACTCAGGCGGCCTTATGTTCAGTATGGGGCTCCGGTCCAAAGGCGCCCAGAATATGCCGGATCATGCCCTTGGCGAGTTCTTCCTCACCAAAGAAGACTGTGCCTAGTTTTTCTTCGCGGATAAAGTTCATCTCATCTTCGCTGTGGGTACGGATCACCAGTTTTATACCGGGGTTAAGCCTTTGGGCGATCTCGCTCATCCGGCGGACATTAAGCGAATCCGGCGTGGCGATAACCAGCATGGCGGCATGTTGAATGTGGGCCTGAATCAATACTTCGGCTTCGGTGGCGTCGCCCGATACGGCCACCTTGCCCATCTGGCGCAGGTCTTCGACCCGTTCGCGGTTTTGCTCGGCGACCACATAGGCGATGTTCTGGGACTCCAGCGCATCAGCAATGCGTTTGCCCACCCGGCCGAAGCCCACCAGAACCACCTGCCCTTTGAGGTATTTTGCCTCTGTCGTTTCGGGCAGTTCGGCATAGGGGTCTTCGCGCTGATCAAGCGTGCGACCGATTTTGGTATGTGTCGTCAACCAGCCCGCAAAGGGCTTAATACCGGCAAACACGAACGGGTTAAGCGCGATAGAGATAATCGCCCCCGCCAGCACCAGCGACATGCCTTCCGGCGGCAGCAGGTTCAGCGACATGCCAAGACCGGCCAGAATAAACGAGAACTCACCGATCTGCGCCAGACTGGCCGATACGGTCAGCGCCGTCTTGAGCGGATAGCGGAAGAACAACACCAGCCCGGCCGCGGCAATGAATTTACCGATGACGATAATAGCGACCACACCCAGAACCTGAAGCGGCTGGGTCAGGATAATTTCCGGCTTGAACAACATGCCGACCGAGACGAAAAACAACACCGAAAAGGCATCGCGCAGCGGCAGGGTTTCTTCGGCGGCCCGGTGGCTGAACTGAGATTCGCGCATCACCATGCCTGCGAAGAATGCCCCCAGCGCAAACGACACTGAAAACAGTTCCGCCGCTCCGAAAGCGATCCCAATGGCCACCGCCACCACCGACAGGGTGAACAGTTCGCGCGATCCGGTGCGCGCCACCTGCCATAATATCCACGGCAGGACGCGCTTACCGACAATCAGCATTAGGGCGATGAACGCCCCGACCTGCAATAGGGTCTGGCCGATCGTGACCCAGATGCCCGCCGACACGGTCGCCTCCTTGCCTGACAACAGGCCCGACAGCGGCGGCAGCAGCACCAGCACCAGAACGGTCACCAGATCTTCGACCACCAGCCAGCCGACCGCGATCTTACCGTTCATGGTATCGATCAGGTTACGAGCCTCTAGCGCCTTGAGCAGCACCACGGTCGAGGCACAGGACAGGCACAGGCCAAACACAATCGCAGGCCCGACAGCCCAGCCCCACATCATAGCCATCCCGGCACCTAAGGCCGTCGCCAGTCCCATTTGCACAATCGCTCCCGGAAGGGCGATACGCCGCACCGACATCAGATCATTGAGCGAGAAGTGTAATCCCACCCCAAACATCAGCAGCATGACGCCAATCTCAGAAAGCTGCGAGGCTATACCGGCATCTGCGACAAAGCCGGGGGTGGCCGGACCAATCAGAAACCCCGCCACCAGATACCCGACCAGTGCCGGCAGCTTGATGCGCTCAGCAATAAAGCCAAACACCAGCGCCAGCCCAAACCCCCAGGCAATCGTCGTAATCAGCGAGATATTATGATGATCCATGCGTCGGGCGGCCTCTCCTGAATTATGATCGGTGTATTGCGCGTAAAGCGCACCCCTTCGGCTGCGAAAGCCCGGTCGGCAAACGCAACACTCAAACTCTGTACAAGTCTCAGGAGACCGATCTTTGAGCGTATTTGGGGAACAGGCATAACGAAAATACGCCCTTAGGCCGTAATTTCAGGTCTAAGGTGGCAAAGGTCAAGTCTTAAGATGTATAATTGAGACTTATTTTTCAAATAAATCTGATGTGTTAGTTTTTATACAAGCCGAAGCCAAAACTAATCTGGTTCAGGGGTTATGGAAAAGCATGAGATCAGAGGCGGGTGGAATATTATCTGAGGGCCGATCACGATTGGGCGGTCGTGCCGTCCAGGCCAGCACATAGACCTCGCCTTTCGGGCCTTTGGTCTCAACGGTATTGATCTGCTGACCGTCCGGCACTGCGATGCGGGCTTTCAAGCGATCCGCAACGGACGCGACTGTGCGTTCTTCGATCAGTTTGAGATTATCCGCATTGATGACAAACTCTATGGCCTGCCCCAGACGAACGACCCGCACCACCAACCGCCCCTGATCCAGCGGGCGCGCCCCTTCGACAAAGAGTTCACTGTTCAGAGAGCCCGTGCCTTTGAAATCCCAGCGATAGCCCTGCCAGTCACTTATCTGACGCCGGTTCCAGCGGTTGCCCTCACGCCGCGCCACCCAGATCTGGGTGTTGCCGGCCTGATCATGCTTATGGTAGGTGATCAGGACGCGCCCCTGATCATCGAACCCCACAACCGTATTATTGTTGATCATCCCGCCCTTGACCGGCACCGGATCAACGATATCGGCCTCGGATAGACGTATCGGCAGGGCAAGCGGGCGGCCATCGGCGGCCTGCCAGTTGATCAGGTCGCGGCTTTTGGCATAGCTTAAGTCATGATTGGTTTCAGCGTGCGGGCTGTCGCGCCATACCCAGGCTATGTGGAAAAGCCCGTCCGGCCCCTGCACCGGCCCGACGAAATAGGCATTGCGCTTGCCCTCACCATCGACCAGCGGGGCCGAGGTCAGCGCCTTCCAACTACCCATTGTTTCATCATAGATATTGTAGATTTCGTTGCCCCGGCCGGATGTGCCATCGCGGTATTTGAAGATCAGCTGACCGGCATCATCTTTCAGAAACACCGGATAGGTCATGGCGGTCTCTTTGGCCGCATCAACCATGACCGGCACGCGCTTTAGGGTGCGGACATCGCCGGACGGATCGCTACGGAAATAGGTTAGCGGGTCGACATGCATATTGCCCGCCACATGAACGGCACCGTCTTTATCAAGGGCGATGGCAATCAGGTTATGACTGTCCCAGCCCAGCCAGGTATCGACCTTATGATAAACCCAGTGGGCCGGATTGTTGAGCGGGCGTTGCGCCACGCTCAATTGGCGGTTCGCATCATAATAGGCGACGTAAATGTGGGAGGCTGAGGTCGTGACCGCAAAGCCGACACTGTGCCCGGCCCAGACCTTATCGATCGCCTCTACGGACTGCGCCTGAACCAGAGGTGCAAACAAAAGTGCCGCGATGACCATCAGATATTTCAGCATCATGAACCTTAAGATATCCGGCGCGGAAAATAGAGCACCGCCTCCGGTCGCCACAGCCCTTTGAGGTCAGCATAGGGCACGACATAGTAATCACCCATGCACGCCCCGATCACATGGGGCAGATCGGTCAGGGAAAACACCAGCCCCTTATCGTTGAACGACAGGCTGTAGTCGTGGTCAAAGCCCTCACCCAGACAGTCCTCTGGTGCTTGCTGTTTAAGGTCATAGGCCGATCCCGGCTGTAGTTTGGCCAGTAAATGGCCATATTCCGGCCCATCCAGTTTCAGCAGCCGGTTGATATCCAGAACCTCACCGCGGCGCAGGTCATAGAGTGCATACCGGAAACTGTTATTGGGATAGGCCCCGCCACAGTATGTCGAGCCGCCTTCGCGAATGGCCATGACGGTTTCGGTGATAAAGCTGACCTCAGAGTCATAATCCTCCCAGCCGCCCAGAGTGCCACCACCAGCCTCTTCGGATTGGGCACGACAATCGAGGCCGTACTGGGTCATGCGGTAGCGCTCGCGGTCCAGCAGCCGGTTGACCCGCGTCAGAATATCCAGTGACGGATGCCGCGACAGGCGTGGATAATGGATGCCGGTGCCCTTATCGGTCGCCATGACATAACCGACCGCGCCCGTACGCACCTCCGGCCCGTAGGTGGTCGTGGCCGCCAGTTGCCGCCACAGATAGGGATTATCGCTGACCTCATAGTCGCTCAGGTCATCAAGGGCGTAATAAAGCTCCGCCGCCTCCTGCACTGGCATCACGGCACTCACCTTGCGATCCCCGACCGATTTCAGCATCACCGGCAAACCGCTTAAGCGTCCGGCGGCGATCCATTGTCCGCTCAGGCCATCAGGGCGCGGCGTCAGGGTAAAGCTGGCTTTTGCCGGACACTGATCGCTTTGCAGATAACAGGCCGGGTCATATTCGCGCAGGATCAGGCGCACCCCGCGCCGTTCCACACCCAACTGAATATGGGCACGGTGCTGACGATAGAAATAGCGGGCCGCCGACACGTCCTGCCCCGCATCCGTCCGGGTGCTCAAAATCTCCAGCACAATGGGGTGTTTACCGAGCGTGCCTTCATAGACCTGCTGATGGATCACGGGGACAGCCTGCGCCGCAACGGGGCTGCTGAACACGGCCATAGCGGCCCAGATGGCCAATGCTGTGATACGCAAAGCGCGCGCCTTCCCCTCTGTGACGAACCCTCTTTATAGCGCCCGCATCCCACCTTGCAAAGGCCCTATAGATTCTGGGCAGACAAGGATGGGGCAGGATTAAGATCGGGGCAGCTATGACGGCAAGATAGCATGCCGACCCAGATTAGGTGGTTGCAAATCCGTCCGCCGTCGGCGTCAGAAGGAGTGACACGCAACACCAGCATCTAATGGTCGTGATAAATGCTTAGGGTTGAGGCCGCCCACCTCGCTTACTTGGGGGGGAGGGGGAGCGGGCGGCCTCTGTCAAACGGCTGATTGATTTAGCGGATCAATCGGCCGCGTGAACGGCACCATTGCTCATCGACTTTTTGGCAAACCAGATGAGCGGCACAAGCAACAGCGTCAGCCAGCCCGAAATCCGGAAGAAGTCGAGCGCAGCCTGCAGGTAGGCCTGTGACATGACCTGAGAGGTGATCACGCCGACCGCCTGCTGCATCGACAATCCCGCCGCCTGTAGCTTTTGGAGGGCCTCGATCCACAGGGGTGAACCGGAACTCATGGTCTCGGCCAACCTCGTTTGGTGTACGGATTCCATACGGTCCCAGAGGGTGGTGGCCAGAGACGCGGCAAAACTGCCGGCGGTGATGCGGGCAAAGTTCGACAGCCCCGAAGCCGCCGGGGTCTGATTGGGCGCAACATCGGCCATAGAGATGGTAATCATCGAAATGAAGAAGGTCGACATCGCCACACCCTGAACCAGCAACGGTATGACCAGCGCGGTGAAATTGGCATCCGGCGTGTAGCCTGAGCGCATGAAGAACGACAGGGCAAACATCAGGAGCGAAAAGGTCGCAAGGACGCGCGCGTCGGTCTTACCCAACAGCCGGGCCGCAAAGGGCGTCAGGATCACCGCCACAACGCCGGAGGGGGCTGCGACGAGACCTGCCCAGGTCGCGACATAGCCCATGTTCGATTGCAGCCAGACCGGCAACAGCAAACCGTTCCCGAAGAAGATGGCGTAGGCGATACAGAGCGCTATGGTGCCCAACGTAAAGTTACGGTTCTTAAACATCGACAAATCGACAATCGGGTTTTTCTCATGCAGTTCCCAGATCACCCAGGCGATGAAAAAGACGATGGCGAGGATCAGCTCAATCACGATGGCGGGCGATGAGAACCAGTCGGCTTCTTTGCCGGTATCGAGCATTACCTGTAACGCACCGACCCATATGACCAGCAGCGCAAAGCCGGTGGTATCGACCGGCACTTTGCGGGTCGGGGTCTCACGCGATTTCATGTTCTGCCAGCAGACGAAGGCGCAGAAAATGCCAATCGGGACATTGATCAGGAATATCCATTCCCACGCATAGTTATCGGAAATATAGCCTCCTAAAATTGGCCCGCAGATCGGCCCGACCAGCGTCGTCATCGACCACATGGCCAGGGCCGTCGCGCGTTTTTCTGGCGGAAAGATCATGATCAGCAACGCCTGAGAACCGGGGATCATCGGCCCGGACACCAGCCCTTGCAGGATGCGAAACCCGATCAGCCCTTCGATATTCCAGGCGATGCCGCACAGGAACGAGGCGAAGGTGAACAATAGTACCGATAAGGTAAAGACGCGCACCACCCCAAAGCGGCCCATCAACCAGCCGGTCAGCGGCACAGAAATACCATTGGCGACGGCGAATGAGGTGATAACCCATGTGCCCTGCGATGAGGATACCCCCAGGTTACCGGCAATGGTCGGCAGTGACACATTGGCGATGGTCGAATCGAGCACCTGCATAAAGGTGCCAAGCGCCAGCGCAATCGCCGTAATGGTCAAGGTTGAACCAGTCAGCGGCGGTGGCATGGCCGGTTCAGTTCCGGCCGTGGTTGCGGGTGAGGCCATGATGGCGCTCCCTTATAATAAGAATTTATTTCACGGCGCAGGTTATTTCACGGCTTTAGGCGCGTCAGCGATATCGATCTTCGCCTTCATCGACAGGCCAACCCGCAGCGGATGGGCGGCCAGTTCCTTGGGCTCAAGGTCGATACGCACCGGCAGGCGCTGAACCACCTTGATCCAGTTGCCCGACGCGTTCTGGGCCGGGATCAGCGAAAAGGCCGAGCCCGTGCCACCGGAAATGCCGCGCACCGTGCCGTGGAATTTGACACTGTCGCCGTAAAGGTCTGAGGTCAGCTCAACCGTCTGGCCCGGCACGACGTTTTTAAGCTGCACTTCCTTGAAGTTGGCATCGACATAGGCGTGGGTGATCGGCACGACCGCCATCAGCGGCGTACCCGCCGTCACCTGCTGGCCGACCTGAACCGACTTGCGGGCGATGATACCGTCCATGGGCGCGCGCACGACTGTGCGTTCAAAGGCCAGCTTGGCGGCATCGACCTTGGCCTGGGCGGCCAGAACTTCGGGGTTGCCGCCCGGTGTGAAACCGGCGATGCGGACATTGTTGTTTTCGCGCGACCCAATGGCGGCCTGATAGGTGGCCTGCGCCTGAGCCTTGGCCGATTGGGCCGCCGCCAGAGCCGCCGCCGCGCGGGCATATTGGTTCTGGGCGGTCGACAATTCTTCCTGAGAGACGGCACCTGACGCAATCAAAGCCTTGCGACGGTTAAGGTCGATCTGGGCGCGCTCATAGTCGGATTGGGCTGACTTGATCTGGGTGTCGGTGGCGGTGATCTCGGCCTGACGGGCGTTCATCTGAGCCTGCAAGGCATCATCGGACGCGTAATAGCCTTGTACACGGCGGGTAGCCAGCGCCAGATCGGCCTCGGCTTCGGCCAGAGCAATACTGGCGTCGGCATTATCAAGCTCGACCAGAATATCGCCAGCCTTGACGACCTGCGTATCCGTGACGTGGATCTTGGCAATCGGGCCGGGGACAAGGGCATTGACCTGCGCGGTTTCGGCACCGACATAGGCATTGTCGGTTTCAACATAGTGCGAACCGACCAGAAGATAGTAACCGCCCCATGCTATGGCGGCAGCGGCTACACCGGCAGCCAGATAGGTCAAAAGGCGCTTGCGGCGGTTGGCGGCCACGGCGACTTTAGCTTCGGGGCTTAAAGCGGCATCAGCAGTTGGGGAAGCGGGTGTGGACATGGGGGTATCGCTTTCTGTAAAAATCAGTAGTCGCCGCCAAGTGCGCGCACCAGCGCGACCTCAAGGCTTAAGGCACGGGATTTCAAATCGGTGACGGTCTTGCGCTGGGTCAGCAGGCTCTGTTCGGCCTGCAATAGCGTGGTGTAGTTGCTAAGCCCGCCGTCATAGCGCAGCTTGGTCAGGCGGTAGGCCTCTTCATAGCCATCAAGGGCCAATTGCGAGTCCTTCAGGCGGCCCTCTAAGGCACGCTCAGACGCCACCACATCAGCGACGCTGTGCATGGCGTTGACGATGGCCGCGTTATAATCTGCCACGGCGGCGTCCTTATCGGCCTTGGCACCGCGCAGATCGGCTTTGCGCTTGCCACCATCGAACAGGGGCAGGGTGATGGCGGGGCCGATATTGGAATTGGTGGTGCCCTCTACGCTTAAGTCGCCCAGCCAGACCTTACCCACAAACGCCATCAGATTGACATTGGGATAAAAGGCGGCCTTGGCGCGTTTAACGCCTTGGGTTGAGGCCTCGGCCCGCCATTTGGCGGCGACCACATCCGGGCGGCGACCGATCAGATCAAGATCGATGCGTTCAGGCACGGTAAAGGTGGCGGGCGCTTTGAGCGCCGGACGGGTCAAAGATTGCCCGTAATCCGGGTCGCGACCGGCCAGAGCCGCAATCAGATTGCGGGTCGCGGCGATCTGCTCATCAATGGCACTGACGTCGGCGCGGGCGGCGGCGGAACCGGCATTGGCCAGTTGCAGTTCAGCGCGATTGGTCAGGCCGTTATCGAATTTTTGCTGCACCAGACTGGCACTATCGCCGCGAACCTCAACGGCGCGCAGGGCCAGATCACGCTCATCATAAAGACGGGCCAGATCAATATAGGCGGTGGCAATCGACGTGGTCAGAATCAGTCCGGCCTGAGCCATGTCGGCCTCAGACGCCTTAGATTGAGAGGACGCGGCGGCCACCGCAGCGCGGTTCCTGCCCCAAAAGTCCAGTTCCCAGCCAAAGTTCAGACCGGCAACGCCGAGTTCATCGAGATTAAGACTCTCTTCACCTTCAGCGCCACCCGATGAGTTCAGCTTTTGGGCGGTGCCGAGGAACGACAGGGCGGGCACATCGGCACCCTTAGAGCCGTCGAAACTGGCCTTGGCTTTGCGCAGACGGGCTTCGGCAACGGCCAGGGACGGCGATGTATTTATAGCGTCGGACATAAGCTGATCAAGCCGCGGGTCGCCATAACGCATCCAGAACGGATGGGCGGGCAACTTGAAGGTGGTGGCGACATCGAGCGCCTCAGATTTGGGGGCAGCAGTCGCGATATTTGCGCCGCCGCTAAGGGCCAGAAGGCTTACACACACAATAAGAACCGATTTAAACCGGCGTTCAGGGAAAAGACGATCCATAGGCATTATCCTTAAAACAACCGTACGGTACGGTCATTTTTCTTGCGCATTTATACCTGTCATGATAGTTTGTCAATGACCGTACCGTACGGTACGATGAAGTTTTTGTAACGGGCAGGGTTTGACACCGGCCCGTGAAGTATAGAAAACAGGACTATGCCGGATCAAAAGGTAAAATTGGATAAAGATGCGCGCCGTGAGGCCATCCTCGATGTGGCCAGCGAGATTTTCTATGAGGAAGGCTTTGACGCCGCCTCCATGTCCACCATTGCGGCGCGTCTTGGCGGCTCCAAGGGCACGCTATATAACTACTTCAAAAGCAAAGAAGATTTAGTCGAAGCGTTCGTGCAGCGCCACTGCGCCGTGCACCAGAGCGAGATCGAGGGATTATTGCTGGCCGATAAGGGGCTTTATCGCGACTCGCTTTTGTCATGGGGCCGCAAATATGCCCGCATCACCACCCGCGAAAAAACTCAGCGTAATTTCCGTCTGATCACCTCGATTGCCGAGCGCTGGCCCGATGTCGCCAGACTGTTTTATCAGGCTGGTCCCAAAAAAGGTGCCGAACGTATGGTGGAGTTTTTGCGCAAGGCCGAAGCGGCGGGTGAGTTCAAATTTGATGATGTCGAACTGGCCGCCCATCAGTTCATCGCCCTGTGCCAGAACCGCCACCTCAAGGCGCGTTTCATGAATTACGGCGAACCGCCCAGCGAAGCTGAAATCGATGTTGAGGTGACCTCGGCGGTTAAGGTGTTTTACGCGGCTTACGGGTGCAAATGATAATGCCGCCAAACCTTATAGTCTGGCGGCATTTGAGGCCTGTTTAAAGATATTTATCGAACCATTTTAGCAACTCTTCCCACCCCTGCTTGGCCGGGCCTTCCGCATAGCTGGGGCGATAGTCGGCATGGAAAGCGTGTTTGGTGCTCGGATAAACGATGATGTTGGACGGTTTGTTAGCGGCCTTGAGGGCAGCATTCATCTTATCGACATCGGCCTGCGGGATGCCCGCATCGTCAGAGGCGTAAAGGCCCAGAACCGGCTTGTTAAGGGCTGGCACGACATCGAGCGGCCATTTGCGATCTTCCTTGCCTAAGAACTGATCGACCGGCGGGCGTTGCAGGCGACCGTACCACGCCACACCGGCCTTGACGTCCGGGATGCTGGCGGCGGCCATCCAGGTTACCGCACCACCCCAGCAGAAGCCTGTAACACCGACACGGCTCATATCGGCAAAGTTCTTCTTGCCAAACATGGCGCGTTTCTGACCCAGATCCGGATCGGTCTTGAGCCAGTTCAGCGTGGCGGTCATATCATCCATGACCTGACGATTGGTGGCGGGTTCAACCAGATCCTTGATCTTTTCAAAGTCGGTCACCGCGGCGGCATTGCCTTTGCGGGCAAAGAAATCAGGGGCCACGGCGACATAGCCCTTGTGGGCCAGACGGCGGCAGACATCGCGGATATAGTCATGGACGCCGAACACTTCGGAAACGACGATGATCACCGGTCGGTTTTTAGCCTTTTCCGGCATGGCAATATAAAGCGGGATCTCGTATTTGCCTTCAGAACGCAGGGTCTTGATTTTCAGGCTCTGGGTAAACAGGCCGTCAGTGGGCGTCGTTATGGCCTGCGCATGGACAGGCCCGGTCGCCAGCGCGTAGCCAGCAAAGAAAAGACCGGCCACGCCGCGGCGGCTTAGGTGAAAATCCTGCGGTTCGGCGCCTTCTGGTCGCGTCAGGTTAAGCACGGGGGGCATATAACTCTCCAATAGTTTGGGCACGATCTGGCACGATTTTTATAAAAAAGCGGTATGGTAAATGGGCGTAAGGCTAAGACGGCTTATGATTTATTAACCTATTTTGCCCTGTGCGCCTTCAATGTGCAACCTCTTGTGAAACCGTATGGGCTACATATCTATGGGTGCGGTTGTGAAATTCCGGGCCGAAAGACCGTAAGAAATTTGTGACTATAGGCCTTGCGCATCCTATGAGTGTTCCCATATCCGCTTTAGGTTTTCAGGAGACACCTCTTGAAAAAATCCTCAATTTCAGCTTTTCGGGGATGGACATTCGCAGCGCTTAACGCATAAGGCTCGATAAACCCATTCGCCATAACGGAGTAGACTTAAACCTCATGAGCAAGATCATCGGTATTGACCTCGGCACCACCAATTCGTGCGTGGCCGTAATGGATGGCAAGAATCCCAAGGTTATTGAGAACGCCGAAGGTGTGCGCACGACCCCGTCCGTGGTTGCCCTTATGGACGACGGCGAGCGTCTGGTCGGCCAACCCGCCAAGCGGCAGGCTGTGACCAACCCTTCAAATACCTTCTTTGCTATCAAGCGCCTGATTGGCCGCAAGAGCAACGACCCTATGGTCGAGAAGGACAAGGGCATGGTGCCCTACGAAATCTCCAAGGGCCCGAACGGCGACGCCTGGGTCAAGGCCCACGGCAAGGACTATTCGCCCCAGCAGATTTCCGCCTTCACGCTGATGAAGCTTAAGGAAGATGCCGAAGCCTATCTGGGTGAAACGGTAACGCAAGCTGTCATCACGGTGCCTGCCTATTTTAACGACGCCCAGCGTCAGGCCACCAAGGATGCCGGTAAGATCGCGGGCCTAGAAGTTCTGCGTATCATCAACGAGCCGACGGCGGCTGCTCTGGCTTACGGCCTCGACAAAGACCACAACAAGAAGATCGCGGTTTATGACCTCGGCGGCGGCACCTTCGACGTGTCGATCCTTGAGATCGGTGACGGCGTGTTTGAAGTGAAGTCTACCAACGGTGACACGTTCCTCGGCGGTGAAGACTTCGACATGCGTGTCGTTGACTATCTGGCTGACGAGTTCAAAAAGGAAAACGGCGTCGATCTGCGCTCCGACAAGCTGGCCCTGCAACGCCTGAAAGAAGAGGCGGAAAAGGCTAAGAAGGAACTGTCGACGGTCGCTCAGTACGACCTGAACCTGCCGTTCATCTCGATGAACGCGTCGGGTCCACTGCACCTGAACCTCAAGCTGACCCGCGCCAAGCTGGAATCTCTGGTCGAAGATCTGATCCAGAAGACGATCGCGCCGTGCCAGCAAGCCATGAAAGATGCCGGTCTGAAGGCGTCCGACATTGACGAAGTCGTCCTCGTCGGTGGTATGACCCGCATGCCGAAGGTGGCTGAGGCCGTGAAAAACCTGTTCGGTCGTGAGCCGCACAAGGGTGTGAACCCGGACGAAGTTGTGGCCCTTGGTGCCGCTATTCAGGCCGGTGTTCTGCAAGGCGACGTCAAGGACGTGCTGCTGCTCGACGTGACGCCGCTGACGCTTGGGATTGAGACCCTCGGTGGCGTGTTCACCCCGTTGATCGAACGCAACACCACCATCCCTACCAAGAAGTCGCAGACCTTCTCGACCGCTGATGACAATCAGTCGGCCGTGACGATCCGCTGCTTCCAGGGCGAGCGTCCGATGGCGGCCGATAACAAGCTGCTGGGTCAGTTCGACCTCGTCGGTATTCCGCCCGCACCGCGCGGTATTCCGCAGATCGAAGTGACCTTTGACATCGACGCCAACGGCATCGTGCAGGTTCACGCCAAGGACAAGGCGACGAACAAAGAGCACTCGATCCGTATTCAGGCCAATGGCGGCCTGTCGGATGCCGATATCGAGCAGATGGTCAAGGACGCCGAAGCCAACAAGGCTGAGGACGAAAAGCGCAAGGCCCTGATCGAAGCCCGCAACCAGGCCGATGCCCTGATCCATTCGACCGAAAAGGCCGTCAAGGACTTCGGTGCCAAGATCGGCGCTGATGACAAGGCGGCGATTGAGACCGCCCTGTCTGACCTTAAGTCGGCCAAGGACGGCGAAGATGTCGAAGATATCAAGGCTAAGCATCAGGCGCTGCTGACCGCATCCATGAAACTGGGTGAAGCCATGTATGCCGCGCAAGGATCTGGCGAAGAGGCCGATGATGCGGCTCAGGCCGACGACGGCGTCGTTGATGCCGACTTTGAAGAAGTTGACGGCGACGACAAGAAAAGCGCCTAAGCGGGCGTTTACCTAAACAGGGGGAGTCTTTGGAATCCGAAGACTCCCCTTTTTTATGAGTAGTGCGGGTTTAAGCTCTCTGTGGGTCTGCGGTTGGGTATGGCTTTTGCAGAGAAGTTAGAAGATTGAATCAAAGGACACGTCCTCACATGGCGCGTGATTATTACGAAATTCTGGGCGTCGCGCGCGATGCGGACGATGCGGCGCTGAAATCGGCCTTTCGTAAAAAGGCTATGGAGCATCATCCTGACCGTAATCAGGGTGATGGCGACGCCGAAGGCCGCTTCAAGGAAGTCAACGAAGCCTATTCGGTACTGTCGGACCCTAACAAACGCGCGGCTTATGACCGCTATGGTCATGCTGGTGTGAATGGCCAGCAAGGCGGCTTTGGCGGTGGACGCGGGGGCGCAGGCTTTGACAATGTCGAAGATATTTTCTCGGAAATGTTCGGCGATATTTTTGGCGGCGGCGGGCGTCGCCCCCAAGGCCCACAGCGCGGCGCGGATGTCCGCTTTGACTACGAAATCTCATTAGAACAGGCCTATACCGGCGCAGACGTTGAAATCAATGTGCCGACGACGCTTACCTGTGAGGTCTGCGACGGCACTGGGGCTAAGGCGGGCTCAAAGCCTCAGACCTGTCACACCTGCGGCGGTCAGGGCCGTGTGCGCTCTACCAATGGTTTCTTTGCGGTGGAACGCACCTGCCCGACCTGTAACGGTCAGGGGCAGGTCATCAAGGACCCCTGCACCAATTGTCGCGGTCACGGTCAGGTGCGCGCCGACCGTAAGCTCAATGTCCGTATTCCCGCCGGCGTCGATGACGGTGCGCGTATCCGTCTGACCGGCGAAGGTCAGGCCGGAACGCGCGGCGGCCCCAAGGGTGATCTCTATATCTTCCTGAGCGTGGCCGAGCATGACCTGTTTGAACGCGACGGTCTTGATCTGCATTGTTCCATTCCGGTGGCGATGGCGACTGCGGTGCTGGGCGGCAATATCGAAGTGCCGTGCCTGATGGGCGGGGCCGGTTGCGACGGTCAATGCAAGCTGGAGGTCGCTATCCCCGAAGGGGCGCAGACCGGCCACAAGGTCAAGATCAAGGGCAAGGGTATGCCGGCGCTTAATGGCCGCCAAAAAGGCGATCTGCTGGTGGAACTGTTTGTTGAAACCCCGACCCGTCTCAATGCCCGCCAGAAAGAACTGATGCGTGAGTTTGCGACCTTGGCCGAAGAGGAGCAAAATTCCCAAAGTCAGGGCTTTATGAAAAAGGCCAAACGCTTCTGGGAAGATATCACGGGTGCTGCGGCGCAGTAGGACTTAAGAACTCCCCCTCTTGGAGGGGGAGCTTTTATTTGATGTCATGACATCAAATAAAAGAGGGGGTAAACTGCCTATACAATTCATTTTGTTGCCTGTAGTTACCCCACCACCGCTGCGCTAACGCTGGCGGTCCCCGCCACCGGTCGCCCGGCTCCCCTCCAAGAGGGGAGGTTCTTTAATATTCGGAGACACCTCCATGACCCAAACCCTCCGCTTTGCAGTTGCCGGTGCGCGCGGGCGCATGGGTCAGGCCGTGCTTAAGGTGCTGAATGAACGCGGGTTTGAGGTCGCAACCGCCTTCGATAAGGGCGATGTGATTGACCTGTCGGGGGCTGATGCGGTCATCGATTTCACCACCCCCTATGCCAGTATCGACATTGCCCATGCCTGTGCGGACGAAGGCGAGACCCGCGGCAAGCCTTTGGCGCACATTATTGGCTCGACCGGCTGGATGCCTGCCGAAGAACAGTCGCTGAAAACCCTGACCGATCGGGTAACCATTGTGCGCGCCGGTAATTTCTCGCTCGGCGTCAACATGCTGATGGGGCTGGTCAAACAGGCCGCGGCCAAGCTGCCCGCCGAAGACTGGGACATCGAAGTCCTTGAGGCTCACCATAAGCGTAAGGTCGATGCGCCGTCCGGCACTGCCCTGATGCTGGGGCAGGCGGCGGCTATCGGTCGTGAGGTCGATCTGGGCGAAGCCAAGGTCGCCGCCCGCGACGGCCTGACCGGTCAGCGCGTGGACGGTACGATTGGTTTTAGCGTCATTCGCGGCGGCGGCATTATCGGGGAACATAGCGTGCTGTTTGCGTCGGAAGACGAGATTATCACCTTGTCGCACTCGGCGCGTGACCGCACCCTGTTTGCGCGGGGCGCTATCGAGGCCGCCCTGTGGGCGGCAGATAAACCTGCCGGGGCCTATGACATGCAGGACGTTTTAGGGTTTAATTGACCTCCGTAAAAAGTCCTTCGCTGCGCTCAGTGTACTTTTCACGGGATCAGTTTTGAAAAATCGGGTTTGGGGAGGCCCTTCACTCGATTTTACTTTTGATTTTGAATTATTTTAGCCAACCGTTGAAAGGTAAAGCGCTCAAAGCCTCTGCTGTCCAGGCATCGTTGACATCGCGGATACGAGCCTTGGCGGCGTCCGCTTTTAGCGCCCTAAGCTCCGGATCATTGGTGACGCTCACAATCGCCTCTGCGGCGGCATCCACATCGGGATCGGCCCAGACCTGTTCATGGTCGCGCGCAATCCAGAACGGGCGGAACGGCTCATAGGTGCCGGTCGGGTCTTTGATCTCAATCAGCCGTGACGGGATCAGATAAGCTGACGCTTCATCCATAAAATCGACATTGCCGGACCAGCCGGTGGCGATCACGCTGACCCCCAGCGTCATGGCTTCGGCCAACGTCAGGCCAAAGCCTTCGGCACGATGCAGCGAAATCAGGGCATCAAACGACGCCATGAAATTATTGATATCGGTATCGCTCAGGCGCTCGGTGAAAAAGCGAATATCGTCACGCCCGGACATATAGCTATCAAGGCGGGCGGCGATATCAGGATCTCGGCGTAAGTCCTGAACTTTTAAGGTCAGTCGGGCCGTATCACAGGAGGCCGGAAAAGCTTTGATCCACGCCTCCAGCACCGCCCACGGATTCTTGCGCGCCGAAGACGATTTGGCATCGAACAGACACAAAAACTCAGTCCGGTCATGGCTCAACCCAAAGCGGTCGCGGTCGGGGCGCGCCTGATCGACATCAAACATTGGGTGCGGCATGACCCGCAGACGCGGCGTCAGATCAGGCCGGTTAGCGGCTTCAAAGGCACGTTTAACCCCGTCACGTACAAAGACGCTTGGTACCCAGATTTCATGCAGATAATCCGCCGTCCATACCCAATAATCGGGCGCTTTAGGCGTTTCCCACGCCCAATAGGCAATGCGGTAGCGGTCCGCCCACTGATCCGGCGCATGGGCCAGGAAGGCGACCATGACTTCGGGGGAGTTGGCATGAATATACCACACACCGCCGGGCGCCATGTCGGGAAGGCGGGCCTTGCCATCAATAAAGTGCTTAAACGCGGTGCGCAGATCGTGAACGACAGGCGCGTAACCTGCGGCTTGAAAGCCTTTCAGCGACAACTGACCGCCACGGGCAATGCCGGAGGATTCGTTCAGGAAACCGGAGACCAGCACCGGCCCCGGTGTGGGCACATCACTGTCGGCGGCTTTGCGCCATGGGCCGGATTTGAGGCGCGCCAGTCCCAGAATGCCGCCATGAATGAGGGGCAGGCGGTATTTGAGCGGAATACTGCGGATATTAAGCATAAGCCTTTATGGCAAAGACCAGTAAATATTTAAAGACCGGTGTTAAAGACCCAACCAGCGGCGGCGCTGCGACCAATAGGTCTCGAACTGATCAGCCAGACCCGCGTCTTCAAAGGTAATGACCTTGACCTGATGGTCACCGGCGGGATCGGAATGAATCGAAATGGAATCCGCATCCTGCACGGCAGCGGCTTCAACAAACTTGAAAAACGCACCGAAGAAAGCGTCACTCTCAGATTCTGAACTCAAGTCGTACTGAAGGCTGACCATTGTGTTCTCCTTAACCGGCACAATAAAGCCGTACCCGATATAAATATGCGATAGGGGGCATAAAAAATCGAAGCGGTTTTGTGCGATGCACAATTCGTTAATAGAACCCTAATATAGACCCGGAGTCAAAGGTGCAGCCAGCCTTTTCGCCCGTTAACCCCAATAAAATAAGGTAAACGGGTGCGGATGTGACCATTAAGTCGCGAAACTGTCGCATATTGGGTCACGACCGTTTTTAAATTCCCGTAAGAGGGATATTGTCAGATCACGTCAGCTTTGTCGCGCGCAGAAGATTTGGTTTCCGGCAGCAGCAACTTCTTGATATTACGCGCCAGTTTTTAGGCGAGTGTCGCGGCGCGCTTAGGTTCAGGCTTGCTGTCAGGTAGCAAAAGTTTCTTGATATTGCGCGCCGCTTGGCGAATACGGTGCTCGTTTTCGACCAGCCCGATGCGCACAAAGCCTTCGCCATATTCCCCAAAGCCGAGACCGGGAGCGACCGCGACATGAGCCTCTTCAATCAGCAGCTTGGCGAATTCAATCGAGCCCAGATGCTTGAACTTATCCGGTATCTCTGCCCAGGCAAACATTGACGCAGGTGGTGGCGGAATATCCCAACCGGCACGCTTCATGGAATCGATCAGCACATCGCGGCGCGATTTATAGATGTTGCGGATTTCCTCAACATTATCCTGCGGGCCATTAAGGGCTGCGGCGGCGGCAACCTGCATCGGGGTGAAGCCGCCGTAGTCGAGGTAGGACTTGACGCGGGCAAGGGCTGCACAGATTTCCGAATTACCGACCACCATGCCGACGCGCCAGCCGGCCATGGCATAGGTCTTCGACAGCGAATTGATCTCGACCGAGCGCTTGATGGCGCCCTCGACCTGAAGGATCGACGGCGGCGGGTTGTTGTCGAAATAGATTTCCGAATAGGCAATATCCGACAGCACGATCAGATCGTGCTTTTCAGCGATGCGGATGATTTCTTTGTAGAAATCAAGATCAACCCATTGGGCCGTCGGATTGGACGGATAAGACACGATCAGCACCGACGGCGTCGGCACGGAATGTTTCACGGCGCGCTCAATACCCGACAGATATTGCTCCGGCGACAGGGCCGGTACGTGGCGGATAACGCCGCCGGCCATCAAAAAGCCAAAGGCATGGATCGGGTAGGCCGGATTAGGGCAGATGACCGTATCGCCGGGGGCCGTAATCGCCATAGCCAGGTTGGCAAAGCCTTCCTTGGAACCGAGTGTGGCGACCACTTCGGTATCGGGATTGAGCTTAACCCCGTAACGGCGGTCGTAATAACCGGCCATAGCTTTGCGCAGACCCTGCACGCCTTTGGAAACCGAATAGCCGTGGGTCTTGGGCTTTCTGACCGTCTCGACCAGCTTATCAACAATGTGCGGGGCGGTGTCCATGTCAGGATTGCCCATGCCGAAATCGATCACGTCGGTGCCCGCCGCTCGCAGACGCGCCTTCACCTTGTTGACTTCTTCGAAGACATAGGGCGGTAGGCGGCGAATACGGTAAAAGTCACGCATGACAAAGCTATCCAGACAGGGAACGCGGGGGCTAATGTGGCCTGCACATATACCCGATCATGGCGAATTGTCATCCCGATATCGGGTGATTTTTAGGAAATTTTATCACGAAACAATAAGGTTTATTGCGCTGTGCGTTTTCCGAACTACTCCACCGTCACGGATTTGGCCAGATTGCGCGGTTGGTCAACATCGGTGCCTTTGTGGACGGCAGTGTGGTAGGCCAGAAGCTGGATCGGTACCGAATAGATGATCGGGGCGATGAACGGATCGCAGGCTGGGCCCTTGATGATTTTCAAAGACTTAGCCGCATCGCCGGACAGGGCAGGGACTTTTTCCGGCACGCAGGTGATCATGATGACGCGGCCACCACGGGCGGCGACTTCCTGCACGTTGGAGGCGGTCTTTTCAAACAGTTCATCGTCGGGGGCGATGACCACGACCGGGGTTTTTTCGTCAATCAGCGCGATCGGGCCGTGTTTCAGCTCACCGGCCGCGTAACCTTCGGCATGGATGTAGGAGATTTCCTTGAGCTTGAGCGCGCCTTCCAGCGCCAGCGGGAACATAGCCCCGCGCCCCAGATAAATGACATCGCTTGATTTCGACAGGTCAATGGCCGCGACCTTGGACAGTTCCGAATCCATCACCAAAGCATGCGAGATCAGACCGGGGGTCTCCAACAGTAACTGCACATAGTGAGCTTCCTGAGCCGCATTGATCTTACCACGCTGAACGGCGGCGCAGACCACCAACGACAGCAGGGCCGACAATTGCGCCGTAAACGCCTTGGTCGAGGCGACGCCGATTTCCGGCCCGGCATGGGTTGGCCACAGGATATCGGCCTCACGCGCCATGGTCGAGGTATGGACGTTCACCAGCGCTGCGGTTTTAAGCCCCTCACCGGCGCACCAGCGTAGCGCCGCTAAGGTATCCGCCGTCTCGCCCGATTGCGATACCGCCATGGCGAGAGAGCCTGCCGTCATGGCCGGGGTGCGGTAGCGAAACTCAGAGGCCACTTCGACATCGACCGGCAGTCCTGCGATTTTCTCAAAGGCATATTTGGCGATGCAGCCGGCATAATAGGCGGTGCCGCAGGCGATGATTTGCAGGCGGGTGATGTCTTTGAAGTCGAGGCTGGCCTTGATATCGGCGCGCACGGATTTGCCGACCGGATCGAGATAGGCCGACAGGGTGCGCTGGCAGCTTTCGGGCTGTTCATGGACTTCCTTTTCCATGAAGTGCCGGAACGCACCTTTTTCGACCAAAGCCGCCGACGCCGGAACCGTGGTGGCGGGGCGGTTGACGCGAAAGCCTTTGTGGTCAAACACTTCGGCGTCAGTGCGGGTGACGATGACCCAGTCGCCTTCTTCGAGGTAGGTGACGCGACTGGTAAACGGGCCGACGGCCAGAGCGTCAGACCCCAAGAACATCTCGCCCTCGCCCCAGCCAATAACCAAAGGCGATCCACGCCGCGCGCCAAGCATCAGCTCATTTTCGCCGTCAATCAGGATCGCCAGCGCATAGGCGCCGTGCAGACGGCCGAGCACCGCTTTGAAGCCGTCCTTGATCGATACGCCGGTTTTCAGCGTGGCATCAAGCAGATGGGCGATGACTTCGGTATCGGTATCGGAGGTAAATTCATGGCCCGCCGTGATCAGTTCAGTTTTAAGTTCCGCAAAATTTTCGATAATGCCATTGTGCACCAAGGTCACAGCACCTGACGTATGCGGGTGAGCATTGCGCACACTCGGCGCGCCGTGGGTGGCCCAGCGCGTGTGGCCGATGCCGACCGTACCGGTGATGGGGTCATCCGCAATGACGGCTTCAAGGTTTTTGATCTTACCCTCGGCGCGGCGGCGCTGGGTTCCGTTTGGCGTGACAACTGCAATACCCGCCGAGTCATAGCCGCGATATTCAAGGCGGCGCAGGGATTCCAGCAGGCGCGGGGCGGCCTCAGATTTGCCGATAATGCCAATAATGCCGCACATATGAGAGGTCTCCGGGTTAAATTTTTATACCTGTAGCGCGAATATGCGATTTTTTATTAGCACACAAAAATGAGTTTCGCCATAAATCCCTGTGACAGAAAGTTTCTGAAACCGAGGTCATTAAGCTGAATAACAAAGATTTTTTATTTTATGCTTACATTTTTGTGCGATTATATTTTATCTACGCAATGAATAATTTGCAAAATATTTGGATTTTGTTGCAATTGTCATGCGTGCGCTGTAAATTACGTGCACAAACGCTGTGGAGCCTTTAGATGAGCGAACCTAAGTGGGAAAGATTGCTAAGTGCTTTAGGCGCGTCCGGCATTTCGATCAAGGATGTGGCCGATGCCGCCGGTGTGGCGCAATCGAGCATCTTTCGCGCCCTTAACGGCCAAACCAAGTCCCCGCGTCCTGAAACGGTCGATAAGATGGAAGCGGCGTTTGTGACGCTGGCGACCCAGAAAATCAACGACTATCGCTCGGCGCTCACGCTCTACGGCTTTAACCCGATCAAATCCAAAAACGAAGAATTGGCCTCGCACATGACCAGCCTTAACAAGACCCGCAAATATTTCGGCACCGATGGTATCCGTGGCCGCGCCAATACCTTCCCCATGACCGCCGAAGTCGCCTACCGTGTGGGTATGGCGGCGGGCAAGATGTTTATGTCGTCGGACGATCGCCGCCATCTGGTGGTCATCGGCAAAGACACGCGCCTGTCGGGCTATATGATTGAGCCGGCGCTGGTGGCGGGCTTTACCTCGGTCGGCATGGACGTGCGCCTGTTCGGGCCTCTGCCAACGCCGGGGGTGGCGATGATGACGCGCTCGATGCGCGCCGATCTGGGGGTGATGATCTCAGCATCCCATAACGCCTTCGCCGATAATGGCATCAAGCTGTTCGGGCCGGACGGCTATAAGCTGTCCGATGAGGTTGAACTGGCGATTGAGGCCCGCATGGATGGCAATATTCTGGACGGCGTGGCGGAACCCCATCAGCTTGGGCGGGTGGTGCGTGTCGATGACGCTCAGTCGCGCTATGTTGAGATCACCAAGGCGTCGTTTCCGCGCCATCTGCGCCTGAAAGGGATGCGCATCGTCATCGATTGCGCCAACGGTGCGGCCTATAAGGTGGCCCCACTGGCGCTCTATGAACTGGGCGCCGAAGTGTTTCCGATCGGGGTGTCGCCGGATGGCCTGAATATCAACAATAAGTGCGGCTCGACCTATCCGCAGACCATGGCCGAGGCCGTCAAAACCTACCGCGCCGATATCGGGATTGCGCTCGATGGTGATGCCGACCGCCTGGTGATCTGCGACGAAAAAGGTCAGGTCATCGACGGCGATCAGATCATGGCGATCATTGCGGCGGCCTGGGCGAAAAAGGGTCTGCTGCGCGGCGGCGGGCTGGTGGCGACGGTCATGTCGAACCTAGGCTTAGAGCGCCTGATGCAGTCAAACGGTCAGAGTTTAGAGCGCACCAAGGTCGGTGACCGCTATGTTATGGAGCGGATGCGCGAAGGCGGCTTTAATCTGGGCGGCGAACAGTCCGGCCACATTATCATGAGCGACTATGCCACGACCGGCGACGGCCTGATGGCGGCCTTGCAGGTACTGGCCGTGCTGGTCGAATCCGACAAGCCGATGAGTGAGCTAGGCAAGCAGTTCGATACCGTACCGCAGTTGCTGAAAAATGTCCGCTTCTCAGGCGAAAATCCGATGGAAAAGGATGTCGTCAAAAAAGCCATTGCCGCCGGTGAAGCCGCCCTCAAAGGCTCCGGCCGGGTGCTGGTGCGTCCCAGCGGCACTGAGCCTCTGATCCGCGTCATGGCCGAAGGTGATGATGAAAAGCTGGTCAAATCGGTGGTTGAAGACATCGCCGCAACGATGGTGTAGCTTTTTAGCGCGCACCTTAATCCAAAAACCGTTTACACTTTTTGGGGTGCGCTACTCTTCCCTAATCGTGCGCCGTCCGGCCTCTATCTCTTTCTGTTTCTGCCAATAGGCGGCCCCTTCATAGGGCTGAAACAGGGTACGCGGCGCGCCCTTTTTGGTCATGACGGCAAATATGTTTTGCGCCGGATCATAAAACAGCGTGTCGCCATTATTGCGCATGATCGTCTGGGTGCCCTTGGGCGGTGTGTGCACGAAGCCATGCACAAACACGACGTAATCCTCATAGGTTTTAATGCCGAAGGTTGGGCCGTGCTTTTCGAAATGATAGGTGGCATTTTCATAAGCCGAATATTTGCGGTTGGTCGACCATAACGGCCAGTCGGCATAACGGGTCTGAGTGATTTCACCGGCGGGTTTCGGCACCTTGACCTTAAGCACCGGCCCGTCAAAGGCGGGGGCAGGCCGTGGGGTGGTATCAGGTGGCGGCGTGGTTGGTGCGGCTTCCGGTTCGGCCCAGACCGGCGGTTTGGGGGCAGGCGCTATCTGCTCAGACGGCGACGTGCCCTGACCGTCGGGCAAAACGGCGGATGGTCCCGCATCGCAGGCGGCGATAAACAACGCTAAAAACCCAAATAAGCATAATGGTTTAAACCTGCCCACCTTGCTTTTCCTCCCCCGTCAGGCCATGTAGGGAGCCAGATATGTCATAAGACCTGCCACCGGAAAAGGGAATTACGGCATGGCCGCACCGGCTCAAAAGCGCGTTCTGCTGATCATCGGCGGCGGGATTGCGGCCTATAAATCCTTAAGCCTGATCCGGTTGCTGCGGACAGCGGGCATCGGTGTGCGCGTGGTGCTGACCGAGGCCGCCAAAGAATTTGTCACCCCTTTAAGCGCCGGTGCGCTCAGCAATGATAAGGTCTATACCGACCTGTTTGACCTCAATGACGAAGCCGAAATGGGCCATATCGCCTTGTCGCGTTCCGCCGATCTGGTGGTGGCAGCGCCTGCGACCGCCAATATGATGGCTAAACTGGCGAATGGTCTGGCCGATGATCTGGCAGCCACCCTACTGCTGGCCACCGATAAGCGTGTGATGATGGCCCCGGCTATGAATGTGCGCATGTGGCATCATGCGGCGACCCAGCGCAATGTCGCAACCCTTACCGCCGATGGCGTCCTGATGGTCGGCCCCGAAGAAGGCGATATGGCCTGCGGCGAATTTGGTCTGGGCCGGATGGCCGAACCGGAAACCATTTTCAAGGCGATTATGGCGCACCTTAACCCCCGCACGGGTGCGCTGGATGGCAAGCATGTCCTGATGACGGCCGGCCCGACCTTTGAACCGCTTGATCCGGTGCGCGGTATCACCAATCGCTCTTCGGGTAAGCAAGGCTATGCCATTGCCGAAGCGCTGGCGTCTGAGGGTGCCACGGTGACGCTCATTTCCGGCCCAGTATCTCTGCCCACGCCCGAAGGGGTGGAGCGCATTGATGTCCGCACGGCGCTTGAAATGTTTGATGCCGTCCACGCCCACTTGCCCGCCGATGCCTTTATTGGCGTGGCCGCCGTCTCCGACTGGCGCGCGCAAACCGTGGCAACGGATAAGCAGAAAAAATCCGCCAACAACGATGAACTGACCCTTACCCTGATCAAGAACCCGGACATTCTGGCCTCGGTCGGGCTGCACACGACGCAGCGCCCGACCCTGGTGATCGGCTTTGCGGCGGAGACGCAGAATCTGGAAGTCTACGGCAAGACCAAGCTGCGCACCAAGGGCGCGGACGCCATCTTTGCCAACGAGGTCGGTGACGATAAGGTCTTTGATCAGGACACCACCAATATGATGCTGATTGATGCCCACGGCCCGACGGCGGTCAAGCGCCTGACTAAGGCCGAGGTGGCGCAGGACATCACCCACTATGTAATTAACCGACTGACTTGAGATATTAATGACCATCACTGCCCAGATCGTACAGCTTCCCCATTCCGCCGGTTTGCCATTACCCGCCTATGAAACGCAAGGTTCGGCGGGGCTTGATCTGCGCGCCGCCGTGCCCGAAGGTAAGCCCATAACGCTGAAACCACTGCAGCGGGCGCTGATCCCGACCGGCCTTAAGATGTCGGTGCCGCTGGGCTATGAGATTCAGGTGCGGCCGCGTTCAGGGCTGGCGCTCAAGTTCGGCATTACCTGCCTCAACTCACCGGGCACGGTCGATAGCGATTATCGCGGCGAAGTCGGCGTCATTCTGATCAATCTGGGCGCGGAAGATTTCGTCATCAATCGCGGCGACCGCATTGCCCAGATGATTGTCGCTCAGCACGCCCGCATCGATTGGACAGTGGTTGAAACCCTGGACGATACCGTGCGCGGCGCAGGCGGGTTTGGCTCCACCGGACGATAACAATTTAGCTTCTGTGACACATTCAGCACGCCTAAAACCTTTACGGCGGCGTCAAAACGCGACACCCTGAAAAACGGCGTTATCTTGAGTCGCCGCTCAAACCAAGGTGCAGCCATGTCGCAAATGGTGGAATATCTTTGGCTGATTATGGACGGGGTGTGGGCCGCGTGTACGTCGCTCAATGTCGTACCGATGATTGTGGTGGCGAGCCTTATCGGCCTTTTCCAGGCAAAGGCGGCGCATTTTATGGTCAAGGCCCTGATGTGTCTGGGGCTGGCGATCCTGATTGATGCGCTGTGGCCGCTAACCTTTGGCGGAGATATGGTCGTGCCGGCCATTACCCAGCTTGAGGTTCAGCTTCAGATGGTGATGCTCTATGGGCTGGGCTATCTGATCCTTAAGGGTATGGTTCGGGTCAGACGGGCCATTGCCCTGACCCCGTCCCAAAATGCAGCCAAGCCCGAATCTACGAAAACCGATTGACGGCTTTGAATTAAGAACATATCATGAACAATTATGAAAAAATCGCTCAAACATCGGTTGGCCATACTCTCGGATGCTGCCAAATATGATGCCTCGTGCGCGTCAAGCGGCACGACCAAACGCGATTCCTCGCGATCCGGGGGCTTGGGCTCAACCGAAGGGTCAGGTATCTGTCATGCCTATGCGCCGGATGGGCGCTGTATTTCCCTCCTCAAGATTCTGCTGACCAATTTTTGCATCTATGACTGCGTCTATTGCATCAACCGCTCGTCGTCCAATGTTGAGCGGGCACGCTTTACGGTCGATGAGGTCATCTGGCTTACCTTAGAGTTTTACCGGCGCAACTATATTGAGGGGCTGTTCCTGTCGTCAGGGATTATCCGCTCATCGGACTATACGATGGAGGAAATGGTGCGGGTGGCGCGGGATCTGCGCTTCAAACATAATTTTCAGGGCTATATTCACCTCAAAACCATCCCCGATGCCTCCGCTAAGCTGATCGAAGAGGCGGGCCTGTTTGCTGATCGTCTGTCAATCAATATCGAACTGCCGACCGATGCCGGGGTTGAAGCGTTCGCCCCGCAAAAACATCCGGCCAATATTCGCCGCTCGATGGGCGAATTAAAGCTTAAGATCGACGAAGCGCGGGAGCCGACACTGAAAACCAAACGCCGCAAACGCTTTGTGCCGGCGGGCCAGTCGACCCAGATGATCATCGGCGCCGATGTCACCAATGACGCCACCATCCTTGGCACCAGCGCGCGGCTCTATGGCGGCTATCAACTCCGGCGGGTCTATTATTCGGCCTTCAGTCCCATTCCGGATTCCTCGCAACATCTACCGCTGATCAAACCGCCGCTGATGCGGGAGCACCGGCTCTATCAGGCCGACTGGCTTTACCGGTTTTATGGCTTTGATATTGCGGAAATCACCCACGGTCGGGCGGACGGCATGCTTGATCTGGAGCTTGACCCAAAGCTGGCCTGGGCGCTGGCAAACCGTGATCGCTTTCCAGTCGATATCAATCGTGCTGACAAAGAAATGTTGCTGAGGGTGCCGGGCTTTGGGGTCAAGACGGTGATGTCGATCCTGACCACACGTCGTCACAAGCGCCTGAAAATGGAGGATCTGGCCCGGCTCAAGGTGTCACTGAAAAAGGTCAAGGCGTTTGTGGTGGCGGACGGCCATACACCCATGAATCTGCTCGATGCCAGTGACCTCAAGGCCATGTTCATGCCGCGTCCGGAGCAGTTGAGCCTGCTATGAGGATCGTCATCGACCGGCGTGGGGATTTTGAGGAATGGCGCGAACACGCGCGACACCTGCTCTGTGCGGGCATCCAGCCTGACGCGGTGGAATGGCTGGACAGAGAGACGCTGAAAGACGATCTGTTTGGCGCGGATAAAGCAATCGCTGAAACCAAGGCCACCTTTTCCGTGCCGCGTGCCTTTGTCGAATGTGCGCAGGTTGTGGTCTGTCATGCCGATCTGGCGGCTTATGCGGTGCTCTACAGACTGCTGTGGCGGTTGCAGACGGAGCGCCATCTGCTGAGCATCACGACCGATCCTGATGTGGTCCGCGCCCATCAGATGGCCAAGTCGGTCGGGCGCGACAGCCATAAGATGAAAGCCTTTGTGCGTTTCAAGGAACTTCCCGCACTGGAGGGAAGCGCCCGGCGACAGTTTCTGGCCTGGTTTGAGCCGGATCATTATATCGTCGGCCGCACCGCCGGTTTCTTTCAGCGGCGCTTCACCGATATGGACTGGGTGATCGCCACGCCGAAAGGATCAGCAAGCTGGGATGGTGATGCCCTGACGGTCTCCGCCCAACCCGCCCGCAATCCTGAACTGGTGGATGACACCGATGATCTGTGGCGAACCTATTTTGCCAATATCTTCAATCCGGCGCGTCTGAAGGTGAAGATGATGCAGACCGAAATGCCGAAAAAATACTGGAAGAACCTGCCCGAAGCCGACCTGATCCCTGATTTGATCGCCGGGGCCGAAGACCGTGTGCGGGCCATGGCGGCAAAACCAGCAACGACGGCCCCGAAATTTCATTACCGCATCCACAAAATAAAAGGGTGAGCCGCGAGGCTCACCCTTAAAGTGCGAAATGTTTTCAGACCTTACGCCTTTGTATCAACTGCCGGATCGTCGCTGGTGTCAGTCTCATGGGCATAGGCGCTGGTTGCGGCGGCAGCCGCTACCGTGTTGGCTGAGGTCTTGGCGGCGGTCGCCACCATGGCCGGGCGGATGATGCGCCCAAACAGCTCATAACCGGTCTGCATCACATTGACGACGGCACCGCCGGTCACATCTTCGGCCGGGACTTCCATCACCGCCTGATGCAGGTTCGGGTCGAACTTGTCGCCCCTGAGTGGGTTGACCTTCTTGACGCCGTTTTTCTCAAAGGCCTGCGACAGTTCCTTTTCGGTCATGTCGATGCCGAGCACGAAGTTCTTGAACGCGGCGTCTTCAATATCCTTCGGCGCCGATTGCAGGGCGCGCGCCAAAATGTCGGCCACGCCCAAAAGATCGCGTGAGAAACGCTGAATGGCAAAGGCGCGGGCGTCGTTCATTTCGCGCTCGGTACGGCGCTTGACGTTTTCAACCTCAGCGGCATAGCGCAGAGCCTGTTCCTTCAGGGCCGCGTTCTCGCTTTTGAGCGCCTCAAGTTCGGTCAGCAAGATTTCGGTGGCGTCCTGCTCCAGATCCGCGCCGCCCTCTTCCAAATTCTCGTCCGTCATATCTGTCCCTTGATAAATCACAGAGCGCATTCCGAAAAGTGTAAGCGGTTTTCGGAATCAAATGCGCGTTAAACAAATTAAGCCACCCGCCTTTAGTCCAGCAGGCGGCCTAAAATTTTGGCGGTGTAGTCAACAAGTGGGATGATCCGCGCGTAATTCAACCGTGCCGGGCCGATTACACCGATGGCGCCCACGACCTTCTGACTTTGACCGGCCATGTAAGGCGCTGCAATAACAGCCGAACCGGATAAAGAAAACAGTTTCGATTCCGATCCGATGAAAATTCGCACACCTTGCGCGTCTTTCACATCATCCAGCAGCTCGATCAGCTCTTCTTTTTGCTCCAGATCTTCAAATAATGATCTCACCCGCTCAAGGTCATCCAGGCTAGAGGCCTCCAGCAGGTTGGCCCGCCCGCGCACGATCAGGGCGCGCTTATTACCTTCTTCACCCGACCAGGCCGCCAGCCCCTGATTGATCAGAACCGATGCCGCTTCATCCAGTTTCTGGCGTTCTTCGGCCAGTTCAGCGGCCAGTTCGCGCTTGGCCTCCCCCAGTGTGCGACCACGGATACGGGCATTGAGATAGTTCGAGGCTTCGATCAGCACCGACGGCGTGGTTCCAAGCGCCACGGTCATTAAACGGTTTTCCACCCGACCGTCATCATAGACCAGTACCGCCAGCGCCTGATCCGGCCCCAGCAGGATAAATTCGACATGCTTGACTCCGGCCTCAAAGCTGGGGGTCATGACCACGCCCGCCCCACCGGCCAGACCCGACAGCATGGAGGAGGCTTCGCGCAAGGCCACATCAAAGCTGCGGCCTTTAGAGGTCAGGCGGGCTTCGATATCGCGTTTGGCGTCTTCGCTCAGGTCGCCGATCTCCAGCAAACCATCGACAAACAAACGAAGTCCATGATGGGTCGGTAACCGCCCCGATGAGGTGTGCGGCGCGGACAAAAGCCCAAGATGCGCCAGATCCTGCATGGTGTTGCGAATAGAGGCCGGAGATAGCGACACGCCACTGCGCGATAAGGTACGCGATCCGACCGGCTCCCCGGTTTCCAGATAGGTCTCAACCACCTGCCGGAAAATGTCACGGGCCCGCGCATCCAGCTCGGTCAGGGAGGCGCCGGACGATAATATAGTAGATGCGCTTAAAGGGGATCTGATCATTGCCTTTAAGGATAGGGTTCTTATGGGCCTATGGAAAGATATTTTTGTGTCTTCAAAATGCCATCAATGGGGTAAAATCTCGCTCATATACATAAGGAGGCGGGGTGATGGGTAAGGGGATAATCCGGGCGTCGGTCATGGCGGTGGCAACGCTTGCGGCCGCATCGGCGGTGGCGCTGACGGTGTCAAAGCCGGATACAGGCAAAACGCAGGTCTATGGCCCGCTGCGTGAAAGTGATGAGGTCATTAAACCTCTGCCGCCTGAATATGAAACTGAGGCGGCCCCCGACAACAAAGGGGTTGAGCCGTTGCGGGCCGATATCATCCGCACCGACAAGTGGAAAAAGCGCGGCATCACCAAAGACAGCAGCGAAAATATCTTCCTGAAGGACAATGACACCTATATCTGCGCCAATCAGGACTGTTCGGTGGCGCGTAAACTGCCCGAACGTCGGGATTAGCCCTCGTTCGGCTTGGATAGCGCCTTGGGTTGTGATTTGCAGGCAGACCTGATACGGCAGGGTCCATTGTTTTCGGGGTCTTAAGTCCATGTCTCAGTTCGAAGCTTTAAACGCGCTCAAAACCATCCGTCCGTCTGGCCGCAAGCCGGATCAGTTACGGGCGGTGACGATTGAGACCGGCGTAACGCGCTATGCCGAAGGCTCATGCATGGTCTCGTTCGGTCATACCAAGGTGCTGGTGACCGCCAGCGTCGAACAGGGCGTGCCGCCTTTCCTCAAAGGTAAAGGTCAGGGCTGGGTCACGGCCGAATACGGCATGTTGCCACGCTCGACCCACACCCGTTCGCGCCGTGAAGCCGCCGCCGGTAAGCAGTCCGGGCGGACACAGGAAATTCAGCGCCTGATCGGCCGGTCTATGCGCGCGGTCGTTGACCTGAAAGCGTTGGGTGAGCGTCAGATCACCATCGATTGCGATGTTATTCAGGCCGATGGCGGCACCCGCACCGCGGCGATTACCGGGGCATGGGTCGCGTTGTCGATGGCCTGTAATTATCTGCTGGCCGAAAAAGTCATCTCGAAAAACCCGATTCTGGATCAGATCGCCGCCATTTCGTGCGGGATTTTTGCGGACACACCGGTGCTGGATCTCGACTACGAAGAAGACTCGAACGCCGAAACCGACGCCAATTTCGTTATCACCGGCTCTGGCGATGCCGTCGAAATTCAGGCGACCGGCGAAAAGCGCGGCTTTTCACGCGATGAATTTAATGCCCTGTTCGATCTGGCTCATGCCGGGGCGACCGAGCTGTTTGCCTTGCAAAACAAAGCGTTGGGAAAGTAATTACTTATTCGGGCGTGGTCTCGGTCCACTCCAGCAGGTCATGGGGCTGGCACTTCAACGCCCGACAAAGCGCATCAAGTGTGCGCAGCCGTACCGCCACCGCTGCCTGATCACGCAGGACTTCGAGGTTGCGCACGCTGATGCCGGTGCGGTCGGACAATTCAACGATCGACAACCTGCGCTGGGCCAGAAGTTCGGTAAGACGTATACGGATCATATCGTGAGGTCAGCTTCCTGCCGCAGACGTGCGCCTTCTTTAAAGACCTCGGCCAGCACAAATACCACCAAGACCGAGAACCATGTCGTGACCGCCCGCACACCATAGACCGGCTCAAGGTGCAGGCCGTAGGCGCGTTCGACCAGAAACCGCGCGGCATATCCAAAGACCTCCAGCCCGCCCAGACCAAACCCGATCCAGCGTAAGCGGCGGGTATTGTCGGGGTGAAAGACATCGCCTTCGGCAAGCGTACGAAACACCTGCCGCGTCCAGTGCATGATGATCATATATCCGCCCAGCGATATCCCAAAGGCCAGCAGCAATACCGCTTGCGATCCGGCGTCCAGCGGCACGGACACATTTAGCCGGGTGACCACTTCGGTCGCGAGGGTGGGTACGGACAAAAGGCTCAAAGTCGCCAGCACAAGCCCGATAATCAGCCCGAACAGGCCGAAATAGACGACATCCAGCGCCGTCTTCAACAGGCTGGAAATCGATCTGGGCCCTAAAAACCGCATGGAAATTGCCTTAAACCTCAAGACCTAAGTGTCAGATGGTGCGCCACGATAATCATTTTTAACAAGGGCCGCCACCTAATGTTTTGTAATGTGCGCGATGTCACATTTGGGGCTTTTCATTTTGCGGCGCATCGTTACAAAGAAACAAACGTCCATAGCCAGAGCCTTACATGAGCCTTAAACTGATCTCCGGTGAAGAACTGATCGCCGCCACCCACAATCCGGGCAAGGCGAAGGAGATATCATCCCTCCTTGGCGGGCGGTTTGTGGTCATCAGCGCCAAAGACGCGAACGTGCCGGAGCCGGATGAGACGGAAAACTCTTTTATCGGCAATGCTATCCTGAAGGCCCGTCATGCGGCCATGACGGCGGGCATCGTGGCCCTGGCCGATGATTCCGGCCTCAGCATTACCGCATTAAAAGGCGATCCGGGTATCTATAGTGCGCGTTGGGCCGGGCCGGATAAGGATTTCCGCCGCGCCATGGAAATCATCGATCACAAATTGCTGCAGGCGCAGATCCATGACGCGCAGTTCACCACCCATGCCTGGTTTACCTGTGCTTTGGCGGTGGCGTGGCCGGAGGGACATGCGGTGGTTTTTGAAGGCCGCATCGACGGTGATATCGTCACCCCCAGAGGTGCTGGTGGTTTTGGCTATGACCCGATCTTTCAGCCCAAAGGTTACGGCCTCACCTTTGCCGAAATGCCCGAAGCGCAAAAAGACAGTATCAGCCACCGCCATCTGGCGTTTGAGCAGTTAAAGGCCGCGCTGTTTGATTAATACAGTCGCCCTTTATGTGCACTGGCCCTATTGTTCGCGCATCTGCCCCTATTGCGATTTCAATGTCACACGCGATCGCGGGCAAACGGCGCGTCAAACCGCTCTGTTTGAAGCCATTCTCACCGATCTGAAAACCCATGCGGATCTATTGGGGCCGCGCCATCTGGTCAGTATTTTCTTCGGCGGTGGTACTCCGTCCCTGATGAAGCCCGAATGGGTGGCCGAAATTGTGGCGACGGCGCGGGCCTTGTTTCCCTTCGATGGGAATATCGAGGTGTCGCTTGAGGCCAATCCTACCGATGCGGAAATTGCGCGATATGAGGCGTTCAAAGCGGCGGGCATCAACCGTCTGTCGCTGGGGGTGCAATCGCTGAATGACCAGGCGCTGAAATTTTTAGGCCGCAACCATTCGGCGCGTGAGGCCCAGATCGGGCTTGAGACGGCGCGAGCGGTGTTTGGACGGGTATCGATCGATCTGATCTATGCCCTGCCGGATCAGATCCTGTCCGACTGGGCCGACGAGCTGACGCTGGCGGCGCAGCTAGGGATCGAGCATATCTCGCCTTATCAGCTAAGCCTTGAGCCGGGGACGGCCTTCGGGCGTGCCGCGCGGCGCGGTACGCTCAAAATCCCGCCACCTGAGATGGGCGAGGCCTTTTATAATAAGACCCAATCTGTCCTAGAAAGTCTGGGGTTTGAGGCCTATGAGGTGTCAAACCATGCCAAGGGCCGCGCCGCTCAATCGGCTCATAATCGCGCTATCTGGGAGGGTGTCGATTATATCGGCGTGGGCCCCGGAGCGCACGGCCGTTTGACCCTACCAACGGATGGGGAAAACGGGCAGCCGCGACCCAATAAAGAGGCTGCGCATGGCCGTTTGACGATCAATGATGTGCGTTATGCAACCGTTGCCCTGTCCGATCTGCTGACCTATACGGCCCAGGTTCAGATGACTGGCAGCGGTGTCGCGCGGGAAGCCCTGACCCCCGAAGCCGCCGACGAGGAGGCTTTGATGCTGGGCCTGCGATTGCGTGACGGCGTTGATCTTGAGCGGTTTAAAACCCTCGATATCCGTGCGCGGGCCATGAGCCTGATCACTGACCGCTTTCTTAACATCGAAAATAATCGCCTGAGCGCCACACCCAAAGGCCGGGTGGTTTTGGATCGCCTGCTTTATGAGTTATTGTCCTGATATGTCCGAATCCCTGTTTGCTCCGCCGCCCCGTCCTGTTGAGCCCGGTCTTTATTGTGTGGCGACACCGATCGGCAATCTGCGCGATATAACCCTGCGCGCGCTCGACGTCTTGAGGGCCGCCGATGTCGTGCTGGCCGAAGACACGCGCATGGCCGGAAAGCTTCTGGGGGCTTACGACATCAAAAAGCCTCTGCTGCGCTATGATGACCATGCCGGGCCGCAGGTCTTGCCGCAAATACTTGACCGTCTGCGCGAAGGTCAGGTGGTGGCGCAGATATCCGACGCCGGTACACCCTTGGTCTCCGATCCCGGATTCCGGCTGGTACAGGCCGCGCACGACGCCGGTTTGAAAATCCACCCCATCCCCGGCGCGTCGTCGGTTTTGGCGGCGCTGTGTATCGCCGGTCTGCCGACTGACCGGTTTATGTTCGCAGGCTTTACGCCCAACAAAACCACGGCTCGCCAGCGCTTTCTGGCCGAGTTCAAATCCTTAGCCACAACCGTAGTTCTGTTTGAAACCGGCCCGCGCTTGCATGATAGTTTGAGTGATATGCTGGCGGTTCTGGGTGACCGCGACGCGGCGGTATGCCGCGAACTGACCAAGCTTTATGAGACCTGCGTGCGCGGGCGCCTAAGCGCGCTGGTGGCCGATCCGGCCTTGCTTGCGCCCAAGGGTGAGATCGTCGTCGTGCTGGGCCCACCAGAGGATGTGGCGCCGTCGCGGGACAATATCGATGAGGCGCTGAAATCGGCGCTGGAGACCCTGTCGCCGTCGGAAGCCGCGCAGAAACTGGCCCAGATTTATGGGCTGCCGCGCAAAGAGATTTATAATCGCGCGCTGAAGCTGAAAGATCATGACCAATAGATCAGAACGCGGATCAAAGGCCCACCGGCGCGGCCACTGGGCCGAATATATCGCCTTGATACATTTAATGCTCAAAGGCTATCGCATACTGGGGTTTCGCCTGAAAATCCCGCAGGGGGAAATCGATATATTGGCCTTAAAAGGCAACCGGCTGGCGATGGTCGAGGTCAAGCAGCGCCGCACGGTGGCCGAAGCACTTGAGGCCGTCACACCCGATCAGCAAAACCGGCTGTGGCAGGCGGGGTTATCGCTACAGGCCAAACGCAAAAACCTGTCGCGCTTTGATCTGAATATTGATCTTTACGCCGTCGGGCCAATGGCCTGGCCGGTGCATATCAAAAACGCTTTTATCGATATGCCGGGTCTATAGGGCCAATCTATAGTGATAGTATGATCACCGCCGCCAGGGTCACCAGAGACGCGGCAATGGCAATAACGCCCAGGCTTTGACTCTGCCTTAAGGCGGTTTTCAGTTCCTGAATCTTGAGCGCATTGGCTACCGTCAGCAGGCTTTCGCCGTCCTCTTCATCGCGCAGGCGTTCGACCAGCCGATCAAACAGCCTGCGTCCTTCGGCCAGGGGCGACAGTTCGCGCGAAATCCACGCCTTAACGACGGGCTCTGCCGCTTCCCACAGATTATGGGTCGGATACATGCGCCGCGCGACACCTTCAACGCTGACCATAGTTTTTTGCAGCAGCACCAGTTCGGGCCGCAGGTGCATGTCAAACTGCGCTGTAATTTCAAACAGTTGCTGCAACAGCCTGCCCATCGACACATCGGTGGCGGCAAGGCCCAGCACCGGCTCACCGACAGCACGCAGGGCCTGCGCAAACGTATCGACATCCTGATGCTTTGGGACATAGCCGGCTTCAAAATGAACCTCGGCCACGCGCTTATAGTCGCGCTGCAGGAACCCCCACAGCATTTCGGCCAGATAGCGCCGCTCTTTGGGTTTCAACCGACCGATGATGCCAAAATCGATGGCGATCAGCTTATCGGGTGCTTCGCAGAACAGATTGCCTTCGTGCAGATCGGCATGGAACACACCGTGGTTAAGCGCCTGCGACAAAAACGCCCGGATCAGGTTGTCGGCCATGGCCTTGCGCTCAATGCCGGGCTGGGTCAGGGCGTCCGGGCGGCTTAAGGCCACGCCACGCGCCCATTCGGTGACCATGACGCGCTTTGAGACATAGCTCCACACCACCTTGGGCGCGCTCATAAACGATTCTTCGTTGATGATTTTACCCAGTTCATCGGCGGCGGAGGCCTCAAGGCGCAGATCAAGCTCAAGCAACAGCGATTTCGCGACCGCTTCGACAAAGGCCTGTGGCTCCAGACGGCGGGAGGCGGGCGACAGGGTGTGCACCATCTTCGCCACCAACCGCATCATGGCGGTGTCGCGGGCGATGGTGTCTTCAATGCCGGGCCGTAGGATCTTGACCGCGACCGTGCGGCCGTCTTTGAGGACCGCCCGGTGGGCCTGCGCGATCGAGGCGGCGCCTATAACTTCGCCAAATTCGATGAATAGCTGATCGACGGGGCGCTCTAACGCAGCTGCCACCGCCCGTTCGGCCACGGATTTGGGAAACGGCGGCAACTGATCCTTAAGGTGACGCAGATCGTCGGTAAATTCGTCGCCGAAAATATCAGCCCGCGTCGACAGCACCTGACCCAGCTTGATAAACGCCGGCCCCAGTTGCTCAAAGGCGGCCGCATAGCGCATGCCGACCCGCAGTTTTGGGCCTTTCTTGGTCCCTTTTTGGGCAAACAACGCGCGCAGCACATTGGCCGGAAAGCGCCAGATCGGCGGCAACTGATCGCTGACCTCAACCGGGATCAGGGCGTCATGCTTTAGGAGCACAAGCCCTGAGCGGATCAGGCGCGATAAGGAACTCAAGGTGGAAACCATATCTCCGCCTTACGCCCATCCGTGATGCAGCGCACAGACTCCGCCGGTGAAATTGGTATAGGTTGCGCGCTTAAAACCGGCCTCAGTTAACATCTGCGCGAAACGATCCTGATCGGGGAAGCGCTTGATGCTTTCGACCAGATACTGATAGGACTCGCGGTCACCGGCCACCATCTGGCCCATGAACGGGATGACCTTGAATGCATAGGCATCATAGACTGACGCGATCACGCCTGATTTCGGATGCGAAAACTCTAAGCACAGGAACCGCCCGCCGGGTTTCAACACGCGTTTGGCTTCACGCAGGGCCTGCGACACATCAGCGACGTTACGGATGCCGAACGAGATGATGTAGGCGTCGATGCTGGCGTCATCGAGCGGCAGGTTCATGGCGTCTCCAACCGTCCAGGTCAGTTCCGGCTCAGTGCCTTTGGCGATACCCGCTTCAATCATGGCCTGATTGTAGTCGATGACGCGGATCTGGGCGTCTTTGTCCGACCCACGTCTGGCTTTGGCGCGCCGTGCCAGCTTAGCCAGCCTGCGGGCGATATCACCGGTACCGCCCGCGCAATCGACAATGATTTCACCGGGCTGAGGATTGAGGCGCGCGCAGGCGGCGTCTTTCCACAAATGATGGACACCGACCGACATGACATCGTTCATCACGTCATATTTGGACGCGACGTTTTTAAAGACGCCGTGTACCAGATTGACCTTTTGTTTCGCATCGGACTTCTCGGAAGCCAAAGGTCGAGGTTTTACCACCTGATGCGGCGGAAACCGTGTCAGAAGAGGTGAGATGATCGGGGGAAATCTGGGACTGGCTCATGGCCTTTGCCATAGCCTGAAACCGTAGCTTTGGCGATAAAAAATCTTGGCGAAAAAAACTGGGGGGTTCCTATGCTTTTCCTTCGGCCTTGTCCGAGGCACGCCGGTATGGTCCGGGATAGGCGGCATTTTTGCGGCGCCGGCGGTCCGGGCCAGTATAGGTCGAGCATTTGACCCAGGCGCGTTCATTCTCAATGACGCTTTTCATGCGGCTGATCAGGCCCTGCGCCGTCAGGGGCTTGGCCACAAACTCGTTGACCCCGGCATCGCGCGCGGCAATGACCTTGGAACGGTCAGTGTGGCCGGTCATCATGATGATCGGCACATAAGGGTGCGGGCTGTCGGTGCCGGTGCGCAAAAGCCGGGTAAATTCGATACCGTCGATCGTTTCCATCACAAGGTCGACAATGATGACGTCAGGGCGCCAGTCACGCACGATCTCAAGGGCTTCGGCCCCGTCCGAGGCTTCGCGGATATTGGTGATCCCCATGGCACGCAACATGGTGCAGACGATAACCCGCATGTAATGGTTATCATCCACTACCAACGCCATGACACGGGAAAAATTACTCAAAACCGTCTACCCAAAAGGCTATTCCTGATCCGAAAGTCTTAACCTCACCCCACAGGCCAAATCGGGTGCCTGAAAAGGGTTTAAATCTTCCTGTAAGATAATTTGGTTAATTCACAAAACAAAGATTGATCTTTCATTAAATCAGCTATTCTTTTGCAACAAATATTGCCGATGAGCAAACCCTTGGGGTGCGTCATGGTGCAGCAAACAAGGCGGGGCAAACATGTTCGACTGGCAAAACCGTACCGTGATCACGGGGGCTGCGGCGGTACTTATCTCCGGGTTTTGCGTTGGGTTCTTAACCGCCAAGGCGACCGAAGGCGGCGGGCGGGTCAATCGCTCATCGGAGGCCGTGTCGATCAGTGAGACCGTCGGTAATCTCTATGGTAAGCCACGCGACAAAAATGCCCCGCGTGCCGCCGATAAAAAACCGGCCGGGTTTGCCGTCTGGAAACAAAGCCTGGATACCTCAGCGGCGTCACCGCGCGCCTGCGTCGAGTTCAGCCGCGACCTTGATCCGTCGAAACCCTACGGCGATTATGTGCTGGTCTCGCCTGAATTACCGTCGGCCCCGGCCGTGTCGGTCAAGGGGGCAAACCTGTGTGTATCCGGGTTTGGATTTACCGACCGGCGCATCACCCTGCTGAAAGGCCTGCCGGGTAAGGGCAATGATAAGCTTGAGAAAAATGTCGATCTTGACTTTGCCTTTGGTGAAAAGCCGCCCTATGTCGGCTTTGCCGGTGAAGGCGTCATCCTGCCGCGCGAAGATTCCGACGGTGTGGCGGTTGAAACGCTCAACGTCACCGCGCTTAACTTTGAGGTTTGGCGCGTAGCGGACCGCAATCTGGTCCGGCAAAATATCTCCGCCCCCGATCCGGTCTCAGAGGGTGATTACGACTATGAATGGGGCGAAGACAGCCCCAATGAAAACGGCGGTAAGGTCTGGTCGGGTAAGGTGGCGGTACGCGCCGGCAATGGTGAGCGGATTACGACGGTTTTCCCGCTGGGGGCGGTGCTGAAAAACCTCAAACCGGGCGCCTATGTCATTAAGGTGCGCGATGCGTCGGGTGGACGCGATAAGGCGCAGTATGACCAGCCCGCTCAGGCGCGTCGCTGGATACTCTATACCGACATGGCGCTGATGACCTATTCCGGCAATCCGGCGTCGGGGGCAGGCCTTGATGTGGTGGTGCGCTCCCTGAAATCGGCCAAGCCCTTAAGCGGCGTGCGCGTGGCCTTAGTGGCGCGTAACGGCGAAGATCTGGCCGAAGGACGCTCCGGCAGCGACGGGCGGGTGCGCTTTAATCCGGCCCTGCTGAAAGGCGAAGGGGCACTGACGCCCAAGATGGTCATGGCCTATGGCCCCGCCGAAGACTTCACCGCCCTTGATCTTGACCGGGCGCCGGTTGATTTGTCAGCCAAGGGCGTCGGCGGGCGGCAGGATGAGGCAGTGACCTCTGGCCGTGCCGGTGCGGGCATGGTCGATGGTTATCTCTATACCGATCGCGGTATCTATCGTCCGGGGGAGACAGTGCATGTGGTCGCTCTGGTGCGCGATCCGCAGGGTAAGGCCCTTAAGGACCGTAAGGGCGCGCTTATCGTCACCCGTCCGTCCGGGGTCGAAGCCTTCCGGGTGAAATTCGATAAGTCCGAAAACGGTTATGTCGCCGCCGATATCGCCCTGCCCAAATCGTCCCCCCGCGGTCAGTGGCAGGCCCGGCTTGAGGTCGAAGGGATCGAAGGGGCGTCGGGTTCGGCAGCCTTCGCGGTCGAAGATTTCGCGCCTCAGCGGCTGGGCGTCGATATTGCCGCCGATGCCGATAGACCCCTGACCCGGCCCGATGAAGCGCGCGCGGTGCGGGTCAATGCGCGGTTCCTTTATGGGGCGACAGGCTCCGGCCTGACGGTGGGCGGTGAGGCGCGGGTGCGGGCGGACACCAACCCCTTCCCGGCCTTTAAAGACTATCGCTTCGGCAATGAGCAAAACCCGTTTGAGGAAAAATATGTCAATCTGCCCGAAACCGTCACCGACGGTCAGGGGCAGGCGACCTTCCCGCTGGAGGCCTCGGTGGCGGGCGATACGGATCAACCGCTATCGGTGCTGTTGACCTCATCGGTGTTTGAACCGGGTGGGCGTCCGGTCAAGGAATCGGCGACGCTCCGTATACGGACAAAGCCGCTCTATCTGGGGGTTAAGATCGACGCTCAGGACACCAAGGGTAACGAAGCGCCGCGTCTTGGGTTCAATATCATCGGGGTCAATGCGCAGGGACAAAAGATTGCGGCCTCTGGCGTTAAGGTGCGGCTGGTCTCTGAGAACTGGAACTACGACTGGTATCAACAGGATGGCCGCTGGGCGTGGCGGCGCACCGCCCGCGATGTGGTCGTGTCGGAAACGAACTATGATCTCAACGCGGGTACCGGCCTGAACTTTGCCCGTAATCTCGACTGGGGCGATTACCGGCTTGAGATCGAGCATCCCCAAACGGGGGCGCGCACCGTCGTGCGCTTTGCCTCCGGCTGGGGTAATCCGGCCAAGTCCGCTGATGCGCCCGATTTCGTGCGTTTGTCGGCGGGCACAAAAGCCTATGTGCAGGGCGACACCATCACTCTGACCCTTAAACCACCCTATGAGGGCGAAGCGCAAATTGCGGTCGCGTCTGACCGTCTGATCGACATGAAACATGTCCGCGTGGGTGAAGACGGCACGACGGTGCGCTTGAAATCCGATGCCAGTTGGGGCGGCGGAGTCTATATCATGGTCTCGGTCATGCAGCCGCGTGATCCGGTCGCCTCCCCCAAGCCGCGCCGGGCGATGGGCCTGATCTATGTGCCGCTCGATCCCAAATCGCGCAAATTAACGGTCGCCGTCGATACCCCGAAAGGCACGCCGCAAAAGCCGGTGATCGATAAGGCTGGCGACGCCTGGCTTGAGGTGCCGGTCAAGGTATCAGGGGCCAAGCTGGGCGAACGGGCGCGTCTGTCGCTGGCCGTGGTCGATCAGGGCATCCTCAACCTGACCAAGTTTAAGGCCCCTGATCCGATAAGCTGGTATTTTGGCAAGCGCGCGCTGGGGGTCGATTACCGCGATGACTATGGCCGGCTGCTGGATCCCAATCTGGGGGCTCCGGCAGAGCTTAACTATGGCGGCGATCAGATCGGCGGCGAAGGCCTGACCGTCACCCCGATCAAGACCGTGGCCTTGTGGTCAGGCGTGGTGGAAACCGGCTTTGACGGTAAGGCGATCGTGCGGCTTAAGGTGCCGAAATTCAACGGTGAGCTTAAGGTCATGGCCGTCGCCTGGACCGATGAGGCGGTGGGGTCATCACAGGAGACGATCACCGTGCGCGAACCGGTGGTAGCCGAACTGGCCCTGCCGCGCTTTCTGGCCCCCGGCGATAAGGCTTTTGCCACGCTGGAGCTTAATAATGTCGAAGGCAGATCAGGCCTTTACGAAGCGGTGGTGACCGGCCTCAAAGGGTTGTTCGTCCAATTCAAAAAAGCCTTTAATCTGGGCACCGGCCAGCGGGTTCAGGAAGCCATTGAAATCAACGCCCCGCAGCGGGCCGGGATTTCGGCGGTCAATCTGTCGCTCAAGGCCGAGGGTTACAGCTTCAACGAAGACTACCCACTGCAAACCCGCAACGGCTGGGGCACGCGCACCCAGGTCTTTACCGAGCAACAGGGCGTGAACCAGACCTATGCGCCGTCGCGCGCACTGCTTGAGGGCTTGCAACCCGGCACGATCAGCATTCAGGTCTCCTATTCGCCGTTCCGCGGTATCGATCCGACGCCGCTGGCGGCAGCACTCAACCGTTATCCCTACGGCTGTACCGAGCAGATATCGTCGGCCGCCTATCCGTGGCTTTATGTGTCGCCGTCCCTGACCGATGCCAAAACTTCGGCGCGCGGTCAGATGATCCTCAAACAGGCGGTGGGCCGGATACTGGATCGTCAGTCGGCGGACGGTGCCTTTGGTCTGTGGAAAGCCGGTGACGGTGCCGCCGAAGGGTTTGTCGGGGCCTTTGCTACCGACTTTATCCTTGAGGCACAAAAACAGGGCGTCTATGTACCGCAAGAGGCACTCGATAAGGCCATGAATGCCATGCGTGATATGTCGCGGCCGGATGGATTCACATCAGTCAATTACCGGCTGAAAGCCTATGATGGCGGCTGGTTCGGTCTGCAAAAGGACGACATTACCGCCCAGATCAGATCGCGCGCCTCGGCCTATGCGCTCTATGTTATGGCTAAGGGCGGCAACGGTGATCTGGCGCGCCTGCGCTGGTATCATGATGTGCAGTTCAAATCCGAGCGCTCACCTTTGGCCCGTGCGCAGGTGGCGGCGGCGCTGTCGATGATGGGCGATAAGGCGCGTGCGCGCTCCGGCTTTAAACAGGCGGTGCAGGCGCTGGGCTATAAAGACCCCCATGACTGGTACCAATCGCCGCTGCGTGATCTGGCCGGGGTGACGGCGCTGGCCTATGAAGCGGGGGAAACTGGCATTGCCGCCGATCTGGCCAAACGGTTGGAAACCTCCATGAAAGATCCTGAGCGGCTGAACACGCAGGAGCAGGCGTTTATCCTGCGGGCGGCGTCCTATATGCTTAAGGCTGCGGGGCCGATAAAAATCGACGCGCAAGGGGTGGCGATCATCCCATCACAAGGGTCGCTGGCGCGTTATAATGTCGGGGCGGTGGCGCAGGCGCGTTTCAAAAATACCGGTTCCGGCCCGCTGTGGCGGACGGTGACGGTAACGGGTAATCCGCTGATGGGGCCACCGTCTGAGAGCAAGGGCTTTACGCTGGAAAAAGCCTATTACACACTCGATGGCGCGCGGATTAATCCGGCGCAATTGACCCAAGGTCAAAAGGTTTTGGTGGTGATTTCGGGCCGGTCATCCTATGCCCAGACCCGCCCGATCGTGGTTGACGATGCCCTGCCGGCGGGCTTTGAGATCGAGACGACGCTTACCAATGAAGACACGAATGCTGGGCCGTTCCGGTTTGCGGGAACCTTGTCGGCGCTGGATGCGCAGGAAGCGCGCGATGACCGCTATGTCGCCGCCCTTGATGTCAGTGCGGCCAATGGTTTTGCCATGGCCTATATTGCGCGGGCGACCACGCCGGGGGATTTCTATCTGCCGGGCGCCGAGGTGAAAGACCTCTACCGCGCCGATCTCTATGCCCGTACGGCGGGATCGCGAGTGACCATTGCAGGGCGGTAAAACCTCCCCTGTTGCAGGGGAGGAGGGAGGCCCGACGGGCCGGAAGGTGGGGTAATGCGCCAGTGGCTTGTCAGGTGGCTTGCCCCCTCCGTCGCCGGTAACCGGCGACACCTCCCCCGTAAACAGGGGAGGAGGATACCTATCCTCATCAAATCCCTGATCGGGTTCCTCGCGGTTCAGGTGGTCGTCGCGGCGGTGAACTTTATCCTTCCGCCGGATATGTCCAAGGCCCAAAAGGCCTCGGCGGTGGCGCTGGATCGCAACGGCGTCTGGCTGAGGGCCTTGCCGGTCGATGACGGGCGCTGGCGCATCAGGGCCGATATTCAGCGTACGGACAAAAGCTTTGTGCGCCATTTGCTAACCATCGAGGATGAGCGCTTTTATCTTCATCACGGTGCCGATCCGCTGGCGCTGATACGGGCCTTTTCCTCTAATATTCAGGCAGGCTCCGTAGTGTCGGGCGGATCGACAATTACCATGCAGACGGCGCGGTTGTTGTCACCCAAGGACCGCACCTACCTGTCCAAGCTGATCGAAGTGGTGCGGGCGGTGCAGCTTGAGGCCCGTTACACCAAACGCGAAATCCTGTCGATCTATCTGACCCTGGCCCCTTACGGCGGCAACCTTGAGGGGGTGCGCGCGGCCTCACTATCCTATTTTGGCCATGAGCCGGAAAGCCTGACGATTGGCGAACAGGCCCTGCTGATTGCCCTGCCCCAAGCCCCCGAAGCGCGTCGTCCCGACCGTAACCCCAAGGCCGCGCTGAATGCCCGCAATGAGGTTTTGCTGCGCCTGCAAGATAGGGGTGCGATTACGCCCGCCGTGACGCAAGAAGCGATGGAGGAACCGCTGGTGACGCGCCGGGCGGCCTTTCCGGCGCTGGCCTGGCATGCGGCGGGCCGTCTGGCGCGACAGGTCGGGGGCTTAGAGGCGACGGTCATCACCACCATCGATGCGCCGTTGCAGGCGCGGCTGGAGGCCTTGGCGCGGCAAACCGCGGCAGCACAAGGCCTGAACAGTTCGGTCGCCATCATGGTGGTTGACATCAAAACCCGCGCTGTCAGGGCCAGTGTCGGCTCCGGTGGTTTAGATCGCGCGGGGGGCTGGATCGATATGATGCAGCGGGTCAGATCGCCGGGATCGAGCCTGAAACCCTTTATCTATGGCATTGGCTTTGAAGACGGCGTGATCGCCCCCGAAACCCGCCTGATGGACGTGCCGACACGCTTTGGTGACTATCAGCCCGAAAATTTCGACCGGGTATTCCACGGCGAGGTGTCGGCCAAAGACGCGCTGGTCAATTCGTTGAATGTCCCGGCAGTAGCGGTGCTGAACCGAATCGGGGCCGAAGGGTTTTCCTCAAGGCTGGACGGGGCGGGTATTCATCTGATCCGGCCCAAGGCGGGGCTGAAGGAGGCCGGTCTGGCGCTGGCGCTCGGTGGAGCCGGGATTAAGCTGTCTGATCTGGCGTCGCTCTATGCGGCCTTGGGGGACAATGGCGTGGTCAAGCCGCTGGCCTGGACGGAAACTGAGGCCCGGCTGCGGCCATATCAGCCTGGATCGCGACTGATGACGGCGGAGGCGGCGCAAAAAACATTGGCGATATTGCGGGAGACGCCTGCGCCGGCGGGGCGGTTGCCGGGGGCGCTGATGAAATCGGCCAATCGTCCGGCCTATAAGACCGGCACATCCTATGGCTATCGTGATGCCTTGGCGGTGGGGGTGGCGGGCGGACATGCCATATTGGTCTGGACGGGGCGACCTGATGGCGGGGCGCGGGCCGACATGACCGGACGCGATGCGGCGGCACCTTTATTGTTCGATGTGGTCGATCAGTTGCAGGCACCCGCGCAATTGCCGAATGTGCTGACGCCGGATCGCCCGCCGGAAGCCTTGAAAGAGATGAAAACCGTAAGTGCCGGGCCGGTGATCCTGTTTCCGCCCGATGGATCAACGGTGTTTGTCGAGGTACGTGCGCGGGGAGCGGACGGCGATTTTACGCTCAAGCGCGGCCTGAAACTGTCGGCGCGGGGCAAGGGTTTGCAATGGTATGTCAATGGCGAGGCCCTGCCCAAGGCCGACGGCGCACCCTTATGGTATCCGGCTCAGGAAGGGTTCTATGATGTGGCGGTGGTCGATGACCAAGACCGCGTCCGCCACGTTAAAGTGCGGGTCAAGGCTGTGGAATAACTTGCTTAGTTACGGGTCAAGGGGGCTTGCCCCCTTGTTAGGCCTTCATATCCAGCAAACGACCGGTGGTTTCGTTGACGGTTTTGATGACGCTGATATTGGCTTCAAAGGCGGTGCGGGCCTGGATCTGATCGACGAAATCGCTGACGATATCCTTACCCTGAGCGATGTCCTGAACCGTTTTGACCGCACTTTTGTCAAAGCGCGCCTGTGCGCTCATCAGCCCACCGATGGCTGTGTTTAATGCCAGCATGATACTCTATCCGAAATGAAAGCCCCCGCCGCATGCGAGTGTCTGAAGCTCAAAATGCGCTCGAAAGATTAAGCTTGTGGATAAAAGTTGAGTAAACGGGTTTAAACCATAAAACCCAGATTCGACGTGGCGAAGTTGCCGAGATTCGGCAAAACTCCGGGCAGTTCGGTGTTTGAAACCCCAAACCAGCGCGCCAGGGTCGCGGCAAACTGATCGACCGAGGTGGTTGGCAAAAGTCGGCCCTGACCCACCTGTTCATCGTCGGTGATGGATACGGTTGGCGCGGTGCCGTAGAATTTACGGCCATTGACCGCCCCGCCCATGATGAAATGGTGGCCGCCCCAGCCGTGGTCGGTGCCGTCGCCGTTTGAGGCCAGGGTTCGGCCAAAGTCGGAGGCGGTGAAGGTGGTGACCTTATCAGCCACCCCCAGCTCAAGGGTGGCCTGATAAAAGGCCAGCATGGCTTCATCAAGTCGCGCCATCAGGCCTGGGTGATCTTCCATCAGGCCGTCATGAGTATCAAACCCGCCGAGCGACGCGAAATAGATCTGGCGTTTGGTGCCCAGCGTATTGCGGGCCCCGATCATGCGGGCGATGATTTTAAGCTGGTTGGCCAGCGAATTGTTCTGACCATCCGGGTTAAAATTGGTGGTCAGGTTAATGGGGGCGATAGCATTATTGACCGTGCCCTGAAGGTCGATGCTGCGTCGGACGACCTTGGCATATTCTTCTTCCATCACATGCGTACGGCCCTGAGTCAGCAGGGTATAGAGCGCATCCTGGACATTGTCATTGCCGGTGGCGATATAGCGCAGGGCATCGATCGAGACCGCGCCATTAGAGCCGACCTGATATTGCAGCGCGTTTTGGCCCGACAGGAAGACGGCGTTACCGGCGGCGGAAATGCAGGTCATGGTCGACAGGCCATTGGACGACAGGGCAAGATCGCCCATCAGCCCGCCCCAGCCGACGGTCGCCCCCTCTGAGCCCAGCGCTTGCCACACCGACTGCTGGTCATTGTGCGAAAACAGCTTGGGCGGCAAAGGATAGAGCGTGCGGTTGGGGTGCTCATATTGCGCCAGGGTCAGCGGTGTAATCAGCGGCCCGACATTAAGCTGCACGCCGAGGCGGCCCTGATCAAACAGGGCTTTCAGGCCCGGCAGGGACGGCGACAGGGCATATTGCAGGCCGTGCGGCAGGGTCTGACCGGTCGGGGTCAAAGCGGTGGCGGCAAGATCGGCCCGGTCATAGGCAATGCTGCCGCGGATTGTGCTGTAAAGCGCATGGTTGGTGGCATCATAGGGCACAACCGTATGGGCATGGTCGTTGCCACCATAGAGAAAGATGCAGACAATGGCCTTATAGTCGGTGGCGTTGAAGGCGGCGGCTTCGCCAAAGCTGGCCAGATTCATGGCCAAGGGTGCTGCCACCCCCATTCCGCCCAATGCAGCGGCACGGCTAAACAACGCGCGGCGGGTCAGGTCTTTTGAGCGGTTGATGTGCATCTTAAGGCCTCACTTCTGGATCAGATATTCAGGGCTGGCGATGACCAGCAGGAAGGCCGACCACATGCGGTCGATTTTCTGGGCGTCGGTCGAGGTGGCACTGACCGGCACGGAATCGAGCGCGGTCTTGATCAGGCTGACCGTGGCGGGCGAGAGCTGATCGCCGGTCATGTAAAGGTTCAGCCAGTTCACCAGCGCCGTCGTATCCGTCACCATCGTCAGCGGCCGGGTATAGGTCAGGTCGATGTCGGCATAACCGTTCTTCATGACGTGGAGTGTGAAATTCAGATAGCTGGCGATCGAGCTTTCATTGACCAACTGGAACTCCGGCGCCACCGCATTGCGGTCGGCCAGCGTCGTATTGGGCGGTACATAGCCGGGGCGGAAGAAGTTGAACACCGAGCCTGAGCGCAGCGGGCTTTGGCCCAGACCGAAATCAGGATTGGTCAGGTCATAGATTTCGTATTTACCACTCCAAGACGCAAATCCGGCCGTGCGCAGCAATTGCACGAACCGGATCATCGGCTCACGCAGTTTACCCGCCGTGTCGGCGGTCGGTACCGTGAGCGCTTCCGGATCGTTAAACAGGGCCTTCCAGAAGGCTTTGAGATCGCCGCGCACGCCGGAGCCATTATTATTAAACGCTGACGCGACCCGGTTGATATAGGCGGCACTTGGGTTTGAAGTCACCAGCCGCTGGATCATGGCCCGCGCAAAGAACGGCCCGACATTGGGGTGGTTGAACAAAGCATCGAGTGCGGTTTTGAGCGCGGCTGTGCCTTCGGTATTTGCGGGGATATTTGTCCCCAAAAAATTGACCTCCAGCATCGAATGTTTGCCGGCCGTTAGTTTCATCGGGTTCGTAACGTAGCGGGTATTGGGGATCGGGTAGTTCAGGCCGGGGACCGGGTTAGGCGTGGTCGTCACGCCGGTCAGATCGCGCTCATAGCCGGTAAAGACCCGCGCCAGATTGGTGACATCGGACTGGGTGTAGGTCTCAAGCTTGGCGCCGGTAAGCAGATCCGTCTTGATCGAGCCATCGTTATTGAGCTGATAGAGACCAAGGGTGAAAAGCTGCATCACCTCACGGGCATAGTTTTCATCCGGCTGCCGGCCTTGGGCGTTTTCCTTCTCGTTACCGAGCGTGTTGAGATACATGCCCATAGCCACGCTTAAGGTCACGTCCTCCAGCAGGGTGCGGAAATTGCCAAAGGCGTTTCGGGCCAGCATGTCCCAATAGGCGGCGATGCAGTAGGGCGGATAAAAGCCATCGATGGGATTAAGCGACACCACAAAATGTTCGGACAGGGCCAGTGCGATGCGTTTGCGTAACTGATCCGGGCTGGTCAGTACCTGATTCCAGATCATCCAGTCGCCGAACACCGGATTAAAATAGGTCTGCTCAGAGGTTATGGCATTGTGGCCGCGCGAATCCAGCCAGGCCACGCCCGTTGGCCCCGGTGCCTCGTTCATGCGGGCGTCGAGCCAGCCGGAGATGCCCAAGGACTGAACGCTGCTGACATCGGATTCCGAGGCTGAAAACTGCGCCTGCAGCAGGAATCGTGCGGCCTGAGAGGTGCTGACCGGTGTGATCGGCGGGGGTGGAGGGCTGACCCCGCTACCGGAGCCACCACCGGAACCTCCGCCCCCTCCGCCGCCACAGGCGGACAAGAGCAGGGAGGCCGCTGCGATAGCGACGGCGGCGGGATGTATATCGGGCGTGCGTTCAGACCTGTCCGCGCCGTTTGCGTCAGTGTCCGGTACTACCGTCTCTGCCGTGTCCATGGATGCCGCCCCGTATGCCCCTTATGCAAGGATTACGAGGCTGGCACGCAAAGGTTAAGGATTTTCAACAACGGAGATATATGGTTGCCGTTAAGCCTATATTCCTAATGCCATCCTTATAAACAGCTTATGACCTGAATAAACAGCTTATGACCTGAGCGTCGCGCCAGCTTTCCCCGCAGCAGCGATGATCTTTTGCGAGACGGCCTCGATATCGGCATCGGTCAGGGTCTTGTCCTGCGGCGTCAGGGTGACTTCGACCGCCACGGATTTGTGACCCTCAGCCACGCCTGCGCCGGTATAGATATCAAACACCTGAGCGTCGGAAATCAGCGCCTTATCCGCACTCTTGATGGCGCGCACCAGATCACCGGCGGCCAGAGTATCCTCAGCCACAAATGCGAAATCGCGGGTCAGGGGCATGAGGTTCGATATACTAAGCGCGCCCTTCGATTTGCCGGATTTGGCCTTGGGTTGCGGCAACAGGTCAAGTCTGATCTCAAAACCAACATGGCCTCCGCCGGTCACCGGCCCGTCAAGATCGAGGGTTTTCAGTACGCTGGGGTGCAGTTCGCCAAATTCGGCCAGCACCTGCTTTGGCCCCAGTTGCAAGCGCGCCGACCGACCCGGATGCCAGTGCGCCGTGTTTGAGCCCTGCACCAGTTGAAGGGACGCCACCGGCACATTGATCTCTTCCAGCAGGCGCATCAGGTCGGATTTGAGCGCGAACAACCCATCCTCACCGGTGGCACCCCAGTGGCGCACCTTGGTTGGGGCCTTAACCGCCGTAATCACGGTTTTCTGATCGTTCGGTTCATCGCCAAAATAGACCGGCCCGATTTCAAACAGTTGCGCCCCGGCAAAGCCCTTAGACGCATTGCGACCGGCGGCTTCGAGCAGGTTGGGCAGAACGGACGGGCGCATACAGTTCAGTTCCGAGGCGATCGGATTAGCTAGCACCAGTTTATCGTCGCCGCCGCCGAACAGTTTGGCCCAGTCCTGACGCATAAACGACCATGTCACCGCCTCGCTGTAACCAAAGGCCGCCAGAGCGCGGCGGGCCGTGCGGGCGCGGGCTTGTTGGGGTGTCAGGACGCCGCCGTTTTTTGGTGCGACCGTCGGTAACGGCGTCGATGGGATTTTGTTGAAGCCATAGATGCGCGCGACTTCTTCAACCAGATCGGCCTTACCGTCTACATCGCGGCGGAAGGACGGCACGGAGACGGTCCACGGCCCGGAACTATTTTGGGTTTTCGTCACGCCAAACCCAAGGGCGGTCAGGATGGTCTCAATCTGGTCGTTTGGCACCTCAAGGCCGGTTAGCTTCTCGACATAGGCTGGATCGAAGGTCACATCGGCGCGGCGGGCAGGGGGCGCGCCTTCGACGACGATCTCTGAGGCTTCGCCGCCGCACAGGTCAAGGATCAGACGGGTGGCCAGTTCAAGTCCCGGCACGACCGATTCCGGGTCTACGCCGCGGGCAAAGCGATAAAGGGCATCCGAGGTGATCTTGGTGTCACGGCCCGTCTGCGCCGTGCGGATCGGGTCGAACCAGGCACATTCGAGGAAGACATCGGTGGTTTGCTCATCCACTTTTGTGGATTCCCCACCCATAACGCCGCCAAATCCTAGGATCTGTTTGCCGTTGTCAGCCAAAATTACGCAAGTATCTAGAGTTATTGGGTAATAATAACCATCAATAGCCTGCAAGAGGACGCCTGCGGTTGGGTATTTATCAGCATTTTCTCCATGAAGCTTATCACGCAAATACCTGCCTGTGTTTGCCTCAATCACATTTCCTGACAGCTTGGCCAGATCATAAACATGGAGCGGGCGCGCACGGTCGAACGACAGGTAGTTGGTGATATCGACCAGAGCCGAAATGGGCTTGAGGCCAATAGAGGTCAGCTTATCCTGCAACCACTTGGGCGAGGGGCCATTCTTTACGCCGCGAATAACGCGCCCGGAAAAATAGGGGCAGGCGTCGCCATCGACCTTGACCGAAATCGGCGACGGGAAGGTGCCCCTGATCGGCTCTATGGCCTTATCCTTGAACGTGCCCAAACCGGTGGCGGCCAGGTCGCGGGCGATGCCGTGCACGCCCAGCCAGTCGGGACGGTTGGGCGTGACTTCGAAATCGATGACGGGTTCGGCACCAAACACCACGGCGGCAGGTGTGCCGACCGCCAGATCGTCGGACAGTTCCAAAATACCGTCGCTCTCATCGGACAGTTGCAGTTCGGAGGCTGAGCACATCATGCCGTTGGAGATGACACCACGCACCGGCTTTTCGACCAGGGTGACATCAAGGCCCGGCACATAAGCCCCGATTGGCGCATAGATGGTGGTCATACCGGCGCGGGCATTGGGCGCGCCGCAGACGATTTCTTTGCGGCCGTCGACGGTATCGACCTGCAAGACCTGCAAACGGTCGGCGTTGGGGTGCTGGGCGGCAGATACGACCTTGGCGACGCTAAAGGGTTTCAGCAGCTTGGCCGGATCGTGAATGTCTTCGACCTCAAGCCCGGCCATGGTCATGGCGTCGGCTACCGCATTTATGTCGGCGTCGGTGTCGAAGTGATCTTTGAGCCAGCTTAGGGAGAATTTCATGTTCTTGACTTTGTATTGGGGTCAAGGGGTCTGTGACCCCTCGTCTTACTTAACTTAGGCCGCTTGCGTTATTCGGTGCGCTAAACCCGCTAAAGCCATAGTGGTTCAGCCAGCGGGTATCGGCGGCGAACATATCGCGCAGATCGGGCACGCCGTATTTGAGCATGGCCAGACGATCAACACCCATGCCAAAGGCAAAGCCCTGATACGCGTTCGGGTCGATCCCGCAGGCGGTCAGCACATTCGGATGCACCATGCCGGAGCCTAAGATTTCCATCCACTTGTCGCCGTCACCGATTTTCAGTTCATTGCCGTTGCGGGTATAGCGCACATCCATCTCTGCCGAGGGTTCGGTGAACGGGAAGTGGTGCGGCCGAAACTGGGTGATGACCTTATCGGTCTCAAAAAAGCGGGCGATAAAGGTGTCGAACACCCATTTCAGGTGGCCCATGTGGATGGTTTTGTCGATCACCAGACCTTCGATCTGATGGAACATCGGGGTGTGGGTCTGATCGGAATCGTTGCGGAAGACGCGCCCCGGCACGATCAGGCGAAACGGCGGCTTGCCAGAGATCATGGTGCGGATCTGCACCGGTGAGGTGTGGGTGCGTAAAAGTTTCCTGATCCCGCCTTCATTGGGGTGGAAAAAGAAAGTATCGTGCATTTCCCGCGCTGGGTGCTTTTCCGGAAAATTGAGCGCGGTGAAGTTATGGAAATCGTCTTCGATATCCGGCCCTTCGGCGACCTCAAAGCCCATGTCAGCGAAGATGGCAATCATCTCATCCATGACCTGCATGGTCGGGTGGACGCCGCCCTTGGGGCGAGGGGCCGAAGGCAGGCTGAGATCAACGCGCTCGCGCTCAAGCCGTTTGGTCAGGTGCTCAGCCTCAAGTACATCCTTGCGGGCATCGAGCGCGGATTGAACCTGATCGCGCACGGCATTGATGGCCGCCCCCGTGGCTTTGCGGTCTTCGGGCGGCAGGGCGCCCAGCGTCTTCAGCAGGCCGGAAATGCGGCCAGTCTTACCCAGCGCCGAGACGCGCACGGCATCAAGCGTGGCAAGGTCCTGGGCTGCGGCAATTTCAGCCTCGATTTCGGTTTGTAACGCGGAATAATCGCTCATGATCGGATCAACTCAAAGCCTTTGCAGGCCGGTTGTTTAGGCGAAAGCCCCGCGTCATGAAAGCAAAAAATGTTTCCGTGTCCCGCTTAGGCCAGGTCCAGTCTGGCCGCGCCAAATCCTGCCGGATCAGACAGGGATGGCTTGCCGTCTTCGATATGACCGCTTAGGCGCAGTTTACTCGCACCCGAAGTCAGGCTCAGATCGTACCAGTTATGGCTAGCGGCCAGATCAACGGTCACCAGACGGGTTTCCTGCGGCGTCAGGGCGATCGTCTGGGCCGGGGCGCCGTAGGCTTCGTCGCGCAAAATGACGGTCAGCGGGGCTTTGGTCAGATTACGCAGTTCCAGTCCCTTTGGCCCCCAGTCACAGGTGAAGGCGGCTTGCCCTTCGATCCGGCGGAAAAACCCGTTCGGGCCGGATATCCACAGATTAACGGTATCTTTCAGCGGCATGGCGACGGCCTTACCGGCGTTCACCGTAAAGCGGCGCGGAATGGCGGCCAGGTTATCCATGTCATAGACATGAAAGACAGCCGCCCCTGCGAGACTATTATTGGTCAGGCTGAGCTGGCGATCAGCGGTTACACCGCACCCCAAGTCATAGGGCGTGGTCCGGCGCGGCCGTTGGCCCTGTGCCTGAACCGGTGCAACCAGAGTTTCCGGCGCCTGCGGCTTGGTCTCACCGCTTAAGCTTCGGGCGCGGTCGGCCAGTTCCGTGGTTTGCGGCATGGCGGCAAAAAACGGCTGGTCATTGGGCGTTTTGAAATCGAAACATGAGGTCAGATCACCGCACACGGCCCGTCGCCAGGCGGAGATATTAGGTTCTGATACGCCAAAACGGGCCTCAATAAAGCGGATGACCGAGGTATGGTCGAACACTTCTGAGGCGACATAACCACCCTTTGACCACGGCGAGATCACATACATCGGCACGCGCGGGCCAAGGCCGTAAGGACGGTTGCGATATTTATCGTCGCCCTGATGATATTCGGGCTCCGCCCCTTCAGCAAAGCCGAGCGGTGTGCCGTTTTCATCCAGGGATGGCGGTGCGGGCGGCGGCACATGGTCGAAATAGCCGTCATTTTCGTCGAAATTAATCAGGAAAACGGTCTTGGCCCAAACTTCAGGATTGGCGGTGAGGGCATCAAGCACCTTGGCGGTATAATCGGCCCCTTGGGCGGGTGATGAGGTCGACGGATGCTCAGACCCCTCAGCCGTGCCGACGATCCATGACACCTGCGGCAGTTTGCCCGCCAGCACATCCTCTTTGAGCTTATCCAGATCGCGGGTGCGCACCGACCGCTTCGCCAATTCAGCCAGCTTGCCACCGGTCGCTTTGTCCGCAGCGCGATAGGTCTTGAAGCCGACGAGGGGGTTGTCGGTGAAGTTATCCTTCATGTCCTGATAGACCTGCCACGACACACCCGCGGCACTCAGGCGTTCAGGATAGGTCGTCCAGTCATAGCCGCCGTGGCCTTTGGGATCGTGCTTCATGTCGTCATAGCCGTTGTCGATAACGGGGCCATTAGGGCCGACGTTTTTACCGGCCCAGTGGAATACCCGGTTCGGATTGGTGCCCGAATGCATGGCGCAAAAGTAAGCATCACACAGCGTAAAGGCATCGGCCAGCGCATACTGGAACGGGATGTCGGCGCGGGTAAAATAGCCGAGCGAATGATTGTGCTTGGCGGCCGGCCAGTTATCCATGCGGCCGTGATTCCAGGCGTCCTGCGCATCCTTAAGGCTGTGGGGCGTGCCCTCGACCCGCATCAGGCGGAAATCCTTGGCGGTATTGAGTGCAAACGGCGCGATCAGACGCGTCTTATCCTCCTCACGCGGTTGGGCAAAGACGGTGCGGTCATGCGCCACAGGGATGGGGAAGCGGTCGCCAAAGCCCTGCACCCCGTTCATAGCCCCGAAATAGTGGTCGAACGAGCGGTTTTCCTGCATCAGGATGACGATGTGCTCGACATCTTTGATTGTGCCGGTACGCACTTTTGCCGGAATATCTAGGGCGCGGGCAATGGCCGGAAAGGCAGCGAAGCCTGCGGCGGCCTTAAGCAGGGTGCGACGATTGTGGGGCATGGCGGTCATCCTTGGATAAGCCCTATGCCATAGCCGCACCGTTTGTCATATTTGTTACAGTTCAGGCCGCGTTTGATTTTTTCTCTGTATCGATCTTTTCCATCTTGGCCTCATCGAAAAACGACGGGTGATGCTGGCGGATATCGTCGAGCCACACTTCAACCTGCCCCGATTTTAGGGCAAAGGGTGATTCTTTCTTGCGGAACATGTCCCGGAGACGGCGTTTGGCGGGCATCAGGCGCACGGCCTCGTGCGGGCCGCTCTCGCGCATCAGTTCACGCAGGATCTTGCGCGTGGCCGTCAGCTTTTGGGCAGATTTCATGATGGCACTAAGGTTCATGACTTCACTCCGTCACGATAGGTCTGATAGCGGCCGCGTTCCATGCTGAGGATCGAGATCGGGCGCGCCACGCTCGACTCTTTCATCAGTTCATGCTCGATCACGGGCAATTCCATGAACTTTTGCGCATAGTCGGCTAAGATACCGGCATTGGCTGAATCCAGCAATGGCCCCAGCTTGGAGCTTACCCGGTGCCAGCGTTCCATGCGGGCCACATGCAGCCCAGCGTGCGGGGCCATTTGGGCGATGGGGCGCAAGGTTTTCACCAACTCATCTGACAGTTTGCGGTTGGTCTGGCCGATGGTGCCGCCGATTTCTTTGATCACCGCCAGCAGGATATCTTCGGTGGCGTGCAGGGCGTGGTGCTCATATTCCGGCATGGCCCCGGTCAGGAAGGCGCGCGTCAGATCATCCTGGGCATAGGTTTCAACAATAACCGGCTCTGAGGCCGCACTGGGGCTGTCGCTGCGCAATATGCGGTATTTAAGCGTGCCGCCAAACGCACCGATAAACTCCATCGACACCATGGCGGGCAGGGCATCGGCGGCCCCGAAACCGGCGATCACCAGCCCGGTCGTATAGCCATAGGTATGTTCCGGCAGCCACTCCAGTAGCAGGGATTCGGCGGCCAGTTTCAGCACCTCTCGCACCAGCGATTCCGGGTACTGAGCGCCCTCAAAAATGCGGCCCATTTCCTCGCTTAAAGTAGTGCCGATATGGGCATAGATGTAGTCGGTCAGGGCTTGCCCAGCCTCGATCCGGCGGCGGGGCAGGGGATCGCGGGTCTTGCCCGTGTGATCCGTGGCCGTGATCGGATCGACCGCCTCAAACAGGATATCCTCACGCAGAGCGCTTAAGGCCCGTGTGGCGATATCGGTATTGACGGGACGGGCGAACTCCCAGCCCAGCTTGACCATACCCGCCGCGTAATCGAGCAGAAAGCCACGGATATAGACGGAAAAACTCTGCTGTTCGGCGTTGGCATGGGGCGTCAGGCCCAGTCCCGATACGTCGGACAGGCCCGCAATCATCGCCTTAGCATAGGCCTTGACCGAGCCGATATCGGGTGTGTGCTGAAGCTTAAACTGACCGAACACTGTCTTCCACGGCAAGCCCCCGAAATCGCCACCGCCATAGATCATGGCGGCTACCGGCCCGCTGTCATCGATGACGAAGATCTTTTCGACGCCGGATTGCGAGACACGATATGCCTCGCCGTCAGAAATGGTGACCGCGCTGTCGGCCCCCATAACGACGGCCTCAAGATTCATCAGTAATACTTCGCTGGTCACGCAAATTCCCCCGCCGTCCCCATATAGTTAATCAACCATAGCTGAGGCCAAAAGGAAAGCCGGGTGTCAGGACTCCGGCATGAAAAAACCCCGCCATCCGAAGATGACGGGGTTTAATCTCAATCTTTTCAGATCAATTAGGCAGCTTGCAGAGCGGCGCGAACCTTATCGGCAATGGCCTTGAAGCCATCGGCGTCGTGCATCGCGATGTCCGACAGAACCTTACGGTCGATGTCGATCGCAGCGACGGTCAGGCCGTGGATGAACTGCGAATAGGTATAGCCTTCGATACGGGCAGCCGCATTGATACGCTGAATCCACAGAGCGCGGAAGTTACGCTTCTTGTTGCGACGGTCGCGGTACGCATATTGACCAGCCTTATCGACGGCGGCCTTAGCGGTGCGGATGGTATTCTTGCGGCGGCCGGAAAAACCCTTAGCCTGGGCCAGAACTTTTTTGTGTTTGGCGTGTGAAGTTACGCCTCTTTTAACGCGAGCCATGTTTCAGGTTCTCCTTAGGCGTAGGGCATGTAGGATTTGATCTTGATGGTGTCGGCATCCGACATCACCTGCGTACCGCGGTTCTGGCGGATGTACTTGCCATTGTGCGAGATCAAACGGTGGCGCTTACCGGCAACGCCGGCCTTTACCTTGCCCGAGGCCGTGAAGCGGAAACGCTTCTTGGCGCCCGATTTCGTCTTCAGTTTTGACATTTCATATACAGCGGGATTAGCGCTGTCCTCTGGATAGAAGAAATATCCGCCAAGGCATGTCATGGGCCCGGCGAACTTGGGAAGGCGGGTCATTACAGGATAAGGACTTTGATGGCAAGCGGAGTCTTCTACCGAATACCCATCTTTTGTGCCGCCTTATCAACCTGAAGCGCCATCCATGCGGCGGGCAGGCATAATACCGCGCCAAACAGGATCGGGGCGTCCGGCCCGAACCGGCTAAACAGGAACCCGGCAAGTATAGGGCCTATGATACGGGCGACCGCCCCCATCGACATATTGAACCCCAGCATTGCCCCTTGCCGGTCGGGCGGGGCGGCTTTTGAGATCAGGGCCGAGATGTTGGAAAAAACGACGGCCTGACCCACCGTGCCGAACATGACAATTGGCGCGATCAGTATGGCCCACTGATTAGCCCCCTGAAGGATAAAGCTGGCCCCAAATAGCGCAAGTCCGCCCGCCATGACCCTGGCTTCACCATAGAGCCTGACCAGACGGCGGGTGAGTACCACCTGCATCAGGGCGGCGGTGATGCCGATGCACAGGAATATCATGCCGATATCCTGCGGGCCCCAGTTGTAGCGGTGCTTGGCCCACAGGGCGAAGATCGACTCCAACCCTGCAAAGGCGCCCATATAACAAAGCGTGGCGATGATTACGCGGCTGATGACCGGATTGGCGCGAGCCTCGCTGAACGCACCTAAGAAATCAGGCGGCTTGGCATGGCTTTTGGGGCGGCTTTCCTTGACGAAGAACACGACCCCCAGAGCGGCAAGGCCCGCCATAACGGCGGCGGCATAGAGCGGCAGGGCGTAGACCTCATCGCCGGAATTACCGGCATCGCGCGCCAGTACTCCGCCGATAAACGGGCCGATGATGAAGCCAAGCGAGAACGCCGCCCCCAGCAGGCTCATGCGTGACGCCCGCTGATGGGGTTCGGACATATCGGAAATATAGCCCTGAATGGTCGAGATATTGCCGGACCCCAGACCGCTCAAAAACCGGATGAAGATCGCCAGCCAGATATTGCCGCACAGAGCAAGGGCGACATAGAACAACACATTGGAGGCAGTGGTGACCAGCAAAACCGGCTTGCGTCCCAGCCGGTCGGACAGCCAGCCCCACAAAGGCTCGGCAAAAAACTGTCCTAGGCTATAGGCTGAAAACATCAGCGCAACCTGAAACGGCCCGGCGTTGAGATGCTCAGCAAAAAATGGCAGCAGCGGCATGACGATGCCGAAGCCGACCATATTGACGAACACGACCGAAAACAGCGCCACCAGCGCGCCATTATCGCGCAATCCGTCCCTTATGCCCTTGAAAAACGGTGGTTTGGGCGCGTGAGGTGGCTTGGGCGGCGAGGAGGCGCCCGCGTCGGAAACCAAACGCGTTTCCGGTTTTTCGGGCAGGGGTACAGGGTTCGACATAGGGCCACTTTGCAGTATGGGGCGCGGGCTATAGACAATTTGACCGCAGGTGCGAGGGCGTTTTGATGGAGGCGTTATGTACGCCGTGGCGAAGCATATGGCCAGTCATGACTTGACATTATTTAAATGTTCTTGATATGTTCCGAATTGAAAGGTGCAAGAACATGCCCGCAGCCAGCCCCGAAGACGACATAAATTCGAGTAACCTCAACTGGTTATATCTCGACATGAATTCCTATTTCGCCAGTGTCGAGCAGCAGGATGACGTGCGCCTGCGTAACCGTCCGATGATTGTCGTGCCGGTGACCTCGGACTATACCTCAGCCATTGCCGCCAGCTATGAAGCCAAGGCGCTGGGGATTAGAACCGGCACCAGTGTCAGGGAGGCGCGGGCGCTGTGTCCGGCGATCCAGATTCGTGAGGCACGGCCGGACCGCTATGTTCAGGTGCATAACCGCATATTGGAAGAGGTTGATCGCACTTTGCCAATCGAAAAGGTCTGCTCGATTGATGAGGTCGCGTGCCGACTGACGATGGGGCAACGCCATGAGGCGGCAGCTAAAGCTTTGGGCTACCGGATTCAACAAAATATCATGGCCAATATCGGCGAATGTCTGAGGTCGTCTATCGGGATTGCGCCGTCACGGATGCTGGCCAAGACCGCGGCGGATATCGTCAAACCGTTGGGGCTGACCGTGCTTAGGCAGGACGACTTGCCGGGGAAGTTGCTGGATCTGAAGCTGAACGACCTGCCGGGGGTGGGGGCCTCGATGAACCTGCGGCTGAACAAGGCGGGCGTGTTCACCGTGGCGGAACTCTACGCCTTGCCCGCGCCACGTCTGCGTCAGATCTGGGGCGGGATCGGCGGCGATAATTTCTGGTACAGCCTGCACGGCATTGACCCGCCGGAGATGGATACCGTCCGGGGATCGATCAGCCATTCCCATGTACTGGCGTCCGATCTGCGCCCGATTGAGGCGGCGCGCGGGGTGGCCCGGCGGCTGGTGGCCAAATGCGGGTCGCGGCTGCGGCGCATGGGCTATAAATGCGGGGGCTTACATCTGTCGATCCGCGCCGACCGGGGTGATGGCCGCGCTCAGGCCGAGGCCCATTTCGATGTTACCGCCGACAGTTTTCGGATGATTGAGGTCATGGACGGCTTGTGGCGGCACTGTGCGGCCAAACTGAACAGCCCGCGCGTGAAAAAGGTCTCGATCACCTGTACGCGCGTCATACCGGCCGATCTGCCGCCTGATCTGTTTGGCTGGACGCCGGAAGGGGCCGAAGATGCGCGCCACATGCTGGTGCTTAAGGCGCTGGACGGGTTAAATCAGAAATTCGGCAAGGACGCCGTCACCATCGGGCCGCGCACCAAGGTGCATGGTTTTGTCGGCGCGAAGGTGGCCTTTAACCGGATACCGGAAAACGCCGAATTCTGGGAGTAAAAATCGCGGTATTTGGCCATCTAATACGCAGTCTGCGCTGGCAGGTACCTGAATGTACCTGCGGCGCTTGCCGGCTATTATATGCCTCAAATCTCACGATTTTCAGGCCGGTGATTAGATGCGGATGACGTAGGTTTTCAGCGTCGTTTCAACCACTTCCCAGATGCCGGTAAAGCCGGGGCGGATAACGAACTGCGATCCGGCGGTAAGGGTAACTGATGACGCGCCGTCTTCGTGCAGGATAGAGACGCCCTCAAGGATCGTGCAAAACTCCCATTCGTCGTAAGCGGTCCGCCATGACCCCGGCGTTGATTGCCACAAACCGCTGAACACGGTTTCATCCGCTGAGGTTTCCAGATTCCACGTCAGATGCTGCGGCTCACCTGAGACTATCCGCTCAGGCAAAGGCCCGCCCACTTCCGGCTCCGGCAACGCATTACGATCAAACACCAATAGCTTTGACATAGTCGCTCCAAGAAAAATGCCTCAGCATTAATGCTGAGGCATTTAAATGATTAAAGTAAAAATTATCGAAGAACCGCTTCGAGATAATTTTTTCAAATCAGCAAACATCGAAAAGTATTTTGGCTTTAGCCAAAAACTTTATCGATGAGTTCTATTTCGGCGCCAAAATCATGATCATCTGGCGGCCTTCCATACGGGGCTCGTACTCGACCTTGGTGGTGGCCTCGAAATCGGCCTTCACCTTTTGCAGCAGCTTCATGCCCAGTTCCGGGTGGGCCATTTCACGGCCGCGGAAACGCAAAGTCACCTTGACCTTATCGCCTTCGTCAAAAAAGCGGGTCATGGCTTTGGCTTTTACCTCATAATCGTGAATATCGATATTGGGGCGCAGCTTGATTTCCTTGATTTCGACAACCTTTTGCTTCTTGCGCGCTTCGGCCTTTTTCTTCTGCTCCTGGAAGCGGAACTTGCCGTAGTCGAGAATTTTGCAAACGGGGGGATCAGCAGTCGGAGACACTTCGACAAGATCAAGACCGGCTTCTTCGGCAGCTTCGATCGCTGCGGAGGTCGGCATGATGCCTTGTTTTTCGCCATTGTGGTCGATCAACAGAACGCGCGGAACCTTGATGTCCTGATTGATACGGGGGCCGTCCTTAGTGGGCGGTGTTTGAATGGGGCGACGAATAGTTAGTCTCCTGATATTGTTAATACGGTTTGCGCGAAATTTTAAGGGTCGCGTCACGCGCGCGATTATGGACTATAGTAGGGCTGCCGATCAATCCCCTGCCGCCGGAAAATAGGCGCAATCGGTTAATTTTCGGATATTAGCCGCTTTATGCATGTAAGTGTGCGCCCCTGACCGTTTCAAGACAGCAGACGGCGATAGATGTCAAGGGTTGCCGCGCACATGGCCTCTAATGTGAACTGAGCCCGGACATGCGCCATGCCTTTGGCACCCATAGCGCCCCGCTCGGTTTCCGGCATATTCAGGGCGCGCTCGATGGCGTTTGCCCATATGTCAGCATCGCCCGGCGTAATCAGCCAGCCGGTATCGCAGTCAATTACGGTCTCAGACGTCGCGCCATGATCGGCGGCCAGAACAGGCTTGGCCATAGCCTGCGGCTCAACCGCCGTGCGGCCGAACGCTTCGGGTTCAACGGACGGGGCCAGCGCAAAGTCGCACAGCATAAAGGCGGCCGGCATATCGGCGCAGTGGCCGACCATATAGACCTGATCATTCAGGCTATAGGTATCAATCAGCCCTTTAAGGTGGCGCTCATAATCAACGCGCCCTTGAGAATCACCCGCAAACACGACGCGCACATCCGTGAGGCCGCGCTGTCTCAGGCGGTGCAGGGCTTCTAAGATCAGTTCATGACCCTTCCAGCGCGTCAGCCGTCCGGCCAGCACAAACAGGGGGCGGATATCGTCCGCACGCAAATCCCAGGCTTTGCGTAAGCTTTCGACCTGTTCCCCTGTGACGCGGGTGGGGTCAAAGCGCTGTATATCAACGCCGCGCGGGACGGTTATGACCTTACCCGCATCGACACGGTAGTGGCTCAAAATATGGCGGCGGGTAAATTCGGAATTGGCAATGGTGAGATCTGCGCGCACCATCCACGAATTGTACCAGCGTTTCAGCTTACCCCTGGCCTTATAGATGCCGTGATAGGTGGTGAGACTTTTGACCTTGCAGGCTTTGGCGGCATTGATGGCGGCAAGTGCTGGCGCGCGCGAGCGGACATGGACGATATCGACCTTAAAGGCGCGGATAATTTTTTTCAGGCGGAAATAGTTCTTAAGCTGTTTCAGCGGGTTCTTGGAATGCACCGGCAGGGGGATAAGGACGGCACCGGCGGCCTTGAGGCGGCCTTCCATACGGCCGCCTTTTGAGGCGACGATCGCCCGACCACCGGCCTTGACGATGGCCTCAGCCATATCAAGCGTTGTCTGCTCGACCCCGCCGGTATCGAGGTTGGGCACGACCTGTAGCACGCAGTGGGGAAAGGAGTGGTCCGGCGTATCCGCCATTTTGATCTTTCGGGAAGGGTAGTAAGTCTGATATGGCGACCTTATGACCATGAACCCTGATGATAATCAAGATGCGGTCCGTTTTTGGCGAACCCAGAGCGGCCACGACCTCGCTTACCGGCAAATCACGGGCGCTGGCCCGACCGTGCTATGGTTGGGCGGGTTCAAATCCGACATGACCGGCACGAAGGCGCAGGTTCTGGCGGATATGGCGGTGCGCGCAGGGTTTGGTTTTGTGCGCTTTGACTATTTCGGTCATGGCGCAACCGGAGGGGACTGGAATGCGGCCCGCGTCGGCCTGTGGCGTCTGGATGTGCTTGAGGTGGTTGATAATCTGACTGAGGGGCCGCTGGTGGTCGTGGGCTCCAGCATGGGCGGGTGGATGACGACCCTGCTGATGAAGGATCGGCCGGAATGGATCAAAGGGGTGGGCTTTATCGCGCCGGCGCCGGATTTCACGCACGAATTGATGCTGCCGAATTTGAACCCGGAAGAACGCCGCGCGCTGACGGTTTCCGGGGCCTTTGTCATGACCGGCTATGATCAGGATGTCGCCATGTCGCAGGCCTTTTTTGATGAGGCCAAAGACCATCTGGTGTTTGGGGCACCGCTGACATTCGACGGGCCGGTGCGTATTCTGCACGGTATGAAAGACGATGTGGTGCCGTGGTCGCACGGCGTGAAACTGGCCGAACATATCTCCGGTAATGATGTGCGCCTGACCCTGATCAAGGACGGCGATCATCGTTTGTCGGGCGCAAAGCACTTGAAGTTGCTGACGGCGATGGTTCAGGAACTCATTGACGCGTAGATAGCCGCTAATCCTTCGCGATAAGTCGAATATTGCGGCCGCCAGCCCAGTTCGGCCTTGGCCAAGGCATTGGAAACGCGTTTGTTTTCGGCATAAAAACGCTTCATGCCGCCCGACAGGTTCGGATCATCAAAGGCAATTTCCGGCGGCACCTCAAACCCATAGGTTTGGGCCGCATAGACCAGCACCTCATCGGCGGGGGCCGGTTCATCATCGCACAGATTATAGATGCCGCCGGGGCGGGGACGTTTGACGCTGGCCATCAGGGCGGTGGCGCAATCGCTGTCATAAAGGCGGCTGAACACCTGACCGGGCTTATGGATGCGGCGGGCGGTGCCATCCGTCAGACGTTCCAGCACATTGCGGCCGGGGCCATAGAGTCCGGGTAAGCGAAACACGGTCACGCAATCGCCCGTATGCTGGCCAAGGCCGAGCCACTGTTGTTCAGCATCCACACGGCGCTGGCCTTCGCGCGAAATAGGATTAAGGGCGCTGTCCTCAAACGCCCAGCTGCCGCCACGATCGCCGTAAACCCCCGTCGTCGACAAATAGCCAATCCAGCGGCGGCGAGGCGCCGCTGCCGAAACCAAAAGGGGGCTAAGGGCGGTGAAGGCGGGGCAGCCTTCGTCATTTGGGGCAGCGGTCAGTAGGATGACTGTGGTCTGTTCGACGGCGGTTTTAAGGGCCGTTGGGTCGGTGGGATCAACCGCGATGATGCCCTGCGCCGTCAGTTCAGAGCGCTTTTCGGGGGCGCGGGCAGTGGCTGAAATGGTGTATCCGTCGGCGCGTAAAGCCTCGGCAAAGGCCGCGCCGATAAAGCCATAACCGAATATAAAGGCGTGTTTAAACAACGCCGGCCCGCAGCACATCATGGACATGCAATATGCCAACGGGGATGTTGTTGTCGGTTACAAACAGCACGGTGATGCGCTTTTCGTTCATGATCTTGAGCGCCTCAGCCGCCAGCATGGTGGGCGATACGGTCAGCGGTTTTGCGGTCATGACCTCAATGGCGGTCTTATCCATCAGGCCGTCCATATGGCGGCGCAGATCGCCGTCGGTGACGACCCCGATCAGGTGGCCATCGCCATCCACTACCCCGACCGCGCCAAAGCGTTTTTCGGTCATGGTAATCAGGGCGGTCGGCATGGGCGCGGATTGCGCGACCAGCGGCACTTCAGTGCCGTGCATAAGATCGGACACAGATTTCAGCGCCGCCCCCAGCTTGCCGCCGGGATGATAGGTGCCAAAATCCTGCGCCGTGAAGCCGCGCTTTTTCATCAACGCTACCGCCAGACAGTCCCCCAGCGCGATTTGCAGGGTCGTTGAGGTCGTCGGGGCATCAACCCCGTCAAACGCTTCGGGCGCATTCGGAAAAATCAGCGGAATATCGGCGGCCTTGCCGAGCGCGCTGTCGGCGCGGGCCGTGATGCCGATGAGGGTAATGCCAAAGCGCTTGGAATAGGCGATAACATCAGCCAATTCCTTGGTTTCCCCCGATTTCGACAGGGCCATGATCACGTCGTCAGGCCCAACCATGCCCAGATCGCCGTGGCTGGCTTCGGTGGCGTGCACAAAAAACGCCGAGGTGCCGGTTGAGGCAAAAGTCGCGGCAATTTTCTTACCCACATGGCCGGATTTACCGACGCCGGTCAGGATGACGCGGCCTTTGTGGTCAAACAGGGTGTCGATGGCCCGTTCAAAATTATCGGCCAACGGGCCGCGCTCCAGAGCGGTGGCCATCTGCATCAGGGCCTCGGCTTCGATTTTCAGGACATTACGGGCGGCTGACAAACTATCGGACATAAGATCTCGGAAATTATTGAGCGGCGGCGGCAGAGGCCGCGGTTTGGGCTTCGGTGGCCTTAAGGGCAGCTTTTTCAGCGGCAAGGCGTGCGGTCTCAGCCTGCTTATGGGCTTCGCGGGTGGCGCGCTCACGTTCCATGCGCACGAAGTCGGGCAGTTCAATATCTTTCCCGAACGGCGCGGGTGAGCGTGATCCGATCCCTTGTGGCCACACCAGACTAAGCGCGATCATGATCAGCGCCACGGCGGCCATTACGGGATAAAACAGTTTGTCGGGCATTCGGCACCGCCTTGTGAATATGGGTGGCGTTATAGGCCCGCCTAAGTCATCACGTCAATTATTAGGCCTGTAAATATCAAAGGCGACCTGAAAATCAGGGTCAGTGACGATGGTGTCATCACTGAGGCCATAGCGACCCGGTGGGATAAGCTTGAAGGCCCCCGGCACCAGCGGCAGGTTGAGCGTTTCCCCCGCCTTAGTGCCCACCATAGACAGCACAAACCCTTCTTCGCGGTTGGCGCGGATCAGCCGTCCGGCCAGAATCTCATAGCCCACCAACTCATCATGGGCGTCAATGTCGTTCAGGCGCACAATCACCACGGCACCACGCATGGCGGTCAATATCGGATCATGACTATCGGCAAACACCTCCGGCGCCAGTTCGTTCCACAACGATTTGGCGGGTTCAGGGGGGAGGTGTTTTTTTAGTCTCTGTCGCATGAAGACAAATTCAACCGGTATAGGCGAAACGCGGCACGGTTCCGTCCTCAGTCTGAACGGATTCTGTGAACATGGAAAGCGGCCTGACCCATAACCGTGCGTCACCGGCACTCTGGGCCTCTGGCGCGTACAATACCATGACCTCTTCGGTTTCTGAGTGGGTGACGGTGCCGAACACGATGTAATATTTGCCCTTATAGTGGCGGTAGTGGCCGCTCTTTAAGGTGCTTGCGTAAAAATCCGCCGCAAAAGGCTTACCCGTATCGAAAGCAGGAGCAGTCATGATATATGTTACCTATATGAACCGGGGGGATTATAGACAACGAAACTCAAAGTGAAGCCTTTAATCATGCACCGCGTCCTTATTATCGCAGGCTCTGACCCCTCCGGCGGGGCGGGCATTCAGGCCGATCTGAAAACCGTCACTTGCCTTAAGGCTTACGGCATGACGGCGATCACGGCGCTTACCGTACAAAATACGCTGGGGGTGACGGACGTGTTTCCGATCCCCGAAGAAGTTATTGCCGCTCAGGCCATGGCCTGTATCGAAGACATTGGCGTTGATGCCGTCAAGACCGGTATGCTGGGCTCTATTGGTGTGGTCGAAACCGTGGCCAGCGTGCTTGATCTGGCCGGCGATGCCTTTCGCGTCATTGATCCGGTCATGGTGGCCAAGGGCGGTCACAGGCTTTTACCCGAAGCGGCGATCGACGCCATCCGCCATCTGTTGATCCCGCGCGCCGATCTGTTGACCCCCAATGCGCCGGAAGCCGCCGTTCTGACGGGTATGTCTGTTGAAAATCACGATGACCTGCAACGGGCGGGGGAGGCTTTGCTGAAAATGGGGGCCAAGGCGGTGCTGATGAAGGGCGGGCATGTTGAGGGCGACGTGGTCTGTGACCTGCTGATGACCGGAAACCGCGTCGTGCGTTTTGAGGCTCCGCGCATTGAGACCCGCCATACCCACGGCACCGGCTGTACCCTGGCCAGTGCCTGTGCCGCCCTTTACCGCGAGGATATGGCCCTTGAGGGCATGGTGGATAAGGCGCGGGCCTATGTGCTGAATGCCATAAAGGCCGCCCCCGGTCTGGGGGGCGGCCATGGCCCGTTAAAACATAACTGGGCGATATAATTTTTTGTCGCGCATTTTATCCAAAAACCGCTTCACACTTTTTGGAATGCGCTTTGGTTAATATCTACGCCCATTGTAGTCGCGGCTATTATAGGCAACCGCGCGCGACAGGTCCTGGGTGCGGCGGTTGAGGATTTGCATCTCACGCCCGTCTATGCCGCGGCCTGAGCGTTCAAACTGATGCGACAGGCGCTCAAGATCGCGCAGTTCGGCCCGCAGGCGGTATTCTTCGCGACGGCTCAGATTGCCGTGGCGCGCGCCACGATCAATCTGGCGATCCAGTTGATCAAGGCGGTAATCGATACGGTCATCGCGATGATCACGACGGTCTTCGCGGTAGTCGTGGCGGTTGTGGTCATAGCGGCTGTCGGCCATAGCGGGGACCGAAGCGGCGGCCATACCCGCGCAAGCAAACGCGGCAATGGCAAAAGCTTTAAACTGGGTTTTCATCTTTACGTCTCCTGTTGTGGGTTGGCGCTGTCTCTCAGCGTTGAGATCATTTAAGCACTTGCCACCTGAGCCGTTCCTGAACGGTGCGGTTCATATTCCGTTCAGCCAGATGAATGGAAAAACATATGATTACAGAGCGCAAAAAAGCCTCCCGAAGGAGGCTAATTTGTTCTCTTTTCTCCTCCCCACTAAGTGGGGAGGAGAAGGGCTAGTAGCGGCGGGTCTGACGATCGTGGGTGTTGTACGCCACCTTTTGCGACAAACGATCAATGCGTGAGGTCAGGATATTCATTTCCTGACGATCGTAGCCGCGGCCGGAACGCTCAAACTTGTTCGACAGCTTTTCGATGTCGCGCAATTCGCCTCTCAGGCGGCTGGCTTCGTTACGGTTCAGTTCGCGGGTGCGGACACCACGGTCAATACGTTCATCAAGCGTATCGAGACGACGCTCGACGCTGTTTTCGCGAACGTGCGAATGGGGCGAGTCGGCCAGAGCGGCGGTAGAGGCAGCGCCCATCGACAGGGCAACCAAAGCCGCGGCGGTGAAGGTCTTGATCGTTTTCATAACTTGGCTCCTTAGAAGCGCATCCCGAAAAGTGTGAAGCGGTTTTTCGGAAAAGATGCGCGTTGATACAAATAGGTTCAGCGCTTAATCTCAGCGTTGACGCCATATAAACATACCGCCCCTGAGCCGAACCTGAACGGTGGGGTTCATCTTCGGTTCATGAGCGTAAATGATTTTGGGATAAGACCCCTTGTGTTTGGCGGGCTTTGGACGCAAAAGGCGCTCACCGTTTTACACATCCGGGGTGCCTTCGATGACCGCCAAACCTGCCCGCTTGATTGAGAGACCATGGTTCTCCTCCGGCCCGACCGCCAAGCGTCCCGGCTGGACGCCGCAGGCCTTGAGTGCCGCCCCTGTGGGCCGCTCAAACCGGTCTAAGGTCACGGTCGGTCGGATCAAGGAAGCGCTGGAGCTGACCCGCGATATCTTAGGCATCCCCGCTGACTATCAGGTCTTCATGACCCCGGCGTCGGATACCGGTGCGTTCGAAGCGGCGATGTGGAATCTGCTGGGACTGCGTAAGGTTCAGGTGGTCGCTTTTGAAAACTTTGGGCAGTTGTGGGCCGATGATGCCGTAAAGCATCTGAAACTGGATGCCGAGGTTTTGTCGGCACCTTATGGCCAGTTACCGGATCTGAGCCGGATCGATCCCGAAGCCGATCTGATTTTTCCGTGGAACGGTACGACCTCTGGCGTGAAGGTGCCGGATGCCGCGTTCATCAGCGATGATCATCAGGGTCTTGTGTTGTGTGATGCGACGTCGGCGGCTTTCTGCATGGATTTGCCGTGGGAAAAGCTGGATGTGACGACCTTCTCCTTTCAAAAGGCGCTGGGCGGTGAAGCGGGCATTGGCGTGCTGATCCTGTCCCCGAAGGCCGTTGAGCGGCTCAACACCTTCGATCCGGGCCGCGCCATCCCCAAGGTCATCCGCCTGCGCAAAGGTGATGCCGCCGACATGACCATTCTGGGCGGCGATGCCATCAACACCTATTCGTTTCTGGTGATCGAAGACTATCTTGATGCCCTGAAATGGGGTTTGCGCGAAGGCGGGTTAGAGGGGCTGATTGCGCGCTGCGAGCAGAATTTTACCTATCTGCGCGAATGGGTCGAAGCGACGCCGTGGATCGATTTTGTGGCCGAAAAGGTTGAAACCCGCTCGACCACCTCGGTATGCCTGAAGTTTGTTGACCCGGCTATTGTCGGCCAACCGGCTGAGGTTCAGGCCAAGCTGGCCTCTAAGGTCAACGCTTTGCTGGAAGGTGAAGGGGTCGCCTATGATATTACCGGCTACCGCGCCGCCCCTCCGGGCCTGCGTATCTGGTGCGGCTGCACGGTCGATGCCGATGACATCTGCGCCCTGCTGCCGTGGCTGGAATGGGCTTACGCTGAGGCGCTGGAACACATCTCGATATAATCGAGATGTGTTCCAATTTTTTTGACGCGCATTTATTTCCGAAAACCGCTTCACACTTTTCGGAATGCGCTATGACAATTTGAACTGTCTGTAGCTTAAAAGCAGCAGTGGCAGGGAATTTTCGCATATACGGGCAAGGCTCTGGCGCAAATGCACCAATCAGTTGATAAGTTGCGCGGCTGTATTTCAGGGATTTATTCATGATTAAATCGGGTTTTGTGGGCGCATTAGCCTTGGGCGTGGTGATGCTGGCCGGATCGGCATCGGCGGGTGAGATTTATGGCGGGGCCTATGCCCATGACGTGACCTTTCTGGGCGAAGCGCTCGGCATCGGCGCGGCGGGCCGTGAAGGCGGGGCTGATATTGAGCTCGGTTGGCGCTCGGATAAAAAAGAAACCTGGGATTTCTTACGCCACCCCAGCGTCTATGTGATGGCCGCCGTCAACACTCAGGGCGATTCCAGCCATATCGCCACGGGCCTGACCTGGAAGGTCAATTTCGGTGAAACGAAAAAGTGGTTCGTGCGTCCGGGCTTTGGCCTGGCCTACACCGATGGCTATGATGAGCTTCCCGATTTCCGCACACCGGGCCTGTCGCAGGAAGAAATCGCCCGCCGGGTCGCCATGCGTGACGACCATATCGAATTTGGCTCAAAGTTGCTGTTCCAGCCCAATATAGCCCTGGGTTATGACCTGAGCGAGCGCACCTCGATCGAGCTGGCCTATATCCATCTGTCGAACGGTCAGATTCTGGGTCAGGGCAAGAATCAGGGCCTTGATGATCTGGGGCTGCGCGTCAGCTATAAACTCGGCAAGTAAAGCGGAATGATCGTTAAAGGGATCATTCCGCTTAAGCCGCCATTGCGGCGGCGGCCAAGGTGGCGTAGCCACCGCCCGGCGAGGGACTAAAATAAGTTCAGAACCCATATTGTTTCCATTGAAACGATATGGGTTTTTTGTGCGACGAAACCGCACCGGATCAAAAAGTCCGTTACATCCGGTTAAACCGCAGATGTGAACCAGTTTGCGGTTTCAATGTCGGGCTTAATGGTCTAAAGCGCATGCCGAAAAGTGTGAGCGGTTTTCGGCTAAGAATGCGCGTCTGAGTTCAAAGCCTGCAACCGCTTGAATTATGTATTCGCCCGCACCGGAAGCTTTCAGACGCTCTCCGGCGGGCTTTTTTGCGGAGAACGTGAACCTTGGCCAATGTGACCGTTGTGGGTGCCCAGTGGGGCGACGAAGGTAAGGGTAAGCTGGTTGACTGGCTGTCCAATCGCGCCGATGTGGTGGTGCGCTTTCAGGGCGGTCATAATGCGGGTCATACCCTGGTGGTCGATGGTAAGGTCTATAAACTGTCACTCCTGCCGTCCGGCGTGGTGCAGGGTAAGTTGTCGGTTATCGGCAATGGCGTGGTCGTTGACCCGTGGGCGCTGTTTGACGAAATTGCCCGTGTTGAGGCGCAAGGCCTGAGCATAACCAACGAATTGCTGGTGCTGGCCGACAATGCCTGCCTGATCCTGCCGATCCACCGCGAACTGGACGCCGCGCGTGAAGCCGCTGCCGGGGCCGCCAAGATCGGTACGACCGGGCGTGGTATCGGCCCGGCCTATGAGGATAAGGTTGGCCGTCGTGCCATCCGCGTCGGTGACCTTGAGGATTTTGAGGCGCTGGATGCCAAACTGGATCGTCTGCTGACGCACCATAATGCCCTGCGTCGCGGGCTCGATCTGGCCGAAGTGAATAAGGCCGAACTTCTGGCCGGCCTGAAAGAGATTGCGCCGCGCCTGCTGTCGTTCGCCAAGCCCGTCTGGTATGTGCTTGATAAGGCAAAGCAAGACGGTAAGCGTATCCTGTTTGAAGGCGCGCAGGGTGCGCTTTTGGATATCGACCACGGCACCTATCCGTTTGTGACCTCCTCCAACACGGTGGCAGGGCAGGCGGCTGCGGGGTCCGGCATGGGCCCGCGTTCAGCCGGCTATGTGCTGGGTATCCTCAAGGCCTATACCACCCGCGTCGGCTCCGGCCCGTTCCCGACTGAACTGTTCGATGAGATCGGTGAGCGCATTGGCCGGGTGGGTCATGAGTTTGGCACCGTTACCGGTCGCGCCCGCCGCTGTGGCTGGCTGGACGCCGTGCTGGCGCGCCAATCCATTGCCATCAACGGCATTGACGGCATCGCCTTGACCAAGCTCGACGTGCTGGACGGGATCGAGACCCTAAAAATCTGCGTCGGTTATAAACTGAACGGCGACGTCATCGACTATCTGCCGTCGGGCATCAAAGCCCAGAGCGTGATCGAGCCGGTCTATGAGGAATTAGAGGGCTGGTCGGAATCGACCCAAGGGGCGCGCTCGTGGAAAGACCTGCCCGGCAATGCGGTCAAATATGTTCGCCGCATCGAAGAACTGATCGGGGCGCCGGTAGCGCTTCTGTCCACGTCTCCGGAACGGGAAGACACCATCCTGATGCGCGATCCGTTTCAGGATTAATTATCTCTCCTCCTCCCTACGCCAGCGCTTATATCGCGCAGCGGTAACGCACTTAAGGCGTGGGGAGGTGGCAGAACGCCTTTGGCGGGCTGACGGAGGGGTACATAGCCATCATTGAGAACGCTTAAAAGAAAAGTAAGAATACCCCTCCGTCTGCTCGTTAACTCGCATCCACCTCCCCACTGCGTAGGGAGGAAAATTAGCTTGCGATTAATGTTACCGCCCTCAGAGATGAGGGCCTTTTTTGTTGCAATGATACCGCGCAAATAAAATCTATTTTTACTAATAAGGCTTAGAGTGCGGTAACATTCACTACGGCTGGAACACTGTGTTTTCTCTCGACCCAAAGCTCGAAGCCAAAATTAAGCCCCACGTCAAGCGGGTTCTGGTGCTGGAAAGCAATCCGGCCTATGCGCGTATCCTCATGGATATGCTGCGGGTTCTGGGGACTGAGAAAACCATAGTTGAGACCAATGACCGCCGGGCCATGATGATCTGCGAAGACATGGACCCCCAGTTGATTTTTTGCGATCTTCGGGCGCAAAATCTTGAGGGCGCTAAGTTCGTCACGGCCGTGCGCCGGTCGGACATGAAATGCCGCAAGATCCCGATCATCATGATGGCGTCGAACGACTTGCCGGAAACGCTCAAAGAGGCGCGCGACTGTGGCGCCGATGAGATCATGAAAAAGCCGTTCGCGTCGGGTGATTTGCTGAAACGGCTTGAACATGCCGTCACAAAATCCCCGCCGTGGATTGAGGCGGTCATGTATGTCGGCCCTGATCGTAGGCGCTTTAACTCAGGTGCCGGACCGCGTAAACGGGCACCGGAGACTATGTCGGACGGTATGAAGCGGATTGAGCAGAGTGTGCGCATTTTGCGCGCCGCCGCCGATCAGTTTGATGTTGACCGTAAGCAGGCCAATCGCGCGATCGTGGCCCAGCTCGAAGTCTTGGTCCCGGCGTGCAAGGCGATCAGCGATCCCGGCTTCAAAGGGGCGGTGACGGAAATTTTCATGGCCTATAAGGGCGGCACCCTGAGCGGCGATAGCTTGCGCGGGCCGGTGGCGACGCTGGCCAAGCTGTTCCGCATCGATGATCCGCCCAAAAGCGAAGCGGTCGCTTAGCTATTTTAGCCCCTCGCCGGGCGGTGGCTCCGCCACCTTGGCCGCCGCCTCAGTGGCGGCTTGAGCGGAATAATTCTATCAAAAGTCATTCCGCTCTAAATAATAAAGCAAAATCCAAGCGTCGGGCCGCCCCGAGCTTGGATTTTACAGTATTGAAACGATAAAAATGTATTTGACGCTTTAGCGTCGAAACTTTTTATCGAGATATTTTTAGGCCAGTTGTTGTGAACGGGCCGCTTCCATCATTGCTTTTTGCAGCTTTTCAAAGGCGCGGACTTCGATCTGGCGGACGCGCTCACGCGACACCCCAAACCGTTCCGCCAGTTCCTCAAGCGTCACCGGCTGGTCTTTCAGGCGGCGGGCCGTCAGGATTTCACGCTCACGGTCGTTCAGTTCGACCATAGCTTCTTCGAGCAGGCCCATGCGCAGGGAATGTTCTTCGGACTCAGCCAGAACCGTCTCCTGATTCTCAACCTTGTCGTCGACCAACCAGTCCTGCCATTCTGAGTCACCCTCGGCGGCGCGTAAGGGGGCATTGAGCGACGAGTCCGGTGAGGACATGCGGCGGTTCATGCTGATCACGTCATCTTTCGAGACGCCCAGCTTGGTGGCGATCTGCTCAACCTGATCGAATTTCAGGTCACCGTCTTCGAGAGCCGAAATTTCGGACTTCACCTTGCGCAGATTGAAGAACAGCTTCTTTTGCGCCGCGGTGGTGCCCATTTTCACCAGCGACCATGACCGCAGGACATATTCCTGAATCGAGGCCTTGATCCACCACATAGCATAGGTCGCTAGCCTGAAACCGCGGTCAGGATCGAACTTCTTGACCGCCTGCATCAGGCCGACATTGCCTTCACTGATGACTTCGCCCATCGGCAGGCCGTAGCCGCGATAGCCCATGGCGATCTTGGCGACTAGCCGCAGGTGCGACGTCACCAGCCGGTGCGCCGATTTGGAATCCTGATGCTCCTGCCAGCTTTTGGCCAGCATGAACTCTTCGTCCTTGGCCAGCATCGGGAATTTACGAATCTCGGACAGGTAACGGTTAAGGCCGCCATCGGGTGACAGTACCGATGGGTTTGGAATAGCTACGGAAGTGCTCATCTGCGTATCCTTGACCGGCCCGTCGCCATAGGTGATCTGGGCCTCGTTTGTGTCTGCCATGATGCGTGTCCTTTAAAGCCAGCCCCCGGTAATAGCCCTGGGTTCTACCTGAACCTCGCGGCAATTACATGGCGTGCATCAGAAGATACGATCAATGATCAAATCCAGATGTAGGTATCGGCTAAATGAATTAAAAGGGGTAATCCCCGCAATGAGGAATTATTTTTATGCGAAGCTGCACAAAATAGAAATTAAGGGGCGAAAGTCATCAGCTTAAGGTGGGTATCATCCGTAATCTCCACATCTTATACGACAAAAAGGCGATGCATAACAGGTGTTTTCAGCTTTTTGGCCGGATCACAACTCTGTGAGCCCGGTGAGCAGGTTTTGAAAATCATCTGGCGGAGGGGCGTCAAAGCTCAAAGCCTCGCCCGTTATGGGGTGAACAAAGGCCAGATGGGTGGCGTGCAGCGCCTGACGGGTGAAGTTCAGTTCCCGCAGCAGGGCCTGCACGGGGGCTGCCGGAGCACCTGAGCCATAGACCGGATCACCGAGGCAGGGCGCGCCCAGATGGGCCATATGGACGCGAATCTGATGGGTGCGGCCGGTTTCCAGCTCGCAGCGCACCAGTGAGGCGGCGGGTTTGGTGCCGCCAAAGCTTGCCTGAACCGTGTAATGGGTGGTGGCTTCGCGGCCGCCGGCCTTAAGCACCGCCATTTTCTTGCGGTCATGGTGGGAGCGGCCGATCTGGGTGGTGACGGTGCCCTTTGTGGCCTTGGGCGTACCGCGCACGATCGCCAGATAGGCGCGGCCGATGTCGTGTTTGGCAAATAGCGCGCTTAGGCCGTGATGGGCGGCATCGGATTTGGCGGCGACCATAACGCCCGACGTGTCCTTATCGAGGCGGTGGACAATGCCGGGGCGCAGCACCCCGCCTATGCCGGATAATGTGTCGCCGCAGTGATGGAGCAGGGCGTTGACCAGCGTGCCGTCTGGCGTCCCCGGTGCCGGGTGCGCGGCCATGCCAGAGGGTTTGACGACCACAATCAGATGGGCATCTTCATAAAGAATCTCAATCGGCAGGTTTTGAGGCTGCGGAAGCGCGGCAATCGGCGCGGGTATGGTCAGGCTGTACTGACCGGCCTTGGCCTTATGCTTGCCGTCAGGGATGAGGTGGCCCTCAAAGGTCAGGCGGCCTCCGGCAATGAGGGCTTGTAAGCGCGCGCGTGAAATATCGGGGGCTGCCTCACCCAGAACTGCCATCAGGGCACGATCCAGCCGCTCTCCGGCGGCATCGGACGTAAGAACGAGGTCAACAACCTGCCCGTCGCTTTGCGCCGAAGCCTCCAGCAGATCGTCATCAATGTCTTCGTCTTGGGCGTCTTGGGGTGTCATATGTGCAGCTTAATCGAAAAAGCGCCGGAAGATGGCTTCCGGCGCTTAAACTTATCATTCAATGATCTGAATGAATTACGAAATGTCTTCGTTGATCAGGCCGATCTTGAAGTAACCATTTTCCTGAAGCTCGTTCAGAACCTTCATGAACTCTTCGTATTCAACGTCCGGTTGGGCGCGCACCAGAACGCGCTCATCGGTCGGGTTCGGGCTGGCCAGAGCCGCGGCTAGATCAGCGGCCAGAGTTTCGATGGTCACCTGCTTAGTGCCGACATAATAGGTGTCCTTGTCCTGAATGGACACGAACACAGGGTCTTTCTTTTCTTCGAGCGGGTTCAGCGGTGCCGATGCGGGCGGCAAGTCCAGCTTGATCGACACGGTCGCCATAGGTGCCGACACCATGAAGATAATCAGCAGAACCAGCATGATGTCCACGAAGGGCGTCACGTTGATGTCAGAATTCTGTTCGACAGTATAGCGTGAACCGCCACCGCCACCGAGCTTCGCGCCCATATGCACACTCCCTAAAAGCCCGTGTGGCTTAAGCCTGCGGGGCGTCGTAAATCTCAGGTTTGCGATTTAGGATAATTAACAGGCGTTTGTAAAGCCCATAAAGCCCTATATCTGTAACCTCATGTGATGAGATTAAATTATTTTAATCGGAGTGCGCAAGCCCTTAAATACAAACGCCCCGCAGAATAATCAGCGGGGCGTTTAATTCATAAAAACTTTATAATTACCGCGCCCGCTTACCGTGACTGGCTTAGGCGGATAAAGCGTTCCTGCAGCGCCAGATTGGTCTCAAACACGCCCGTAAAGCTGGTGGTGATGGTCGAGACGTGTTTGTGGTGCACGCCGCGGGTGGTCATGCACTGATGCTCGGCGTCAATCAGGATAGCGATTCCTTCCGGATTCAGAGATTCCTGCAAGGCTTCGGTGATCTGCTTGGTCAGGGTTTCCTGAGTCTGCAGGCGCTTGGCGTAGATTTCGACGACGCGGGCGATTTTGGAAATCCCTACCACCTTATCGGTCGGGACATAGGCGACATAGGCCTTGCCCAGAAACGGTGCCATATGGTGCTCGCAGTGGCTTTCGACGTCGATATCGCGCAGCATGACCATGTCATTATAGCCCTGCACGTCCTCAAAGGTGCGCGAAAGCTCCTTCTTCGGGTCAGCGGTGTAGCCCTGGAACCACTCATTGTAGGCATCGACAACGCGCTTGGGCGTATCGATCAGGCCTTCGCGGGTGGGGTCGTCACCGGCCCAGGCCAAAAGCGTGCGTACGGCGGCCAGAGCTTCATCCCGGCTGGGGCGGGCGGGGTGCGCTTTGGGGGTCGGGGTAAGATCATTGGCGGCGTTTTCAGACACGGTGCCATGATTGGGGTCAAAACTGTCCATTACATCTCTCTATGAGGGCCGAGTGGCGCCGGACCGACGGGCCCGGAATGACGCGTGGCATCCCTCTGCGGTCTATGAACTTACGCAAAGCGCGCCTATTTAGATGAAATCAGCGCCAAAATTTACGTGCAGTCATGACCTAACCGCGTCTATATGGGGCGAATGGCGGTTATTACAACCGAAAAATACTTATATCCTACTTAAGTCTGGCTTATGAAACTAACGATCTACGACACGCTTGAGCGGAAAAAGCGCGAGTTTGAACCGAAAAATCCGGAGCGGGTCACGCTCTATGTCTGTGGGCCGACGGTATATAACTACGCCCATATCGGTAATGCCCGCCCGGTCGTGGTGTTCGATGTGCTCTATCGCCTGCTGCGCCATATCTACGGCGAACAGCATGTCATCTACGCTCGCAACATCACCGATGTTGACGATAAGATAAACAAAAAGGCGATGGATGAGGGCGTCGATATCTCCGTCATCACTAATAAATTTGCCGATATCTATAATGCCGATATGGCGGCATTAAACGCCCTGCCGCCGACCTACCAGCCGCGCGCGACCGATCACATGCCCGACATGGTGGCGATGATTGAAAAACTGATCGAACGCCAAGCGGCCTATGTCACCGACGATGGCGAAGTGCTGTTCCGCGTGGCCGATTATGACGCCGGCTCAGGCCGCTATGGCAAGCTGTCGGGGCGATCATTGGATGATATGATTGCCGGCGCGCGGGTCGAAGTGGCTGAAAACAAGGACGATGCCGCCGATTTTGTGTTGTGGAAGCCGTCAAAGCCCGGTGAGCCGGTCTGGCCGGGGCCACGCAACCCTGAAACCGGAGAGGTTCTGCCGGGGCGGCCGGGCTGGCATATTGAATGCTCCGCCATGAGCGAAGCGGTGCTGACCCTGCCGATTGATATTCATGGCGGCGGTCAGGATCTGATTTTCCCGCACCATACCAATGAGATTGCGCAGTCCTGCGCCACCCACGGTCATGACGATCCGGCGGCCTATGCTCGCTACTGGATGCACAATGGTTTTCTCGATATGTCCGGCGAGAAGATGTCGAAGTCGCTTGGCAATGTGGTTCTGGTCCACGATCTGACCAAACAATATCCGGGTGAGGTAATCCGCTGGGCTTTGTTGAGTGGTCACTATCGCTCGCCCCTCAACTGGACGCCTGAACTGCTGGAGCAGAGTAAGAAAAATCTGGATCGTCTCTATGGCCTATGGCGGCGTACAGTTCACCTGAATGCCTTGATGGAAGAGACCGCTAGTCGTGATCCTATGGACCACGGCTTTTATCCCGCGGAGCAGCAAGCGGAAGTTAATTTGTGGCCGCTTTTGGATGATCTCAATACTCCGCAACAGCTTGCAGTCATCTTTGAGGCAGCTTCGGCGCTCGAACGCGAACTAAGCTCTAGTGAACCAAGAGACAAGTATATGGCTTGGTTGCGTGCATCTATTAAGCAGGCTGCTGATATTCTCGGCATCCTCCAACAAGACCCCGAAATTTGGTTCAAAGGCGGTGCGTCGGACGATCTGACTGCTAAGGTCGAGGCCTTGCTGGTCGCCCGCACAGAGGCCCGCGCCGCCAAAAACTGGGCCGAGGCCGACCGCATCCGTGATGAACTGAACGCGCTCAAGGTCGAGGTGATGGATTCACCCACGGGTGCGACCTGGAAACTCAAGGCAGGAGTATAGCTGTGGCTGTAAAGGTTGAATATCGCATCGGCATCGCCGCCCCGGTCGATCACGTCTATGAGGTCATTGCCGACATCAACAACTGGCCGCAATGGTCACCGATCCATAAACATGCCGAAGCGACCCTGAAATTCGGCGGGCCGTTCCACGTCATTGAGCATTACGAAGGTCTGGGCGATTGGGAGGTCAAGGGTTTCCTGTCCGACTGGTCGCCGATGTCACACCTGCATATCGGCGTGCCCAAGCGCTTTTGGGAAGGCAGCCTGACCCGCTATTTCGAGATGGAAGAACTGTCGAAAACCGGCTCCAGCTTTGCGGTAGGTGCCCTGTTCGGCGGGTATTTCTCGGAACGCGAGGGCAAGCTTTACCGCCCGCATCTACGCAAAGGGTTTGAAGCCATGGCTACGGCCTTGAAAAACCGCGTGGAAGGCACGATTTCAAGTTCATGATCGACGAACTTTATTCCCGCGAAATCCTGAAACGCACGACGCAACTCATGCACGTCGGGCGGCTTGAAGCCCCCGACGGCACCGCCGAGCGCGCCTCAAAACTGTGCGGCAGTCATATCGTCGTGGATGTCAAAATGGACGGCGATGTGGTGGCCGATTTTGCTCACGATGTCGAAGCCTGCGCCCTGGGGCAGGCAAGCGCGGCCATCCTCAGCCAGCATGTGATTGGGGCGACGACCGCGGAAATCACCGCCGCCCGCGATGCGCTTAAAGCCATGCTTAAGGGCGAGGACGCCACATTCCCTGACCGCTTTGCCGATCTGGTGATCCTGAAATCGGTCAAGGATTTCCCGGCCCGCCATACCTCAACTCAACTGGCCTTTGAAGCGACGGTTGCGGCTATAGAAAAAGCCGCCTGATCGTCTCAGGCGGCTTTTTAAATTACAGTATCGACTGACCCGTCGAGGCCCAATCCTTCATAAAGGCATCCAGGCCCTTATCGGTCAGCGGATGCTTGAACAGCTCCATAAACACCGACGGCGGCAGGGTGGCACAATCGGCACCGGCAAGCGCCGCATCGGCGACATGCTTTGAATTGCGCACAGACGCCGCCAGAATCTCAGTGTCAAACTCATGCATGTCATAAAGCTGACGAATATCGTGGATCAGGCCCATACCGTCGGCGCCGTGATCATCCAGACGGCCAATGAACGGCGACACAAAGGTCGCGCCCGCCTTGGCGGCCAGCATGGCCTGAGAGACCGAAAAACATAGGGTCACATTGGTCATCAGCCCTTGCGCCGACAATTCCTTGGTGGCTTTGAGGCCCTCAACGGTGAGCGGCACCTTGACCACGACGTTAGTGGCGATCTTGGCCAGTTTTTCGCCCTCTAATATCATGTTTTTGGCGTCGTTTGATACCACTTCGGCTGAGATCGGGCCGGGCACCAGGTCGCAGATTTCCTTAATGACCTCAAACATATTGCGGCCGGACTTGGCGATAATGGTCGGGTTGGTCGTGACCCCGTCGATCAGACCGGTTTCCATAAGTTCAGCCAGCACCTTGGTGTCGGCGGTATCAGCGAATAATTGCATTATCTGGGCTCCTGAATTCCCTTGGGCGTATATCGGTTCTACGCTGTTGAGCCAAGGATTTTTCCCAATACAAGCGTGATATGCGAGGAGTTAAGAATGCTTTTCAAGAGCTATTGGATTTGTAGGTTGCCAAATTATTTTTATATCTTAGACGTAAATATATACCTTCAAAAAGGCGTTAGCCGAATCGTATGAACGGAATAATTATGGTAAAGAGTAAAATTCGTGTCGCTATAACCTGCGACCTTTACCGTTTCAAACCCGGAAAAAGCGAAGTTTCTAACTTCCAGAACCGTAACCTTAGGTGGTGTTATGAATTGATCCAAAAAGCTCTGATCAGTAGCGGAGATGTGGAACTTTCATTAGTGAATGCGCCTGAAGACCCAGAACTTTTTCAAGCGTGTTTTGGTAGTGCTGAGGCCTATGAAAATTATATCATAAATTCTGAGAGTGCTTGGGCTAAAAATTATGAGGCCGCTTCGCCCATATTATTTGCGAGCCTTTATGACCAACTATTAAATCAGGATTTAGTAGTTGGTTTTGAAATGCCGCCCTCTATTCGAAATCGGCTGCATACTGATAGCAAAAGATACATAAATCTATTTATTCATCCTCTAAGATTTTTGAAAGACCTCGCCTTTGGAGCAACATCCAATTGCCCACAGATAGAGTCATGTCTCGCTAATTTACAGTTCGATCCATCGGAGATATCCACCCAGGTCAGTCGGTTTAAAGCTTTTTTTATGAGATCGCAGCACCCCGCTTGTCATTTACCTGATGGTATCCCCTTGCTAATCGGGCAAACATCCGCTGATAGTGTTGTTATTAAGGATGGTACCTTTGCCACCTGGCAAGATTATGCTGGGGTGTTAAGTGAACGGCTAAAACCATATAATACCGTAGCATTCCTGGAGCATCCAGGCAGGTCTAACAGCAGCCACATCACAGAATTTTTACGTAGCCGACTTGGCAAAACTGTTATCTCCATGAGGGGTAATAGCTACGGGTTATTATTTTCCAATCCTGATATTCCTGCGATCATAACCCTGTCGTCGTCTTTGGGTGTTGAAGCTCAGGCTATAGGACATGATACGCAGTTTTTGATATCTGACCCAAGACTCAAGTTGTCGAGTCAAGGCATTGAACACCCTATGCATTTTTTAGGTCACTCAATCCTCACTGAGACTTTTTGGAAGGCGTTGATAGGAAAAGGAGACGTTTCTGAATTGCACGAAAAGGGCGCTTTCTTTTTAGGGGATAACCTGGTTCGTAATAGCTTGGATGCTTGGGCATTTAGGGCGTTGCAATATGAAATCAAAATTGAACCGTCCGTGCGAACAATTTTGCCATCAGTTAGCTCTGATGAAAATGAAGTCAAACTATTGGCATCTGCTTTTACAGGAACGCCATCAATACATGACCAAAAACTAGACGTATCTGTAGCGCTGGCGGAAACACAAGGTATAGCACTTGGTGTCCTTGATAAGCCCCTTTCCCTTTCGCAAAATTGGACCTTGCCCATATCATCACGTCAAAGCGGTCACTACTTCAGGAGTGGTTTCCATGCTAGCGAGCACTGGGGAATATGGTCAGGCAGCGTGGTATCAGAACTTGTTATTCCTGTAAGTGTAGGCGCCTCGTCATATGCTCGAATAGTTTTGGAAATGGAAATAGGTATTTATGACGGGGCTTCGTTATCTGCCCCAGTTTTAAAAATATCTGTAGGCGACTATGCAACAGGGTATGTCCTTTTTCGTACTATGAATTCGGAACCGCAAACAGTGTCTTTTGAAATTTTATCTCAGCAACCAGAATTGGTCATTGGTTTTAAACAGACACATCTTGTAAGCCCAAATCAGATTAACGGCAGCCCTGATACACGCTTACTCGGATTTAGTTTGAGTCGCGTAAGTGCACGATATATTGAAAGTGTTAAAAGCGTTGATGATTATCGACCCGCCGCGCCATCTGTATGGGGTGTGCTGTCCGAACCTATAGAATTGGATGCCAGGCAATCTTCATGACCATAATTCTGGAAAACGACATCATGCTCGATCAGATAAGTTCTTTGAACGCAGCCTTTTCTAAACGTGAACAAGATCTTGTAAACGATATTGCCAGCTTATCTGCGGAGCGTGATCGCTTGTTGGAGCAGGTCGGGGCCAATGACTTGCGGCAACAACTGGCCTCAAATGACCAAGCCTTTGCCGATCTTACCGAGGAGTTAGAGCGGGTTCGTTCTAATGCGAATGAAGTCAATGCAAAATTTCATTCTGCTCAAGCCGATGTTTCGCTCTTAATAAAAGAGTTGCAGCTTATCAAAGAAAAAGAGCAGGCATTAATAATCGAAAACAGAAAGCTTGAGCGGGCTTCATGTGAGCAAACACAAGAAGTAAAAAACAAACTAGATGCATACTTGCATGATCAATTAAGTCGTGAAAGGGAAATAAATGCTGTAATCCTAAAACTTCACGACCAGTACATGTCTTACTTAGGGTTCAGTATAGGAGTTCAAAGTGAGCGCGACGCAAAATTTGGATCACTTATTGAGGCTTTGCGAAATGATATATATTACAAGGAGAAAAAAGCTGTAGAAAGCTTTGCCGAGCGTGATGTTTGGCAAAACAAATACAATGAATTAAAAGATATAATTTCTCTGCAAGTCGGTCAAGTTGCGGAAATGTTAAATCAGTGCAAAGCTCTTGTTGAGGAGAATAAGAGCGTTATTTCTGATCATAAACTTATTATTGAAACGTTAAATTGCTATGAAGATCAAGGAGGCGCTATTCTAGAGCATAATAAAGATGAAGACAATTCAAAAATTTGCAAAAACCTTGATGAACTTATTGATCTTTATGATCAGAACTTTATTTCGTCAGCGTATTATAATTTACTGCTAAGGGCGCCGGATACTGCCGGGTTTAATTATTACCTGAATAGGGTGCGCGCAGGGTATGACAAACGCCACATAGTCTTTGAGATGAGAACCTCTGTTGAAGGGCGTAAGGCTGGTGTCGAGCTGCCGGGTTTGATTACAGGAAGACCGCTTTGGCGACGTATTGCAAGCCATTTGAGGGGCTTTTTACATGCGGTGATTGGAGTATCCGCTATTGAGAGGCAACTTCGTCGTGTCGAAAACCAACAAGGCCGATTTCGCAATGAAATTATTCAAATACTAACATCTAAACAATACTCTAAAAGCGAGCGCTTTAATAAAGAGTTTTATTCAAATTACAAACATAAAGACCTTAAATATACCAATCTTGAGACGAATAAGCACATTGATGGTATGGAAATCATAGGGATTAACCCTCATTTACAGGAAAAAGAAAACGAGGATCTTCTTTTCTTCGAACTTTTGACTAAAAAGCATTAGCATTCAAACTAAATGAGGACGGCATGAAAATTGTACTGGATTTGCAGGGCGTACAAGGAGAAAGCCGAAATCGGGGAATTGGCCGTTATAGCCTATCACTCGCTAAAGCATTAATCAAAAATCGGGCTGATCATAACGTTATTATCGCGTTAAATGGGATGTTTACGCAGACGATAGCGCCCATACGTGCGGCCTTTGAAGGGCTATTACCGCAGGAGAATATCAAGGTCTGGGATGCTGTTGGCCCAACTTCGCCTTTAATGCCGGGTAGTGCGTGGCGTTCAGATGTTGCTGAACTGTCTCGTGAGGCATTTCTTATGAATTTGGAGCCCGACTTTGTACACATATCGAGCCTGTTTGAAGGTTTTGGTGATGACGCTGTGCATTCTATCGGCCGGTTGCCAGGTCGCTGTCCGACCGCGGTTACTTTTTATGATTTAATTCCTTATATGCAAAAGGAGATATATCTAACGCCTAACCCGAACTACGAAGCCTTTTATAACCGCAAGATTGAGGATTTAAAACGAGCTGATCTTTTTCTGGCGATTTCAGAATCTGCCCGTCAGGAATTGATAACGGAGCTTAATATTCCTGGTGACCGTATTGCTAACATTATGGCGGGTGTGGATGGTAACTTTATACCCACTGTCCCTGGCGATTCCGATAAGCGGGCTCTATTCACAAAGTTTGGTATTGATAAGCCCTTTATTATGTATTCCGGCGCCACGGATGAGAGGAAGAACCACCTACGCCTTATACGTGCCTTTAGTTTGCTGTCCGCAACGCTTCGTGAAAAATATCAATTGGTATTCGTTGGAAGCCTTCCAAGCGAACATAAGCTGCGGTTTGAGCATGAGGCGGCTCAGTGCGGTTTGCCGTCAAGATCTCTGATTATAAGCGGCCGTGTTAGTGATGTCGAATTAGCGCAACTATATTCTACCTGCGATCTTTTTGTATTTCCGTCATGGCATGAAGGTTTCGGGCTGCCGGCATTGGAAGCGTTATCATGTGGAGCGCCTGTAATTGGGTCTAATACAACAAGTATTCCTGAAGTTATAGGCTTAAGTCGTGCTTTGTTTGACCCTTTTGATGAGAGGTCGATTTCGGCAAAAATGCAGGAAGTGTTGAGTGATCCTGCGTTTAAAATGGCTCTGCGCGAGCATGCCGAAACTCAATCTGGACTGTTTTCTTGGGATATCAGTGCAAAGCGTGCCCTGGACGCTATGGAAGCTCAATACAATGCTTCGAATGTTGTTCGCGTGTCTGACCTCCCCGACTACAGTAAATTTATTGTCCCCCTCATAGCTAAGGAACTTAAAGACTCCTACGCGCTGCACAAGCCCGAAGACCAAGAAGTCAAAGAGCAGTCAATCTGTATTTCCCAAAATGGACATAAGGGGATGCGCCAACTTTTGATTGATATATCTGAGTTGGTACACCGAGATTCCAGAACAGGCGTTCAACGAGTAACCAGAAGTTTGCTTAAGGAAATATTAAGTAACCCACCTGCCGGTTTTGATGTTCAGGCTGTATATGGTCGTCATGACCAAGCAGGATATAGATATGCAAGGCGGTACCAGGCTAATTTCACCTGTTCAGGTGATCCAAAAATCGAAGATGATTCTGTTAAAATATCATCAGGAGACATTTTTATAGGGTTAGATCTTCAACATGATGTAGTCATTGCCAATAAATCTTACTATTCGTATCTTAGGCTTTGCGGAGTGGAAGTTTATTTTATAGTATATGATATATTGCCATTAATTATGTCAGATAAATTTCCTGATTATCTGCCTCCTCTGCATGAGGCATGGCTAAAAATAATCTCTAACTCGAATGGTTTATTGTGTATTAGTGATGCGGTTGCTACGGATTTGAGCAAATGGCTCATCAGGAATGGCCCTAAACGGATAAGTCCTCTATCTTTCGGATGGTTTCATATCGGCGCTGATATTAAGGGGTCGCAGCCGAATGATGGTTTGCCCGAAGAGGCTGAGGTAACTCTTAATATTCTAGCCTCTCGTCCGACCTTTATTATGGTCGGTACAGTTGAGCCTAGGAAAGGCTATGCTCAAGTGCTCGCAGCGTTCGAAGATCTTTGGCGGGGTGGTGTAGATGTAAACTTGGTAATTGTTGGGCGGGAAGGGTGGAATGTCAGCAAACTTGCTGAGTCGATTCGTAAACATAATTACTCTGGCGCGCGTCTTTTTTGGTTAGAGGGTATAAGCGATGAATATCTTGAGCATATTTATGACGTCTCTTGCTGTCTAATAGCTGCATCAGAAGGTGAGGGGTTTGGACTGCCTATTGTAGAAGCCGCTCAACATGGTTTGCCGGTTATCGCACGAGATATTCCCGTATTCAGGGAGGTTGCCTCTGATGCTGCTCATTATTTTTCAGGCGCTGAGCCCAAGGCGATCAGCGAATGCTTGCTCAATTGGCTGAGCAGCCGTCAAGATGGAATTGCGCTTGGGGAAATTAAGCCTAACTGGTTAACATGGAAGCAAAGTGCCCAAAACCTCCTAAATGTTATTATCAAAAATAGATGGCAATATAACTTCTCAAGTGATGTTGATAACAATACGGACACAGATTTGATCAATCTGTCAGTGAAGGCTACCCAACTTCTAGGTAGGCAAGCGCATCAAATTCATGAAAATACCCTCTTCGTTGATGTTAGTGAAGTTATCAGAAAGGATAGTCGAAGCGGGATTCAACGCGTTACGAGAGGGATATTCTCGGAATTAATAAAGAATCCACCTGATGGCTTTCGCATCATGCCCGTTTATGCCGACCTAAACACTGTAGGCTATTATTGTGCGCATGATTTCCTGTTTTCCTCTCACAATCTTCAGAACCTTGATGTTCCTGACGAGCCATTGAAGCCTAAGGACGGGGATATATTCCTTGGCTTGGATTTGCATTTAGGTTTGGCGCCGCGACAAGAGGGATTTTTAGCGGGATTTCGAAATGCTGGCGTGAAGGTCTATTATATCGTATATGATCTTCTGCCGTTGCTTATGCCTCATGCCTTCCCAGACGGCACTGAAGACGGATACCGGCATTGGTTACACAGCGTAACAAAAAATGATGGTATAATCTGCATATCGCGTGCTGTGGCTGATGAGTTGGATCGTTGGCTTGAAGCTCACGGCGAAGGTGCCAACGACATTAATATCGGTTATTTTCATCTGGGCTGCGATATCAAGAGCACCACGCCTTCAATAGGTATTGAACCCATACATCGGAATACTTTGGACCAACTTAGATCAAAGCGTGTATTCCTGACGGTTTCAACAATTGAGCCCCGTAAAGGGCACCGGCAAATTCTTGAGGCTATGAATTTACTCTGGGCACAGGATAGTGAGCTGGTTTGGGTAATTGTCGGTTCCAAAGGCTGGAATGTAGAAAATTTGAGTTCTGATATTATTAATCATCCGCATTTTGGCTCAAATTTGATATGGTTGAAAGATGTGAGTGATGAATGTCTCGAAGAGCTCTACGCTATCTCAGACTGCCTGATATTTGCCTCTGAGGGCGAAGGTTTTGGTCTGCCGCTGATTGAGGCTATGCATCACGGTTTGCCTATTATAGCGCGTGATTTGCCGGTGTTCAAAGAGGTGGCCGGGGAATATCCGGCGTATTTTAATGGCATGGAACCTGATGATCTGGCGGGCGCGATTAAGGCGTGGCTTGCGCTGTCTCCAGAGCCTAAACAACGGTTTGTTAAAGATATAGAACGTCTGACCTGGGCGGGCAGTGCGGATCAATTGCAGCGAAGCCTTATTGACGGTGACTGGTATAAAAAGCGAAAATCAAAGCGTTCTAGGGTCTATAAAGCGCACGACCGCCGGTTTCACACAGCTAATGGGCAGCGCACGCAAGATGGAGTTCGAAGCAATGGTGAGGCGGGATTTTTGTTGTTTGGGCCATATGTAGCCATAAGTCCCGGAAACTATTCTATAAAGGTTAAGGGGCGCTCCGCGACTAAGGGGAGCGGGGCCAGTTTTGTTGACGTGGCCGCAGATAAGGGCCGGTTGGTTCTGTCTAAAATGGCGCTAAAGCCTTTAAGTCATGACGAGGTTTTGGCGGACTTTACCATTGCGTCCACCCAACCTATTGTCGATTTGGAAATCCGTGTATGGGTAGAGGCTAACCATCTTGTTGAAGTGACTGCAGTGGAAATTAAGGATTTAAATTCTGTCGAAATTGAATAGATGCGCCTACGAATTTATAATGCATTCGAAGGCGCATAATTAATTAGGACATATATGTAAGGGGGGCTAAATAGTTTAAGCTTTGCCCTGTAATGATATCAGTTTTTTGCAAAGTTATATTTGCCGTCCGGACGTGGTATTCATGAGCTGCCGTGCTCTACAAAAATAACGTTCACCCACATTCTAAAGCGATAATAAAGACACTAATTGCAATATGTATAAGCGCCCAAAACGCTGTAATGAATTTAAAATATGAAGTGTGGTGCCGTCTTGCCGACGTGCTGAATGTCGTTTAAACCAGTTGTGATTTTTTAGGGGTAACTGATGACCGATACGAAAAAATACTGGGCTAATGCTATTTGGGGCAAAAGCGACCCATATTCAGACGCCAACCAAGACCTGGTTGATTTGCAAGGTTGGGCCAGTGACAATATATATTTGACTCACGCTATAGAGGAGTTGAAGCCGAGGCTTGTTGTCGAAATCGGCGTCTGGAAGGGGGGGTCGGTTATCACTATGGCGCGTCGGATGAAAGAACTTGGTATTGATGGAGCGGTGATCGCAATTGACACATGGCTTGGCGCGTCCGAGCATTGGATAGACGAAGAATGGCACGCTAGCTTAAGGCTGCAAGGCGGATATCCATCGCTTTATAAAACTTTCGCGGCAAACATAGTTAGCCAAGGCTTGCAAAATTACGTCATCCCCCTGCCCCTAGACTCAATAAACGCAGGAGAGGTTTTAAAGCGTAAGGGCTTGGTGGCGGATATCATTCACATTGACGGCGGCCATGATTTGAAATCAGTCACCGGAGACTTGGAGATGTGGTGGCCGATGTTGCGCCAGGGAGGCCTATTGATTGGCGATGATTACCACCCATACGGGGAAACATGGCCAGAAGTGAGAGAGGGATTTCATAAGTTTTTCGAGGTTGATTATATCAGAAATACTGGCGGTAAATGTGTAATTATGAAGCCTACTATTGATCCCTCAATTGAGATGTAACAGATAAATTTAATTAGGTTTGATACTTTAGCACGGTTGCAGAATTCAATTAGCGGAAAAAAATATGAACAAAATTCTACTTCCCACCATATCGGCGGATGGCCAGGAGACAACTTATGATATGGGGGTGCTTAGGACATTGCACTCCATATCATCTGAGCCTTGGACAGGTAAAAGTGGTCGTGCCCTTTGGGGCGAGTGGAGTCATCCGGGTGAGGGGAGCAGAAGTCTTACGTCAATTATGGAGGGACCGATTGGATATCATTGGGGTAAGGTTCTAAAACCGGGCCACATTGCTATTGATATAGGCGGGCACTCTGGGGATACAGCGATACCGATGGCATTAATGAGCTATGATAATAGTTCTCAGTGTAAGGGCAGCGTTGTTGTCGTTGAGCCAAATCCTGCTGTATTGCCGGTTTTACATGTTAATTTAGCGATGAATACGCATATTGGTGATTTCTATGTGGTTCAGGCGGCAATTACTAACACTGACATGGACGAAATTGAATTAGCCGATCATGGTAACGCCCAGTGTAACGGAGGTGTTTTGGATGGCGGGCTCTCCAGAGATGTTGCGCAGCATCTGAAAAATGTTGCGGGCACCAAATATATGGCTCGTGGCGTAAGTATGGAAACGCTTTTCAGAAATATTGAAACTGAAATTAAGCAGCCGGTCGGTTTTATAAAAATTGATTGCGAAGGTTATGATAAAGAAATACTGAGGCCTTGTCGTGACTTGTTTGCCCGAATGAAGCCGGTTTTATTTGTCGAATGGTTTGCTTGGTTTGCACATGAGGATGATCAGGATCTTTTCAAGGTTATAGAATCTATTGATTATGTTCCTTACGATCCTATTACTCTGAAATTAGCTAATGTACAAAATCGTATTGGCGATCTGATGTGTTTCCATAAAGACGATATCCCCAATTATGTTTCTTCGTAATATCCATTCGGCGGCGTTAATATTGCTCAATCTCGGGATTCTAAAAATAATAATAAGTGCTTTAGCGCGAGTTGTGCGTTCGAACGCAGCCTTGCGCCGGGTTATGCATCGGATCATTGACCTGTTTCCCGCATCGCTCAAACGCAGGCTTGTGGCCATAGCGCCACCAACTCCAGAGGAAGCCGGCATAATTGCAGCGATCGGTACACCTGTCGATCCGGGCTTGCTGGGTGAGGTGAAATGGATCTATGACCGCCTTCGTAACTAGGTTTTATAAACGTCAGGCGGTTGGGTATGCGGCTATGTTTGGATTTGCAAGTTCTGCAGGGCGAATCCGCCGAAAGAGGCGTCGGCCGCTACTCTGAGGGTTTGGCAGATGCCATCATAGGCACAGGCCAGGCGGATGTTACAGCCGTTCTAAACACGGCTCTGCCGTCGAGATTCGAAAAGGCGTATGATTGGGCACAGAAACGACTCCCAAAGTCGGCAATCCGTGTTTTTCGCGGCATGGACCGGACTATGGGGCTGATCGCGGGTAATGAAATACGCCAGCAAAGAGCCGCGGGATTATATGATGCTTTTGTGCGGCGACTAGGCGTTGATGCCTTGCATACTCCGGCTCCTTTTGACGGCATGGGTGATGAAACGGTTATAGGTGACCGCCGGCTAGGGGTTGATAATCACACTCTCCGATTTTCTACGCTTTATGATTTGATCCCCTTTCAGGAACCTGAACTGCATCTGGCGGATGCCCGCTATAAAGCTTGGTTTGACTCACGGCTGGCCGTGCTAAAAACCTGTGACGGTTTATTCGCTATTTCTGATTATACTCGTAAGGTCGCCATTGATCAGGCGGGTATCGATCCGGCTAAAATCGTCACGATCTTTGCCGACGCAAGCCCCTTGTTCAAGCCGCTTGATTTTACGCCTGACGAGCGTCGTGCTGTTCTGCATCGTTTTAGCATCACTAAGCCATTCATCATGCATACGGGCATTCTTGAGGCCCGAAAAAATGTAGCTTGTCTTGTGTCGGCATTCAGTAAGTTACCCGATGAGATGCGCCACCGTCATCAACTCGTCCTCATAGCCAATGCGACGCAGGCCCAGAAGCGAGATGTATTGAACTATGCCGCCAAGTGCGGGCTTGTGCCTGGAGACATTGTGTTTCCGGGCTACGTGGTGGACGAAGATCTAGTTAAAATCTACAATCTGGCTCAAATAACTATAATGCCCTCATTTACTGAGGGTTTTGGATTGCCGCTGTTGGAAGCCATGAGGTGCGGTACGCCTGTGCTTGGTGCCGACACGACGAGCATTCCTGAGGTCATTGGTTGTGATGACTATACCTTTGACCCGTTCTCGTCCGATGAATTGGCGCTCAAAATCCACAGCCTGTTGAATGATCGAGGCGCGTGGGAAGCTGGACGAAGTCATGCGCTTAGACAGCAAGCCTTGTTCTCATGGAAGCGATCGGCTGAGTTGGCCATGGATGGTTTTTCAGAATTGACGAACCGCCATTCAGCCAGGGGCGATGATTTTGATGTCAAATACACCTTTTTAGGTAGAAAAGTTCAAATAGATAACGATGCTATCGATATTCAGGCCTCAGAACAGCCCAATTTTGATCGAAGCCGACTGCCTTTGGTCGTTATCGAAGGCAACTGCCTTACAAACGCCCAAGAAAAAACTTTAAGCGAAGGGCCTGCAATTATATTACATGCGCATGATGTCGTCCGCATTAATACGTCTCCATACCTGCGCTATTTAACAAAAGGCTATGGTGGTTTGCGTGATGAGAATCTAAGCATCGACGTTAATTCATTGCGAAACATACAAGGTGCATTGTTTCTTGGCGCTTTTGAGCCAGGATATAAACTATCATCTTCAACGCGTCAGGGGCTACGGTCTGCTTCGTCCCAAATCACGCCAATATTAGAGCTTCTGACCCAGTTGCCTAACCATTTTCCGTCAGAAGATGCCACGGAATTGGCAGTTCTTATGGGGTCTAATTTATTACCACATAACCGCCCCCCTGCACTTCTGGTCGATATTTCTGAACTAGTCCACAGGGATGCAAAAACAGGCATTCAACGTGTTGTACGCAGTATTTTGAGGCATTTTCTCTCTATGGAAACAATTTACCGGGTTGAGCCTGTTTATCGTGAGGGGGATTATTATAAATATGCGCGTGCTTATACGTCCAGATTTTTGGATTTACCAAATTTAGAAAATGTTGATACCTACGTAACATTTTATTCAGGTGATATCTTTCTTGGCCTTGATCTGGACGCAACGATTTCCGAGGGGGCAATGCAAGCATTGCTGCGTGAGCGAATGAGAGGAGTCAAATTGGTATGGGTGATATATGATATGCTGCCAGTTTTAAGACCTGAGTGGTTTGACGTTGGTCTCGGCGACGCCGTCAATAATTGGGTCAATCGTATTGAAGTTTGTGCGGATCAATTGGTTTGCATATCTCGAGCAGTTGCTGATGATGTTTTAAGTCATTTGCAATGCCAAAAACCTGATCGGATCAGAGACCTAACTTTGTCGTGGTGGCATTTAGGTGCAGATTTAGGTAATATCGTACCTACACGCGGGATAAGTTGCTCTCATCAATCTCTTTTAGATCAAATCTCTGCCGAGTGGCCAGTATTTCTAACTGTCGGGACTATTGAACCTAGAAAGGGAATTCGCAGACTTTTAGATGGCGCTGAGGCGTTTTGGAAATCTGGCGGAAATGCCAGCTTCGTACTAGTGGGCAAGCAAGGGTGGGCGGTTGAGCCGCTCATTAAATATTTGTCTTGCCATCCTGAAATGGGACGCCGATTGTTTTGGTTTAGTGAGGCTTCAGATGAGGTTCTGGAGAGCCTTTACATGCGTGCAACGGCTGTAATATTGCCAAGTGAAGGTGAAGGATTTGGATTGCCGTTAGTCGAAGCTACTCGACACGGAAAGCCCGTTTTAGCGCGTGACTTGCCTGTATTTAGGGAGATTGGCGGAAAAAGCCCTTACTATTTTAATGAGAAATCCGGGCGTGAATTTGCGGATTCAATTAATACGTGGTTGAAAATGCAAAAAAAATACAAAAAGGCTGCAGGGTCACTTAAGGTCAAAACTTGGGCAGAGAGTGCTAATGATTTATACAATGCAGTTGTAAATCACCAAGAATACAAAGTCTGGCGACGGGATGTGTGATTTTTAAGCATTATCTGATGAAGCCTTAAGCTGATCTTCCCCCAATTGTTTGCGAATAACATCCTCATCAAGCTGAGGTAATTGAATTAATGTAGCAAAGTCGCGGGAAGCGTTTAACATAGCCTCAAGGCTCTGCTTGGGGAACTCTGTAAACCAAAAATCGTTTGTACCATACCTTAGGCATGGAAAAATTATTGCTTGCAAGGTTAAGTAAGAATATAGTCCAAATTTGGTATGCGCAGACTCGCCTTCTTTAAATTGGTTTAGGTGGTGAAGCGGAACTGGAAACGGTTCGCAATCAAAATAAGCATTTATGTCGCCTACCCACAGTTCTTCATGTATCATCCCTTCCCACCGAACCCGCGGAGTATTACGGTAAAGTCTACGGTGGCTTTCAATGCGTTTTTCGGCAGATTCGATAATCGTGCCTATATTAGTTAGGTCAAAATCCGGCGTTTTTACATAGTTTAAACGCGTCAAATCAAATGCATTAGTTTTCGTAGTTTCCAGTATCGACTTAGCTGCTATAAAATCAGCAGCATTAATGTACTCGTCGCAATCAATGGCTAAAATCCATTCGGTTTTTGCACGTTTAGCGCCATAATTTCTTGGGTGAGCAAAACCAAAATCATAAAGATTTTCACGACGGTAGTTTAGTACTAAATCATCTTTATCAAGTATTTCATCATAAATGGAATGACTTTCGTCAGATGATCCCATGTCGACTATTATTACCTGATTACTTATGGATTTAATCGGTGCCAAAGTATGCCTTAGCAGACTTTCTTCATTATAGGCAATTATTACCGATGTAATTTCTGAAGACATAATTCACCCGAATCATTTATATTATTGCGATACAAAATGCCCGCCGATAACTTCGGGGTCGGTTTCATACATTTTTATAATCTCATCAGGATCACCGACGGCAACTATCTGGCCTTTTTTTAGATAAACGGCCTTATTGCAGATGCTCTTTATGATGTTTGTAGAGTGAGAGGCTAAAACAAGGATCCGCGACTTTTTTACATAGTCGGTTGTACGTTCAACCGCGCGTGATAAGAAATTAATATCACCTGCTAGTAACCATTCATCCATTAAGACGACATCAGGCTCAAAAGAAGTGGCAACGGCGAATGTAAGCCTGCCAAGCATGCCGGAAGAGTAGGTATGTACAGGTAAATCTATGAAGTGGCCCAAATCTGCGGCAGCTACTATCTCATCAATATTATCAAGAACTTTCTCACGTTTAATGCCGCGATAATAACTTAACAAAAGTATATTTTCTCGTCCTGATATTTCCATGTCCAGCCCGAGGGTTGTGTTCAGAGCTGCGGAAATTTCACCATGCACAGTCACAGTGCCTGTTGTGGGGGCAATTACACCGGCCAAGACTTTTAGAAGTGTTGATTTGCCAGCCCCGTTGTGGCCAACGAGTCCAATTCTATCCCCATCTTTAGCAAAGAGGGTAATGTTTTCAAGAGCGCGAACGCTGACAACATCCCGACCGGTTTTGAATAAGGAGCCTCCAACCA